>CAYXPN010000048.1:0-23480 GCA_964467075.1 uncultured Planctomycetaceae bacterium
GCGCTCGACCCACCCACAAGCCACCGGTTGACAACCACACACTCATAGATGGGTCGAGCCGAAGGCGATGACCCACCAATCGCTGGACCCGGCGGGAAATCGCGCCCTGAGCACGCGCAATATCGCGGCTCCAGCGGCCTTTCCGGTTTGTTGTGTTCGGATCGTTTAACGGCCAGCCGCAGGCGCCGGTGAGTCGAGTACGCAGTCGCCACTCGTTTAACGGCCAGCCCGTGTTGTAGAGCGGTCTCCTGAGACCGTCTCGTTTTAGCCTGTGTCGATTGCCTGAGTTATCATCGCCTTGGGTGGGGCCCGGGGCGAGGCGAGGGCACGAATTACGGCCAGACCGTTGCGGGCGAGGACGCACAGCCCGAGCTGAGTGCGCAGGCGCGTGCGACCCCGGCCGGAAAAGCGGCGCAGGCGGCGGTGCTGCTTCGCGTCGGCAAAAGCCAGTTCCACGGTCTGGCTTCGCAGCCGATAGAGGGCTTTGGCTTCGGCGGTCTGCATCCGGGCTTGGAGGGCTTCGACCAGCTCTTCATGCTCCCAGCGGGTGATCTCCCGGCCTGCTTTCAGGTTGCGGGTACAGTGGGGCTGGCGCGGACACGCTCGGCAGTATCTTGCCGGACACCGATAGCGAAACCGCGTGACCCTCTGACCGCCGGCCCGGGCTTCCTCGACCGACCCCAGGTAGTTCAACCGGTGCCCTTGGGGGCACTCGTAGGTCTGCTGGTCTGCCAGCCAACGGAACGCGCTCTTGGGAATCTGCGGTGGCGCGGACTGGCCCCGCTGGACTTCTTTGGACTGATTCTCCTGGTACGGCCCGTAAAACACCACGCCCGCGGTCTCGCAGATGGCCAGATCGGCGGTGGAGGCCGGTTGAGACGGCCGATCGACTGCCATTTTGGCAGCAGGCAGACGCCCCCGAAGCTCGTGCTTACCGAACCGCCAACGGGAGGGCGAGGCTGCTGGCGAGCCGTAGGGCCGAGGACGGGGCAGGACGCGCGTCGTCAACGCGGCCAACAAATGGAAACTCGCGGCTCAGCAGGAGCTTCGCCCTCCCGACTCCGTTGTGGATACTAGGAGTGGAGCCCAGTAGATGAAGATGTCAGGCACAGGAGTGCCTGACCTACTGCCATGCCTCGCGCTCCTGGGATAAAAATGCGTCGGCTTCGGCAGGCGAAGCGAACATGCCGCGACACGCGCCGACAAGTTGAGAGCGCGAACCCGCTGGGGCTTCAGACGCCCCCAAAGCCGGTTGCACGACCACGGTCACTTCGGCTCGCGTCCCAGGAGGCCACTGCGGAACGTGGATCACGATCTCTCCGCGCTGGCCGACGATAACTTGCTGTTTGATGGGTTCCATGCTTCGTTCCCTCACGACTTCACCATACAATCGTCCTCTGATGCCGCCAGCGCCCGTTGTTTGGTTTCACGCAACAACCCGGCCGGATTGCCCGGCTGTTTCAGGACTTCCCACCCGGTAGGCCAGGTGCGCCGGGCCTCAGAATGTCAAACAGACTTCAAACACTTCCGGCCCGCGGCGACGCGGCTGGAGCGCGGCTGCGCTTGCCCTAGCGTCTCAAGGGTGCATTTCAGCCGCCCCCATCTTTTGGGCTCAAAGGGCGCGCCACCCAAAGGCCGGATTCACGGTCCGCTGATGCACGTCACCATTATCGTCACCGTCGGTGAGATTGCCAAGCCCGTCCAGGGTCCGGGAAGATGAAGATGTTGAAGATGTCGATGTCAGGATGTCAGGCGCAGAAGTGCCTGACCTGCTTGGCTGCGCCACAGCGGCCAGCGAGCGGGCTTGCTTCATCCCGCCGGGATTCGAGCGCTGGGGGGGCGTGTTGGGGGATGGCCCCCGCGGCTCGCATTGGTTGACAACGGACCGAGCCGGGGCTAGAATCGCACACAACGCGTCCTTGCGAGCGGCGAAACGAGTTGCCGCCCACTGGGGCGTGCGTTGGGGGAAGCGGGGTAGCAGATGGTCGTCCAGTTCTCTTGTCCCCGGTGCGACAAGCTTTTCAACGCTCCGGACACCGCGCGGGGGAAATCGCCTAAGTGCCCGATCTGCGGCGGCGCTCTTCTGGAGGTGACGAAGAACCAGGACCCGGCCGCCTCAGGCCCCATCCCGCCGCCGGCCCCTGTTCCTCGCGCACCATCGCGGAGTAATACAGCACTTCCGCCTCATCCCCCTCCACTGCTTCTGCGCGTTTGCTTGGACGATGACAAGCCGGCCCAACAACCACTAGAGCAATCTTCGGAGGCTGCGCGAGGCTGGTGGGGCGCGACAGTCGCCTGCATCGCAGTTCGTTGGACCGCCACGAGCCAGTGGCTCGCCGCTCGCCGGCAGCGACGCCGAGAATGGCTGCGCCAACAACGGGAAGCTCAGGCCGCACGGGATGCCGAGTTCCGGCGCACACACCAGCCGTGTCCGGCCTGTGGACAGTGGATTCCGAAGGATTCACCATGGTGTCCTGCGTGTCAGGCGCCGTTTCGCGATCCTGCTGCCTTGCAGACTTGGTACCTGCGGAAGCAACTCGAGTCAATGCACGAACAGATGGCCAGCGACCGCCGAAATCGTCGCGGCAATACCCAATGTACAGGCTGCTTGTTGATCCTGGTGGCATTGGCTATTGGGATCGTATTCCCGCCCCTCGGTGCCCTTATCCTTCTGCTCGGGATTGTGGTGTTGATCGTCGGTTTTTGCATCTGACGACTCGCCACACTCCTACAGTCCCCACTCGACCGCCCCAACACTGTTGTGTGGCTGGCTCGGAAGACCAGGCCACAACAGAGGGAGTTCCGAACGAGCACGGGTGGACAAGCCACCCGTGCCACCCAACACGTGTCAATCGGGACAAACCGGCGGCTCACGCCGCCGGCTCGCCGAGCGAAACCTATGGCGAGCCGGGAGCGTCAGCTCCCGGTTCGGGTGAAGCAACCATTCGCGCCGCCGACAAGTGGAATAGACCCCAGAGGATAAAGCCAACGCCCGCCCGCCTACTCCACCGTCACGCTCTTGGCCAGGTTGCGCGGCTTGTCCACGTCGCAGCCCCGCGCCACGGCAATGTGATAGGCCAGCAGTTGCAGCGGGATCACCGTGAGGATCGGCTGGAGGAACTCGGCCGCCGCGGGAACCTCGATCACGTCGTCAGCCAGTCGGGCGGCGTCTTTGTCGCCCTCGCAGACCACGGCGATCACCGGCCCGCCCCGGGCCTTGATCTCCTGGAGGTTGGCCATCACCTTGTCGTAAACCGAGCCCTGCGGCATGAGGAACACGCTGGGCGTGTGGGGATCGACCAGGGCGATCGGCCCGTGTTTCATCTCCGCGGCGGGGTAGCCCTCGGCGTGGATGTAGCTGATCTCTTTGAGCTTCAAGGCCCCTTCCAGGGCCGTGGGATAGTTGTATTGGCGCCCGAGGTAAAGGAAGTTGTTGCACTCGGCGTATCGCAGCGCCACCCGCCGCACCTCGTCGTTGGTGGCCAGGGCGCGGCGCACCTTGTCGGGCAGTTGCTGCAATTCCTCGATGGTCCTCATGCCCGCGTCGAAACCCAGATGGCGCAGGCGCCCGAAGTACAGCGCCAGCATGGCCAGCACCGTACACTGCGAGGTGAAGGCCTTGGTCGAGGCCACGCCGATCTCGGGGCCTGCGCGCAGATAGATGCCGCCGTCGGATTCCTGGGCGATGGTGCTGCCTACGACGTTGCAGATACCCAGGCCCGTGTAGCCCTTGCGTTTCATTTCTCGAAGCGCAGCCAGGGTGTCGGCGGTCTCGCCGCTCTGGGTGATGGCGAAGACCAGCGTGTGGTTATCAAGCGGCGGGTTGCGATAGCGCAGCTCGCTGGCGTATTCCACCTCCACGGGCAGCCGGGCCAGGGATTCGATCTGGTACTCGCCGACCAGGGCCGCATGGAAGCTGGTCCCGCAGGCCGTCATCAGCATGCGTCCCACCGAGCGCAGCTCCTGCGGCGGGAGCGCAAGCCCGCCGAACTTGGCCGAGGCCGCGTCGAAGTCGATCCGGCCGCGCATGGCGTTCTGGACCGACTCGGGCTGCTCGAAGATTTCCTTGAGCATATAGTGGGGGAAGCCCCCGCGGTCGATGGCCCCCGGCTCGATCTCGAGTGCCTCGACGCTGTGGGCCACGTGGCCCTGGTCGCGGTGGATCACGCGGATGCTCTCGGCCGTGAGCACGGCCAGCTCGTTGTCTTTCAGGTAGACGATCTTGTCGGTGTAGCCGGCCAGCGGCGAGCCGTCGCTGGCCACGAAGTGCTCGTCGCTGCCCACGCCTACGATCAAGGGGCTGCCGCGGCGCGCGGCGATGATCACCTCGGGCCACCGGCGGAACACCACGGCCAGCCCGTAGGTGCCCTGCAATTGGGCCAGGGCCGACTGGACGGCCTCGACCAGCGGCTGGTAGTCTGCTGCGCGCATGTCGGCGACCGGCTGCTGGGCGTCAAGCTGGCTGGCGATCAGGTGGGAGATCACCTCGGTGTCTGTCTGGGAGGCGAAGCGATAGCCGCGACTGATCAGGCGCTGTCGCAAGGGCTCGAAGTTCTCGATCACGCCGTTGTGTACCAGGGCCAGCTCGCCGTTGCCGCCCAGATGGGGGTGCGCGTTCTCATCGCTCGGCACGCCGTGGGTGGCCCAGCGCGTGTGGCCCACGCCGATCCGGCCGGGTAGCGGCTCTTCGGCCAGCCGGGCCTCGAGCTGCTCGATGCGCCCGGCCATCTTGGTCAGGTGAAGCCGGCCGTCGGTGTCGATCGTGGCAATGCCCGAGCTGTCGTAGCCCCGGTATTCCAGCCGTCGCAGACCGGTCAGCAGGAATTCGGCTGCCTCGCGAGGGCCCACATATCCGACAATGCCGCACATCGGCTGCTCCCGGTGCACATTTTCCGCGTTACCCACAGAATGCGGGCGGCCGGAACCCCCGAAAAGCCCTGCCGCGGGTTTCCGACACGCCCCCAGTTTAGCATAGGACACCGCACCGCCACAGCGCGAAACGCGGCAGAGCCCTCGCGTCTCTGCGCGTCGGCAGCGCTGGCGGGCAGCCGGCGCAGAACAAACAAACCCAGCCGGCCCGCTGCGCGCGGCGCCCGGCAGTCCGAATCCGCGCGCCGGTGAGCTGCGGCGCCGATTTGACCGGCACTTTGCCCACCGTCAGAGGGGTGCGTAGGCAGGCCCGTCATGGCCGATATAATGCAAGCAAGATGGTGACGGTTCTTGTCTGAACCCGCGGCTCACGCCGCTTACCTCGGCACAGCCCGATTTCCGATTTCCGACTTCCGATTTCCGATTTCCGATTTTGGTTGCGGCCCTGAGGCCGCGCCGAGAGCGAGCAAGGGGGCGGCCGGATGCCCATCCTGGATCGAGAGCGATCCCTGTTTCCCGACGACCTGCTGGACGGCCCGCCGGCTGAGCCGGGGGCCTGCTGGTGGGTGGTCTATACCAAGGCGCGGCAGGAGAAGGCCCTGGCACGCGATCTGCTCGCCCGTCGAGTGCCCTATTTCCTGCCGCTGGTCAAGCACACAGTGGTGCGCCGGGGCAGGCCGCAGATTTCTTTTCTCCCCATGTTTCGGGGCTACGTGTTCATCTTCGCCACGGAACGGCAGCGCGAGCGCGCGCTCAAGACGAATCGCATCTCCCGAGTGCTGGAGGTGAAGGATCAGGGGCAGTTGCTCGACGACCTGCGGCGCGTGCAGCAGACGATCGACTCCGGACTTCCCCTTTCTGTGGAGAGCCGGCTGGCGGGCGGCGATCGGGTGCGCGTGCGCTACGGCCCGCTGGCCGGACTGGAAGGAGAGGTGATGGTGCGCCGGGGCAAGACCCGGCTGCTGGTGGCCGTCCATTTCCTCCAACAAGGTGCCTCGGTGGAAATCGACGATTTTCTGCTCGAGCCGATCGATTGAGCCCCCTGGGCTGTTCGTCGTCCATATCTCGCAAGTCTTTCTGCGTATTTGTCGGCCGCCGACCACCCAAAGGCCCGATGCCGGCAGGAAGGCGGTCTCCAGCGGTCCGCCCCAGGCCCAGGCATCGCGAAATCGCGAATCGTCCGGGCGCAAGTGGTGGGCCGACTGTTGGCCGGGCGGCAATCATCGGCAAAGGCGGCCGCCCGCAGGACGCCGGCGCACGACGAATCCTGCCATCTGCTTGACAGATACCGAGTTGTCGATCATCCTGAACGGACCAGGCATACTCAAAGAGGTGACAGGCACCATTTGCGTTCACCTGCTCGCAAGGTGCCCCGCTCAGATGGCCTACAAGTGGTGCCTGTCACCTTTTTCGGTATCCCGCGAGGTTACTCAGGTGGGGCGACTTGTCTGGAGCAGATGGGCGCGCGTTTGCAGGGCGTCTTGCCGAAGTCAGGCGGTCCAGGGACTTGCCCCGCGCCCGTTCGCTTTCTTTGTCGAATCTGTGTACGGCGGCTGGATGGGGCCGTCCAGCGGCGCGCTGCCTTCGAGCCGACGCGATGAGCGAGCATCGAACTGACACGAACCGCGGGGTGCGGGCAACCGGCCGGGCCCCTTCAGGCGCGCAGGCGACGGAGAACGCGCTGACGGACGAGAGCATGGGGACCTGATGAGCACATTGACAGTGGATGTGGCAACCTCGGCAGGTGGTAACGGTTGTGCCGGATTTGACGCAACCGACGGGAACGGAGTATGCCCCGAGCACGCACAGAGGCCCCGAGGCCGGGCCCCGCAGGTTTTTGCACGCATGATGCCCGCCGACAACGCGCCTGTCTGAAAGGCAACGCCGCGGCACGGACGGGGCACGCAGCGGGCAGCGACGAGCCGGGTGGCCGATGGCGCAAGTCTCGACAGGCCAATACGTTGCCGGCCGAGGCCGGCGGGCTGTCGCAGCAGGCTGGGTGCTTTGGTATGGGCTTTGCGTCGTGGAAAAAGGCACAGAACAATCCCTGCCCGGCAGGCGTTTGCTGAGCCGGGGCTGCCAGGTGGGCTCAGGGGACGTGCGTGGAGAGTGCCGCGGTCCGGTGCGCAACGGGGTGAAGAGCCGGACCAGGCCCCTTAGGTCCGGCGCTTGACCCTCTGGGTCGAACCCGTCAGACTGAGGGTTGGCCCCCGGGATGCCGGCCCGGCGACCAAGGGGCCGTCGGCAAAGCGACGAGGCCCGATCGGAGGCGTGGCTCTCTCGACGAGCCGGGCAACCGGAACAGTCCGGGAAACAGGGGCGCCGGGGTCGAAACATCCGTCGGGCCGACGCCGGACAGCCGCGAATCTGACACGTCGAGTTCAACCGATCGCTCAAGGTAACGGCGATGGCCAGTGGCTTCGTAGAAGAGATCAAGCGTTTCCGGCCCTCGGGCCTCACGCTGGCGGCGTGGGGGGTGCTGACGGCCATCTTCGTGCTCACCTATGCCGGCGCATTGCGACTGATGATCGGCGTCTGGTGGCGCGAACCGGACTACGGCCACGGATTCGTGGTGCCGGTCTTTTCGCTGGTGCTGCTGTGGCTGCGACGCGACATGATGGACCCCCTGCCGCGCCGCGGCAGTTGGTGGGCCGTGCCGGTGTTTGCCCTCTGGGCGGGAGTACGCCTGTTTTCGGCCTACTACTACTACCTGACGCTCGATCCGTTTTCCATCGTTCTGTTCCTTGCCGGGTTGACCCTGGCATTGGGGGGCTGGCGGGCCGTGCGTTGGGCCTGGCCGGCGATCCTGTTTCTGGTTTTCATGGTGCCCATGCCCACGGTGGCGGCCACGGCTTTGCGCCACCCCCTGCAACGGATCAGCACCGAGTGCAGCGTGTTCGTGATCCAGACGCTGGGGATTCCCGCGGTGGTGGTGGGCGAGGGCAGCAATGTGATCCAATTGGAAAACGAACAGTTGGGTGTGGTCGAAGCGTGCAGTGGCCTGCGCATGTTGATGTTGTTCTTCGCCATCTGCGTGGGCGCCGCGTTTGTGTTGCGCGGGCCGTGGTGGGAGAAGCTGGTGATTGTCCTCAGTGCGGCGCCGATCGCCGTGTTTGCCAACCTGGTGCGGATCACGTCGACCGCCATTTTGTACCATCTGGAGTTCAGGGCCCTGGCCGAGAAGACATTCCACGACATGGCCGGACTGTTGATGTCGCCGATCGCTGTGGCCGTATTGGCCGCGGAGCTGTCGCTGCTGCACAAGCTGTTTCCCGCGCCGCCGGACGAACGCCCCCTTACCCTGGGAGGCCAGCCCAAGGCCCCCGGGTCGGGCACGGGCCGCGGGTCCGAAGCCCAGCGCAGCCGGCGCGACGACCGATAGGGCCATGGTCAAGCGATCGCGGGGCGCGGGTGTGTGCGGCCGCGGCGCACGGGGGACCAGAGCCGATGAAGCGAACTTGTGGGGGTTGTGTTTCGAACAGTGGGGCCGGCGAGAAGTCGCCGACTTTTCCTTTCCGTGTTCTCCTTTTGTAGAGGCTGATCAGTCATGAACCAGGATATGAACGGTCCTCGCGGGGAAGAGCATCCGATGGTTCAGGCCGCAACCTGGAAGCCGACCGCTGAAACCGGGGCGGACGGCCGTTGGATCGTGCCCGCCGAATTGCTGCCCCGCCCGGAGACTCCTGCACAAAACGTGACACAGGTGTTCCATGCCTTGCGCCGGCACTGGCTGGCGGTGTCGATCCTGGGGGTGCTGCTGGGCGGAGGCGCCGCGGCCGGCGCGTGGTTCGGCTGGGGGGCCCATTACACGGCCAGCGCCGTGTTGCAGGTGGCGGCCCAGCCGCCGGTGGTTGCCTTTCGGACCGCAGAGACCGATCAGCGCACCCAGCCGCACGACGCCTTCGCGGTGTTCAAAGACACCCAGGAACAGTTGATCCGCAGTCCCCTGGTGACCTTGGCGGCGTTGCGCGATCCGGAGGTGGCCGGGCTCCCGCCCATCCGCAAGCGGGGCCCCGCGGCCTCGCAATGGCTGGAAGACGAGATCGAGGTCACCTTTCCCGGGGACGCGGAGATCATGCTGGTCTCGATGACCAGCCGGAATCCCCAGGAGGCGGCCACGCTGGCCAACGCCGTGGTGGCTGCCTACATGGAAGACGTGGTCGGGCGCAGTCGCCAGGAGCGACAGGATCGGCTCAACGAACTCCAGCAAGTGGCGGTCGAAAAGGACGCCGATCTGCGCGAGCGTCGTAACCGCCTCGACCAACTGGCCCAGCAGTTCGGCACGGGCGAGCAGGAGGCCATGCGGCTCAAGCAGCAACTGGTGCAGCAGGAGCTGGCCGATTACCGCCGCGAGTATATGCGCACGCAGTTCGAGCTGCGCCGCGCCCGGGGCGAGCTGGAAGGACAACGCGCGATGCTGGCCGTGGTGGACGAAATCGAGATTTCGCCCTACGAGATGGACACGCTCTTGCAGCGCGACCCGGTGGCCCGACCCGTGGCCGAGCAACTCGCCTGGAAACGCACCGAGGCGGCCTATGTCTCGGCCAACGTGCGCCCGGAGGTGGTCGCCCGATATGCCAGCCGCTATCAGTCGGACCTCCATGCCCTGCAGTCGCAGTTCGAACTCCGCGCCCAGGAATTGCGCGAGGGGGTGCGCACCATGAAACGCAACGAAATCCAGCAGGCGTTGCGCGAGAAGGAGATCGAGGTGGCCATGCTGATCGACCGCGAACAGCAGTTGCGCGCCGACGTGGAACGGCTGGACCGCGAGGCCAGGCTGCTGGGCGGGTTCTACATCGACGTGGAAACCGTGCGCGACAACATCGAACAACTCAAGAATACCCTGCAAAGCCTGGCCGAGGAGCGCTACAAGATCGAGGTCGAACTGCGCTCGCGCCCCCGCATTGAGCAACTGCGTCCCGCGGACGTGCCGGTGGTCCAGGCCGGTCTGCCCGTGCGCATCGCCTTGACCGTGCTGGCCGGACTGGTGGGCCTGGCCCTGCCGCTGGTGAGCATCACCCTCTGGGACCTGTCGCGCGGGCGCGTCAACGCCCCGTCGGACGTCTCGCGGGGGTTGGGACTGCCGGTGGCGGGCTCGCTGCCGCGCATTCCGCCCGCGGTGCTCCGCCGACTGGGCAGCCCGGGCCGGCGCCACCGCGTCTGGCATCATCGGCTCACGGAATCCGTCGACGGCATCAGTGCCCGACTCCTGCGCCAGGCCGAGATCAGCGACCGGCGGGTGATTCTGGTCACCAGTGCCGACAGCGCCGAAGGCAAGAGCACCCTGGCCACTCAACTGGCCATGAGTCTGGCCCGCAACGGCCGGCGCACTGTGCTGGTGGACTTCGATCTCAGGCGGCCGGCGTTCGCCTCGGTGTTCGGCGTGGATGAGACCCCGGGAATCGCCGAGGTGCTGCGCGGCGAGTGCGATCTCTCGGAGGTGGTGCACCAGACGGCCATCGAGGGGCTTTGCGTGGTGACTGCGGGCCGGTGCGACCGGCAGGCGATGACCGCGCTGGCCAACGGGGCCGGTGCGTTGGTGTTCAAAGAGCTGCGCCAGGAGTACGACTTCGTGGTGGCGGACAGCAGCCCGGTGCTCCCGGTGGCCGACACGCGTTTCCTCAGCCAGCACGCGGATACCGTGCTGCTTTCCATCTTCCAGGATGCCAGCCAGATGCCGAAGGTCGCCTCGGCCCAGGAAATCCTCGAGGCCTTTGGCGTGCGGAATATGGAAGCCGTGGTGACCGGAACCTGGCAGCGGCACCAGGACCGCAGCCTCCGCCACGAGTTCGAGGCGGCCCCCTGAGAGATGTAGCCCCAGGGGCGCAGCGACCGCGGCTTGAGCCCCGCGGCCGACGCTCCCCCCGACAAGGAGCGACCCGATGGCGAGCATTGGATCGAAACTCAGCCGCAGCGCACTGCTGCTGGTGGGAGTGGCCGTGTTGATGGTGCTGGTCTACGGGGGCGCCTATCTGGTCGGTGCGGGACTGGAGCCGCCGCGGATCGCAATGCCTCCGTACGATGTGACGGAGTTCCCTTGGGAGATTCAGCTACCCTCGGGCCAGTGGCACGGTCGGCCGTCGCAGATCGACGAGCGGTTGACCCGGGCGCTGAGGTCCCAAGCAACGGTTGTCGAGAACCGCGAGTACCGCGGTCCGGCGGGCCAGGTGATCACCATGCACGTGGCGATCTTCAACGACCACCAGCTCGGCCTGACCCATACCCCGTTTCTTTGCTACCGTGGGAACGGATGGGAGAAACTCGACAGCGAGTACGTTGCGGTCCGCGGGGCCGCCGGCCAGGAAGCCGAAATCAGCGTTTCCATGTGGCGGCTCGAGGAGCGGCGGGCCTATGTGGTCTACTGGTACCAGTTCGGCGATGAGGTGCTGCTCGACCGGCACGACTTGGGAAAGTTCCGCTGGAAGATGGCCGGCAAGGACAGTTGGCCCGCGCTGGTCAAAGTGCTGTTGGAGACCAGGGCGGAAGGCGGCCAGGATCGCCAGAGCATCGTCGAGCTGGCCGACTACATCTACCGATGGCTGACCGCCGGCGGGCAGCCGCTGGAAGCGACCGAGGGCGACCAGGCGCAGCCATTGGCAGCCCCGGATATCACGGCCGCGCGCAAGCGCGCCGCGGAATTGGATCCTGGGGACGAGCGTTCGCTTGATGGAGCGTGATTGGGCCACTATAGTGGGCCGCCGCAGGCAAAGCGGGGCGGGCGGCAGCCTCGTAGAGACGTAACGACTTTTCGGCGGACAGGAATTGCCGTTTGTCGGGTTGTGGCCCGGCGAGACGGAGCTTGCGACCGTTTGGGCAACCAGATGGGGGCTTCCATGACGAATTGGAGGTCGCCGGCCGACGGCGCGAGGCCCTTGGGGCCCGTCCTCTGGATATTGCAGCCTCGGGACATTGCACCGGCGGGCGCTGGCAGGATCAATGCAATCCAGTTCTCCACGTGACGAGATTCCCGCGGACCGGCCCGGTCGCTCGGCGCAGACCGCGTCCGGAGCCAGGGGGGGGCCAAGCCCCGATTCCGCGCCGTCCGAAGCCGCCCCCGCGGAGCCGCGGCGCAAGCAGCGCCCGTTCGGGCCGCGCGTGTGGTTGCTCGGTGCGGGCCACGCGGTGGTCTTCTGGCTGGTCTACTGGCTGGCCTTTCAGTTGCGATTCGACTTCAGTGTGCCCAAAGAAGAAGTCGGCCTGTTCTGGCTCAGCCTGCTCTGGGTGTTCAGCCTCAAGCTGGGTGTCTTCTACCTGACCGGGCATTTCCACGGCTGGTGGCTGTATGTGACGTTTTCCGACCTGGCGGCCTTGCTGCGGGCGTCGGTGCTTTCGCTGCTGGCGATTGCCACGATCAACCACTTTTCCATGGAGCCGCAGATTCCCCGGTCGGTGCTGATCCTGGACTTCACGCTCACGCTGGTGCTGCTGGGCGGGTTGCGGGCCAGTTGGCGCTTGTTCCACGAGCAGTTCTGGTCCGTGTTTGAGAAGAACGGCCGTCGCAAGGCCCTGGTCATCGGTGCGGACGACTCGACCGGCATCCTGGCCCACCAAATCCAGTCCCACCCGCAGTCGGCCTACCGGATTCGAGGGTTCGTGGCCCTGGAGGGGCCTGTCACGCCGGGTGCCCGTTTGGGGCAGATTCCGGTGCTGGGCAGTCTGGACCGCCTGGTCGAGACGGCCGCCGCGGTGGAGGCGACCGAGGTGTTGGTCACCGCGGGCACCTTGCCCGGCGCACGCCTGCGCGAGGTGATGGCCCTGTGTGAGCAGGGCGGTCTGAATTTGAAGATCATCCGCTCGGCCGAAGACCGCTTTGAAGGCGATCGGCGGGTGCCCATCCGCGACATTGAGATTTCCGACCTCTTGCGCCGCGAGCCGGTCGAGCTGGACATGAAGAGCATCGGGGAGCTGATCCGCGGGCGCACGGTGATGGTCACCGGAGCGGGCGGGAGCATCGGCTCGGAGATTTGCCGCCAGGCGATGCGATTCGAGCCGCGGGCCTTGGTGCTGGTGGGCCACGGCGAGAACCCGATCTTTCGGATCGAGAAGGAGTTGGCGGCGCTGGGCAGCGCCACGCGCCTGGAGTGCGGGATCGGGGACGTGACCGATGCCGGGCGGATGCGCCAGGTTTTCGAGGCCCATCAGCCCGAGGTCGTCTTTCACGCCGCCGCCCACAAGCACGTGCCCCTGATGGAAGCCAATGTGGGCCAGGCGGTGAAGAACAACGTGCTGGGCACGAAGTGTCTGGCCGACCTGGCCGACGAGTTCGGCGTGCGCAATTTCGTGCTGGTGTCCACGGACAAGGCCGTTCACCCTTCCAGCGTAATGGGAGCCACCAAGCAGATCGCCGAGCGCTACGTCCACGCCCTTTCGCAGGAGTCGTCCACGCAGTTTACCGTGGTGCGTTTCGGTAACGTGCTGGGTTCGGACGGCAGCGTGGTGCCGCTGTTCCAGGAGCAGATTCGCCGCGGGGGACCGATCACGATCACCGATCCCCGCATGCGGCGGTTCTTCATGACCATCCCCGAGGCTTCCCAGCTTGTGCTCCAGGCGGCGGCCATGGGACAAGGCGGCGAAATCTTCGTGCTGGAAATGGGCGAGGCGGTGCGGATCGTGGACCTGGCACGCGATCTCGTGCGCCTGTCGGGCCTGCCCGAGGATTCCATCGAGCTGGTCTTCACGGGGGTGCGACCGGGTGAGAAGCTCTACGAGGAGCTCTACTTCGACGACGAACAGACACTGCCCACCTCCCACCCCAAGGTGCGCGCCGCCTACCATCGGCCCTTCCGGATCGCAGACGTGCGCGCGGCGATCGCCGGACTGGAGGAGTCGCTCCACGCGCCGGAGGAGTTGCTCCGCGAGATGCTCTGCCGGATCGTGCCCGAATTCAAGCCTCCCGGCACGCCCGAGCAGCGGGCGCCCGAGCAGCCTTCGCCCACGGAATTCCATGCGGAACCGACGGCCTCGGGTCTGAATCCGCCGGCCTGACCCACGAACGAAGCACCCCGGTTGATGGTCTCCGCTGGCCCTGGGGGGCTGCACGCCCGGCGCTGCAGGCGAGGCGCACACGGTGGCGGGGTCGCCCGCCCCGGCCACCGTGTGGAGCGGTCAGCAGACCGCTCCCCAATCACGTGGCGCTGCAGGCGAGTCGCGGCATCGGGTTGCCGCGCCGCCGCGCGATCCGCTCCGCCCAGGATGGCTCGATGCCGTATGGCACGCTCCGGTGTGACAATGAGTTCGGGTGTTGCCAAGCAGAGCAGGACCCTCTCGCCCGAGCAATTGCAAAGGTACGACCGGCCAGAGCACTTATGGCCGAGCTATTGGCAGGACCTGGCCGCCCTGGTGGCGCAGCATTTCGGCACCCGGCCGTTCATCCACCTCGACGCCGGCGGCGGCAACGGGGCCCTGGCCGACCGCTTGTTGGAGCGGTTTGCCCAATGCAGCTCGCTGGTGATGGACAGCTCGTCGCTGCTCCTGGCCCGCAATCAGCCCCATGCGCGCAAACGTACGTGGTGCGCGCCGGTGGAACGGCTGGAGGAATTCCCAGGCGAGCGATTCGACCTGATCACGGTCAACTGCCTGCTGCACCATCTGGTCCGGGAGAGCTACCATGCCACGCGCGTTCACCAGCGCGCAGTTTTGCGCATGCTGGCCCGCAGACTGCGGCCGGGTGGAAGGCTGTTCGTGTGCGAACACCTTTACCAGAGTTGGCTGCTGGCCGGACTGCCGGGCTGGCTGGTCTACCAGGCCACGGCCGGCCGGTGCTTGGCGCCCCTGGTGCGCCGCGCGGGGGCCAACACCGCGGGCGTGGGTGTTTGTTTCCTTTCTGCGCAGCAATGGGAAGCCGCCTTTCAGGCCGCGGGTTTGCGCGTGCTCCGTCGCCGGGCACTGCCCGATCGACTGGAGTTTCCTGTGGCCCGCTGGCTGTTGGGAATTCGCAGCCGTGAGGTGGGATATTGCTGGCTTTGCCGACGGGACGGGTGACGCCGGAGCCGGACGATTCGGCTGCCGGGGGCTGTGTCGTTGGAAAGCGTCGCCGGACCGCGCCGACGAGCTATGAAACTTCGAGGCCCATCTGGCGGCGCACCGCGGTTGCGGCATGGCCGCCGCCGTGTGCCACTGCGAAGGCTGTAGGGTGGGTCGAGCGATCGCGAGACCCACCGACCAGGCAAAATGGTGGGTCTGCGCCCACCGCTGGACCCACCCTACGCGCTCAGAACGGCCGCAAGTTCGAGCCCCGAACGGGCGCGATATGATTGGCCGCGGCGTGCAGGGCGAGCGGACGGGGTCGGGAGTCTTTTTCGGGTGAAAACTTGCCAAGTGGAACCCGCTCTGGCCGAAAAAGACTCCCGACCCCCTTGGCGTCACCGGCGTGCAGAACCAACTTCAGACGGCTGAAGTGTTACGGTTTTTGAAGGAAGCTGTTGATGCAGAAACATGTGGCGGTCATCGGCTGCGGCCATTGGGGCAAGAACCTGGTGCGCGTGTTCTCCGAGCTGGGCGCCTTGCAATGCGTCTGCGACACAGATGCCTCGCGGCGCGACAAGCTCGTCTTTTCGGGCGATCCGCCTGAGTTCACCCAGCAGCTCGAAGAGGTGCTGGCCGACGAGCGGGTCCGGGCCGTGGCGATTGCCACCCCGGCGGCCACCCACTTCGAGCTGGTGCGCCGCGCCCTGGAAGCGGGCAAGGACGTGTTCGTCGAGAAGCCGCTGGCGCTCAACGCCGAGCAGGGCCAGGTGCTGGTGGACCTGGCCGAGGGACGCGGGCGCATACTGATGGTGGGCCACATCCTGCTCTATCACCCGGCGGTGATGAAGCTGCGCGAGCAGATTCAGCAAGGCGTGCTGGGCCGGATTCTGTATTGCTACTCCAACCGGCTCAACATGGGACTGATCCGCACCGAGGAGAACATCCTTTGGAGCTTCGCGCCGCACGACATCTCGGTGATTCTCCATCTGCTGGGCGAAGAGCCCGTGCGCGCGGAGGCCGAAGGGCAGAGCTACCTGACGCCCGGCGTGGTGGATGTCACGCTGAGCCGCTTGTGGTTCAAGAGCGGGGTGACGGGCCACATCTTCGTCAGTTGGCTCCATCCGTCCAAGGAGCAGCGCCTGGTGGTGGTGGGCACGGAGAAGATGGCCGTGTTCGACGATACGGCGGAGAAGAAACTGCTGCTCTATCCCCACCGCGTGGATTGGACCGACCGGGCGCCCAAGGCGGTTAAGGCCGAGGCCATGGCGGTCGATCTGCCCGCGGCCGAGCCGCTCAAACAGGAGTGTCGCCATTTCCTCGAGTGCGTGGCCGGGCGCCGGCAGCCCTTGAGCGACGGGCGCGAAGGGCTGCGCGTGTTGCGCGTGTTGGATGCCTGCCAGCGGGCGCTGGAGCGTGCCGCGGCACCGCCCACCCACCCGGAGCAAGCCCCCGCGGCGTCCCCGGACTACTTCGTCCATCCCACGGCCGTGGTGGACCCGCCGTGCCGCATCGGGCGCGGCACGAAGATCTGGCACTTCTCCCATGTGATGAAAGGTGCTACCATCGGGGAAGCGTGCTCGATCGGCCAGAACGTGCTGGTGGCCTCCACCGCGGTGGTGGGCAATCGGGTCAAAATCCAGAACAACGTCGCCGTCTACGACGGCGTGACCCTGGAAGACGGCGTGTTCTGCGGCCCGTCGATGGTCTTTACAAACGTGGCCAATCCCCGGGCGGAGATCGTGCGCAAGAGCGAATACCGCCCCACGCTGGTCCGCCGGGGGGCCACGCTGGGAGCCAATTGTACAGTGATCTGCGGACATACGGTCGGGCGCTATGCGTTCGTGGGCGCCGGCGCGGTCGTCACGCACGACGTGCCGGACTACGCACTGGTGGCCGGCGTGCCCGCCCGTCAGGTCGGCTGGATTTGCCGGTGTGCCGCCTCACGGCTCGAGTTCGACGCCCAAGGAAGCGCCGCCTGTCCGGTGTGCCGAATCCGCTATCGACTCGACGGCCAGAGAGTCTGCGAGCTGCCGCCGGAAGAGACTGCCGCGGGGCAGGCACGCGATCAGCAGCCGGAGTCGAGGTTGTCCCCATGAGGGCTGGGAGCCGGTTGTCGTCCGCCGCCTTCCCGGCCCCTTCGGCGAGCGAACAGAGGCATCGCACAAGGCCCTGAGGCAGGCTGTCGATCCTCGAACCACGTCCCTTTGGAAGCCGCAGCAAGGAAACGGTAGCGATGAGTGTGAACGAGAAGACGAACCATGCGCAGACGGCCGGGATCACGGTGCCCCTGCTGGACCTAAAGGCCCAATACGCGCGGATCAAAGACGAAATCCTGCCCGCGGTCCACGCCGTGCTCGAGAGCCAGTATTTCATCCTCGGCCCCACGGTGACCACCTGCGAGCAGCAGATCGCCGAATACTGCGGCTGCGCCCACGCGGTGGGCGTTTCTTCAGGGAGCGACGCGCTGTTGATCAGCATGATGGCCGAAGGGATCGGTCCGGGCGACGAGGTGATCACCACGCCCTACACGTTCTTCGCCACCGTGGGCTCGATCGTCCGCCTGGGGGCCGCTCCGGTGTTCGTGGACATCGACCCGATCACCTACAACCTCGACGTCTCGCAGCTCGAAGGCCGCATCACCCCGCGCACCAAGGCGATCATGCCCGTCCACCTTTACGGCCAGTGTGCGGAGATGGACGCGGTTGCTGAACTGGCCCGGCGCCACGGCCTGGTGGTTATCGAAGATGCGGCCCAGGCGATCGGCGCGGAGTATCACGGCCGGCGCGCGGGTTCGATGGGCCACTACGGCTGTTTCAGTTTCTTCCCGTCCAAGAACCTGGGCGCGGGCGGCGACGGCGGGATCGTCACCACGCAGGACGCCGATCGGGCGGAGAAGCTGCGCGTGCTCAGGGTCCATGGCTCAAAGCCCAAGTACTACCATCCGCTGCTGGGCGGCAACTTCCGGCTGGACGCCATCCAGGCGGCCATTGTCAGTGCCAAGCTTCCCCATCTGGACGAGTGGTCGGCCGGCCGGCAGGCCAATGCCCGGCGCTACTGTCGGCTGTTCGAGGAGGCGGGTCTGGTGGCCGAGGGCAAGGTCGGTCTGCCCCGCGAGGCTGACGCCCGGCGCCACATCTACAACCAGTTCGTCGTCCGTGTCGAGCGGCGCGACAAACTGCAGGCCCATCTGAAGGAACACCGCATTGGTACGGAGATCTACTACCCGGTGCCGCTGCACGTGCAGGAGTGTTTCGCCTCGCTGGGCTATCGGGAGGGCGACTTCCCTCACAGCGAGGCCGCGGCGCGGGAGACGCTGGCGCTGCCGATTTATCCGGAGCTTTCCGACCAGCAGGCTCAGTACGTGGTACACTCGATTGCCGGTTTCTATCGCTGAAGATGCTTTTCCCAAGCGCTGATCCTGGTGTGTCCATTGCGCGGAGCTTGCTGATCGGGCATGGCGAATTCGCGGACCGCAAAGGCCTTGACCCTGGCTTCGGGCCGGGGGCTGACGACGCTCGTGGGCCTGGTGTCGGTGATGGTCCTGGCCCGCTTGTTCACCAAGCAGGACTATGCGGCCTACCGGCAGACACTGCTCTCCTACCAGGTGCTCGAGCCGTTCGTGCGGCTGGGGCTTCCCGGGGCCCTGCTGTATTTCCTGGCCGTGGAGAAACGGCGATCGCGCGGGGTGCTGACCGAGAACATGCTGATGCTGGCGGCCGGCGGAGCCGCGATCTCCCTGTTCCTGGCGGCGGGGGGCAGCCGTCTGCTGGCCGTGTGGTTCGACAACCCGGCCCTGGCGTTGACGCTGCTGGTCTTTGCGCCCTATCCGCTGGTGGTGCTGCCGGCCAGAGCATTCGAGGCCTGTCTGGTGGCCCAAAACCGCATCACCACGGCTGCGGTCTACAACGTCACCAGCCGGCTGGTGATCCTGGCCGCGGTGCTGGTGCCGGTGCTGCTGGTGCGTACGCTGACCACCGCGGTGGCAGGACTGACCATCGGCTCGGTGTGCATGGGCCTGATTGCACTGGGGCTCATGTTTCGCGCGTGCGGCGAAGGCCCGGCATACCCCACCGCGGCCGGCATGCGCAGCCAGTTGAGCTACGGCATCCCGGTGGGCCTGGCCGTGCTGGTAACTCGCGTCGGACGCGACCTCGACAAGGTGCTCGTTTCCGTGCTCTGCGGGCCGGCGGTGTTCGCCGTTTACGTCAACGGCGCGATGGAGATCCCCTTTGTGGCCGTGATCACCGGCTCGGTGATCTCGGTGTTGGTGGTGGACTATGTGGCCCTGCACGCCGAAGGACGCAGCGACGAAATCATCCGGCTCTTCCGCACGGCAACCGTCAAGTGTGGTCTGGGCCTTATTCCCTTGATGTTCCTCCTGTTCGTCACGGCCCGGGACGTGATGCGCATCCTGTATGGTCCGGCCTATGTGGACAGTGCCGGCGTGTTCCAGATTTACCTGCTGCTGTTGCCCGCGCGCACGTTGACGTTCGAGGCGCTGCTGCGGGCGACGGGCAACAGCCGGCTGATCCTGATTCAGGCCGTGTTGGCGCTGACGGTCAACGCCGCGGTGTCCTGGCTGGCGATCCTGTTGTTTGGGCCGCTGGGCGCCGCGGCGGTCACGGTGGGTGTGGTGTATCTGGTGCAGGTGCCGTACAACCTGCTGGTGCTGCGTGGGATTCTGGGGATCAGTGCGGCGCGCCTGGTGCCGTGGAGCGAGATGGGAAAGACCGTCTTGTGTTGCGCGGCCGGCGCGGCGGTCACGGCCGGACTGGGCCTGATCCTGCCGCAGGGCCTTTCCTCGCTGGTGCGCGTCGGTTTTGCGGCAGTGGTCTTCGGCGCGGTGACCGCGGCGCTGTTGTCCTTTGCAGGCTTGTTGAACCTCGGCAAGATCCTCAGGCGCCTGCTGCCGGCGAGTCCGGGTTGAGGATGGGAAACCAAGCGTTATACTGAAAAAAGGTGGACCGGTCGTCCGCAGGTCGATGCTTGCGAGGTGCTTTGGATGCCGGGGAGCGGGGCCATGTCCGAAAAGTTCGATCCCTACCACAAGTGGCTGGGCATTCCTCCGCAAGACCAGCCGCCCAATCACTATCGGCTGCTGGGGCTCGAGCTCTTCGAGTCCGATCCGGACGTGATCACCACCGCAGCCGACGGGCGCATGGCGCAAGTCAAGAGATTTCAGACGGGCAAGTACTCGGCCTTTTCGCAGCGACTGCTCAACGAGATCGCCGGGGCCAAGGTCTGCCTGCTCAATGCTGAGCAGAAGGCCCAGCATGACGATCAATTGCGCAGTCAACTGGCGGAACAGCAACAGCAGGCCGCCGAGGCGCAGGCTTCCGCATCGCCGCGCAGGCCCCCGCCCCGCCGTGTGTCCGCCGCAGCCGGGGCGAGCAACGGCCTGCCGTCGGCTTGCGTGGCGTCCTATCTGGCCGCTCGCCGCCGGTCGACGCGACCCCGGGTCAAGGTCGTGGCCGCGGTGGCGGCCGGCTTGCTGGCCGTGGGTCTGGGCGCCCTGGGCGGTTGGATTTGGTGGAGTCGGACGCCCGGTGCTGACACCACGGTCACGCTCCGTCCCAATTCCGAAGCGCCGGGTTCTGCGCTTGAATCCCCTTCTGCGCGGCCTGGGTCGCAAAGCGGTCCGCAGTCGCCCGCCGGGTCAGGCCCAACCAGCCCCAACAGCGATACACCCGGGGCGCCGGAGGAACCGGTCGAGCCGCCGATGCCCATTCCGGAGCCAGGGCCACCGGTCGAGCCGCTCCCCGGTGCTGTGCCCGGCCAATCGCCGGGTGGGCTGGAGCCGGCCGGCCCGACCGAGCAACCCCCGCAGGAGCCGTTTCTGAGACCTTTGGCGCAACTAATCGATCCGGAGGGCCCCGGGCAGACGGCGCTGGAGGGAGGGTCTCCCGGTGAACCGGCAGCATCTGCGCCGGAAACACCGCCGGAGCAGAAGTTGCCCGTGCCCGATGCCCAGGCCTGCCGAGAGGCGGAACAGCAGATCCGGGAGGTATTCGCCCGGGAGTTGGCCGAGGCCGACACAGCGGAAAAGAAACGGCGACTGGCCGAGTTGTTCTATCAGCAGGGCCAGGAGGTGCTCGAGGAGCCGGAGATCCGTTTTGTTGCGGTACAAATGGCCGGCCGGTTGGCGGCGGAGGGCGGAGAGATCGAGCTGGCCCTGGCCACGGCGAACTGGCTGGGGGAACGCTACGAGTTGGACGCGCTGGGAGCCAAAGCTCAACTTTTGGAAGTGGTCTTGAGCGCGACCGGCACAGGATCGCAGTCGGCCACCGCGAGCGAGCGCGTGTTTCAATCGGCCATGACGCTGGCCGCGACGGCCGCGGTCCAGGACGAGTACGACGCGGCCGGGCAGCTTATGCGCGTGGCGGTGATGGCGGCCCGGCGGACGCGCGACCCGGCGCGCCTGCGCCAGGCGACGGTTTTCGAGCGTGAGTTGGATCGCCAGCAGGCCGGATTCCGCGCGGCCGAGAGCGCCCTGGAGCTGCTGGCCGAAGAGCCCGACCATGCGGAAGCCAACCTGACGGTGGGCCGCTGGCAGTGTTTTCAGAAAGGGGATTGGCAAGAGGGCCTGCCCTATCTGAGCCGTGGTTCAGACGCTGCCCTGGCGCAGGTGGCCCAGCAGGACCTGGCCGGTGCGAACGACCCGCCGGGCTGGGTGCGCCTGGCCGACGAGTGGGGCAGGCTGGCCCGCCGCGCCCAAGGGAGCGAGCAGGTAGCAATGGCCGGCCGCGCCGCCGCCTACTATGAGAAGGCCCTGCCGGCGCTGGAGGGGCTCGAGAAGCTGCGTGTGGAGCGCGAGCTGGAGGCGCTGGCCGAATTGCAGCGGGCGGCCGGCCCCGCGGTGCTGGGAATCGCGCGCGAAGGCAATGTGGCGCTGGCCAGCCGCGGGACGAAGGTCGAGGGCCCCGAGGGCAGCGAGGCGTTGATCGACGGAAATGCCACGCGCTATGACGGCCATAGCGGCTGGTCTTGGGCTCGTCCTCCCGGTGTCTGGACCATCACCTTCCCCGACACCTACCGCTTGCAGGCCATTCGCTTCCTGCTTTACGACCTGAACCCAAGAATTCATTACCGCTACAAGGTCGAGGTTTCGTCCGACGGCGAGCACTTCGAACTGCTGGCCGACCGCAGCCAGGGGGAATGGCGCGGGTGGCAGGTGCTCACCTTCCGGCCGCGCCCGGTGAAGGCCGTGCGCCTGCACGCGCTGGATGTGTTCGGCAACAACGCGTTTATTGTGGTAGAATTTGAAGCGTATTGTGAGGTGCCATTGTCGCGATAGGCGCCCCCGCGCTGACGCGCGAGGGCGCTGGGCCGCGACAGAGCGACGGCGCACGCACGCGCCGTGCGCAGCTCGTGGTCCGGGCTGCGGGCGCTGCGGGCGTAAGCTGTGGGAGCATTGCGAATGACCCGCCCAAATTTCTTCATCATCGGCGCGCCGAAGTGCGGCACAACCGCGCTGAGCGAGTATTTGCGCAGCCATCCCGAAGTGTATTTCTCGACACCGAAGGAACCCTATTTTTTCTGCCGCGATATCGTCCCAGCCCATCTCGCGGCTGCACAGACCGAGGAAGAGTATCTGGGCCTGTTTCAGGGGGCCCAGGCGCACCACAAGGCGATCGGCGAAGGATCGGTCTCTTACCTGTATTCGCAGGAGGCGCCCGGGCGCATCCGCGGCTGGCAGCCCGAGGCCCGCTTGATCGCCATGCTCCGGCGGCCCGTGGACCTGGTCCACTCGCTCTATTGGCAGCTTGTGTACAACGGGATTGAGAATGCGCCGGACTTCGAGACCGCCTGGCAATGGCAGGCGGAGCGGCGCCGGGGAAGACGGCTTTCCAGGGCGATGAGCGAACGTCCTGCTTTGGCGCAGTATGGAGAGATCGGCCGGCTGGGGGCGCAACTGGAGCGGCTCTTGCAGGTGTTTCCCCGACAACAAGTGCAGGTGATTCTCTACGATGACTTTCGCCAGTATCCGGCCCGGGTCTATGGGGAGGTGCTGGAGTTCCTGGGACTGGCGCACGACGGCAGAAGTGAGTTTCCGAGGGTCAATGCGCGCAAAGGCGTGCGCTGGCCGAGGGTCCAACGACTGGTGGGAAGACTGCGCTATTCGCGCTTGGCAGCCGCGGCCGCCGAAGCTGGCCACAAGGTTCTCCGCGTGGAGCGCTTCCTCTTGCTGCCCAGGCTCTTGCGGCTCAACGTGTCCGACGAGCAGCCACGCAGCCTGTCTGAATCCTTCGAGAGCGAACTGGTCGAGTTTTTCAGAGACGACGTGCGGCTGCTTTCGGAATTGCTAAAGCGGGACCTGCAACACTGGAACGAGCTGCCTTGCGCGATCCAGGGGCCCGAATAGCAGGGGGCGAACGCCAGACGCGCGGCACACGTACCGGTGGTGACCACCCTGCACAGCAAGCCGCGTGCCAGATGCTTCGCGGGTCCGGATGAAATGGTGATAGGGACTGAGCGGCTGACAGATTCCTTGCCGGAAAACAACCCCGCAGCGGATGTGGGGTCTGTGGCCGCTGTCCTGTGGGCACAAGGTAGAGTAGTAGGCTTGGGCGAGCGGGCCGGGCCCGGGGCCCCGGTGCGGCGGAGTGCTGCAGCAGCCGGGTCGGGCCGGCGAGGTTTTCGGAGCA
>CAYXPN010000049.1:0-3156 GCA_964467075.1 uncultured Planctomycetaceae bacterium
GTCCAGCAGTGCCGGCACTGACCCGATGGATCAGGTCGCTGCCAGCGGTTTGTAGTGACCGTACTTCTACGGTCTTCAAGCGCCCCGATGAATCGGGGCACTACGAAGATCGCCGGGTGCCACTGCTGGCTGGTCCAGCAGTGCATGATCCGCACGCAAGCAGGCACGCGGGGACACACCGCCCGGGGCACCCCGCACACAGATGCGAACTGTCAGGCACAGGAGTGCGTGACCTACGTGGCTCGTTTAACGGCTAGCCGAAGGCGCCGGCGTGATGGACACAGTCGCCTGCGGCTCGCCGTTAAACGAGATGGAGGCGTCGATGCGATAGGGCGAAGACCGGGATTCGGCGGACCCGACAGAGCGGGTCCCTCCACGGGTGTTTCAAGTTATAGAGCTCCGTCGTGGCCGTTACAGCCAGCGGGCCCTACGGGCCCGGCACCATCAGCACGCCCTCGGGCAGGGGGATTTCCTCGGGCAGCGGCGCCGGCGCTAGCAATTCTCCGCCCGCGTCCGGCGCAGCATCCAGGCCGCCGTCGGGCGCAGCGTCGGGCCAAGCCTCTCGTGAATCTGTCCCCGGGTGCAATCCGCCCAGCGGCAGCAGGCCGCGCAGGGACTCGCGGTCGATCGGCCCCGGGTCGATCCAGTTTCCCTCAGCATCCAGTCGCATCGTGCCCATATCCAGATCGAGGTTCATGCGCCGCACTTCATAGTCCACCCAGGCGTTCAAGAAGTCGTTCTGCGCAGTGAGCAGGCGGCCGAGCGACTCGACCAGGTCGCGCGCGGCCGTGGGGCCCAGCGGTTGGGGCTCTTGTCCCGGCCTGGGATGGCGCTGTTCGCGCAGGTTCTCCTGGGTCCGGTCCACCTGGGTGATGGCCACCTGGACCGCGGCCCGCCGCAGCTCGAAATCCAGTTGCGCCACACGGATCGTGCGCAGCGTGGTGCGCAGGCTCTGGTGGACCCGGTCCACAAACGTGTAATAGCTCCGGCGCGCCTGTTGATATCCGACCAGCGCTTCACGATAGGCGTTGCGCTCGGCCAGACGTGTGAGCGGTGCGTCCAGCTCCAGTCCCACGCGCAACCGGCCGGTGGTGGCCCGAAACTTCGCCGGATTGTTCCCCACCGTGCCCATGTCGCCCGAGAAGGTCACATCCAGCCGGCTGCGCAGGTCGTCCGCGGCGATTCTGACCTGTCGCCACGTGTCGACCAGCGAGGCGCGGGCGTTCATCCAGTCGAGGCGGTGCTCCCGCGCGACGTTCATGGCGATTTCGGGTTCCAGGTCCACGGGGACCAGGGTCACGGTGTCGAGCCGTGCCCGGGCCTGAACGAGCGACAGTTCGAGCAACTGCTCAGAAACCGTCATGGCCAGCGGCAACAATTCGGCCCGCAGTTCGTCCGCCCGGTTCGCGGCATCGGGCTGGGCGGCCTCAGCAACGAACTGATCGAGCCGGGCGTAACTTTGTTGCAGGCGTTCGGCCAGAGGCGGCGTGACGGGCGGTTGCTCCCTGAGCAGCGCCTCAGGACCGAGGACCACTTCGAGTTCCGCGGCGCGCCGCGTGGCGGCTTCCACGCCCTCGATCTCCCGGCTCAGATCGACCACGCGCCGGTTCAGTGCGCTCACATCGTAGGCGCTCGGGTCCACGGTGTCGCTTTGAAATTCAGGACGTGTGACCAGTTCTTCGAGTTGGCGCCGGCGCACGGGCAGGTTCTCGATCAGGCGCTGGAAATCGCGGCCGACCAGCTCCAGTTGCTGGGTGCCGCCTTCGCGAATCTGCTCGACCCGTGAGACAAAACCCGCGGGCACGAACGGCTCGGTCGATTCGCGCAGCTCCCGCAGCAGCCCATCCGCCTGGTTCCTGACCGCGGTGAGTCTCGGATCGATCAAATCCAACGGTGCGAGCAGGTCGTCTTCGATCCTCAGCGGCAGATCCGGCGGCAGGCCCAGGCTCAGCTTGAAGGTGTCCAGCCGATCTTCGTAGCTGGTCTCCAGGTTGAGCAACCGGCTTTCGGCGTTGTAGAGGGCCTGGCGCGCCAGATCGACCTGGAAGCGATCCACGCGCCCGCCCGGGTAGATCGCCTCGAAGGCCTGCAGACTGTCGCGCAGGCCGGTCACATTCGCCTGCTGGTTGCGGATTTGCACGCGCTGGGCCATCAAGGCAAGGATGCCGCCGGCCGAGCCGCCGGGCAAGGCCGGGGCGGCCACGCTCGGGCCGCCGCGTGCCGGACCCGACCCAGCGCTGCGCCCGGCAATGATGTCTACGTAGAAGCCCTTGCGGAACCGTTCCATCTGGCGCACGTTGGCCAGCAGGTCGCGTTCCGCTTGGGTGAGGTCTTCCAGGGCAATCGCCCGACCCGCGGCGCGCAACAGCGGCTGGACCAGCGAGAAATCGAGCACCGAGCCGGCGGTGTATTGGTCCGGTCCGGCAAACTGCCAGACCAGCGAATTGGCCAGCCCCGCGACCAGCTCGCCGCCGGTAGCCAGGTTGCGCTGGAGCTTGAGCACCCGATCCACGTCGCGGTGCAGCGCCAGCTCGCTCTGGCGCCCCGACGACCGCGCCGGCCCGTCGGCCGTGAAGAACGTGGAGTGGGCCCCGAAGAACTGGGAGTCGAACTGGAACCGCTGCAAAGTGACGTCCAGGGCCGACAGATACAGGTTTTCCAGTTGCTCCTGGTAGTCCGGCGAGTGCAGAAGCGCCAGGCGCATGGTGCCGCGCCGGTCCAATACGACCTTGCCTTCGTCGTCCACCGGCAGGTGGTCGCACCAGCCCGGGTTCTCCACCCACGGCGTCTCGCCGTCCTTGTGCCACCCGCGCCAGCCGCGCTTGCCGTCCACGCAGCGCATCAGCCGGTGCGAGGCCGGGTCGTCCGGCGGCATGGGAGGATGATCGGGTGAGTTGGGATCGTAGAAGCGCGACTCGGGCGGCGGATCGATCGAGTAATCGTCCAACTGCCAGCGCGGATCCTGCGTGGCTTGTTCCAGCACACAATACACATCCCGGTCGGCCAGGCGCCGGTAGAACGACCGCGTGCAGCCGGGCATCAGCGAGAGGGCCGCGACCACCACGAGCCACGGCCACAGCGGGTGGCCGGGGCTGGAGCGCAAGCGAAGCCCCGGATGGTGGTCGGACGCATCTGCGTTCCCGCTGGCTGGCGGCG
>CAYXPN010000049.1:3256-22779 GCA_964467075.1 uncultured Planctomycetaceae bacterium
GGCCGGGGCTGGAGCGTAAGCGAAGCCCCGGATGGTGGTCGGACGCATCTGCGTTCCCGCTGGCTGGCGGCGAACTCGAAGCCCGGCGCTGCCAGGAATCCGTTGCGCTGTCGCCTTCTGCCGGAATCGAGCCGGATGCTGCGCGCAGAACGACCGGGGCTTCCGGCCGCCCTTCAGGCGTCCGTCCAGCCCCGGCCACCCGCTGCGGTTCAGGCGTCCGTCCAGCCCCGGCCACCCGCTGCGGTCCAGGCGTCCGTCCAGCCCCGGCCACCCGTGTCGCCCAATCGACCACCAGACCGAGCGCCCGGTCGCTTTCCTCCAAGCGCCTTCGAGAGCAGACTCTTGTGGCCGGCCGGCGGGTGGACATCAAGCGGCTCCTCGCTCAAGCGGCCGGCGGCCGAGCTCCAAGCCGCGCTGCGAGCCTGTGCTCTCGTCGGGCCGGTCGTTGCCGGCCTCTGCGTGGGCCTCGAGGGTGCGGGTCAGTTCTCCAAGCGCTGCGGTCACCCGATCGACGAGGGGCTCTCCTGAGCGTTTCTCCAGTTCGGCGACCCAGGGCTCGAGGTGTCGTTCGATCTCGGCAAGCACCTGGCGGCCCAGGGGAGTCAATCGCCATCGCTGGCAGCGCCGATCCGCGGCCGGGCGGTGGGCCTGAAGCCAGCCCAGCCCGCGCAGCCTCTCCAGCAAGTGGCTCACCTGCGCGGGCGAGACGGCCAGGCGGCGGGCCAGTTCGGCCTGGGCAGTGCCTTCGGGGTCCGCTCGTCCACAAAGCCACAGCAGCAGTGCCTCGGGCAGTCGCAGTCCGGCCGGGATTGCCGTCAGCCGTTGCACCTGCCGGGTGCAAACGGCGATCTGCTCGGCCAGGGCGAGCCATCGGCTGGCTGCTCGGCCGGGGGGGATTTCGGGGGGGAGCGACTGGTCCATAGGTGGCTGATGAGGTATGGCGGGCGAGGCGTCCTGCGGGGCGGAAAGGGCGACTGCCCGCCTGGGAAGAGGCCGATTCCGACGCAGGGGGCGATCCGGCCGGCGCGGGGCGACGGAAGCTGGGACCGCCAGCGTTCTCAGCCGAATGATTCAGCCGAATGATAAGGTCAGTTAACCGTTCGGCTGCCAATGGTTCGGACTTGAATGATTATGGCGATTCGGCCCCAAGCCCAGCCGCAGCTTCGGGGGGCCGGGGTCCGGCGAGACCGGCCCGGAGGAGCAGAGCGCCTGGCCCGATTTCCCGAGGCGAGGCGGTTTCTTGACACCCCCCGGCAGCCGAAACTATTATATGTTGAAAGGACTTGCGCCGACGTTGCGCCCTTGGCGCGCCGGCCTTGTGTCGGCATCTTGGCCGCGGATGGGGCTGTGTCCAGCGGGCCCGTCAGTTTCGGGAAGCACCATGAGTATCTGGAACAAGGTTCTGGTCGGGCTGATTGCGGTCGCTGCGCTGGGTTTCTGGTACATGACCATGCGCACGCTGAAGACGCAGCAGTATTGGCGCGAGCTGGCCGAAGATTTCGAGGAGCGGATCGAACAGGTCGAGGACCAGAACCAGTGGCTGCGCGAGGGTAAGGAGGAGGACGGCGAACTGGCGGCCATGGGCATCCGCCAGACGCAGCTCGCGCTGGAAAAGGTCCTGATGGACCGCGGCCGTGCCTGGTACAACGGCACACCCGAGGCCACCCCACAGACCGCGCAGACCGGCGAGGTGCGCGTGACCACCGACCTGCCCGATCCCCACGGGATCACGGTGGACACGGTGCTCTACGTGTTCGAGCAAACGCCGTTGCAAGAGGGCGGCGCCTATCTTGGTCCGTTCGTGGTCGACCAGGTGGCGGCCAAGCAGGTGGCGCTGAAGCCCGCCTTCAAGTTCGACGCCGCGGAACTCCAGCGCCTGAGCCGCAGCCAGGGGCCGTGGGTGATGTACGACAAGCTGCCGGTGGACAACTACTACCTGTTCGCCGAGCTTGACGAGGACGAGCTGCGCAAGCTGCTGCCCGCCACCAGCGTCGAGGACTATCTGCGCCACGGCGAAGAAGCCGCGTGGGAGGACGTGGAGCAATGGGGCGTGGAGGGCACGGTGGTGGACCAGAACGGCGTGCCGCTCCTTGACGATCAGGGCCAGAAGATCGCGGGCCGCGACGGCGTGTTTCGGCGACGGCTGCGCGACTACGCCGCATTGCTCCATGCCGCACCCTATGGTGAGGAATACGATGTCCACATCCCCAGCCGGCGAAGCCAGCAGACGTTGCTGAAGGATCTGATCGCCTCCATGGAGCGCGACGTCCAGTACATGCAGGCGGCTGCCGCGGACGCCAAACGGCAGGTCACGTTCCGCGAGAACGAAAAGGCCGCCCTGGAAGCGGACCTGGCCAAGATTCGGGCCGAGCGCGACGCCGTGCTCACCCATCGCCAGCAACTCGAAGAGAAGCTGGGCGAACTGAAAGCCGCCGTGGAGCAGATACTCGAGCAAAACCGCACCATGGCCGGCCAGATCGCCCGTATCCAGCTCGAAGCCGCCCGCCAGATCGAGCAACGGACCCGCGCCATGGCCCGAAGCGCCGAAGAAGGCGGCTGAAGTCCCGGGGGCTCGGCACCCGCTGATCGCTCTCGCTCCTGCCTCGGTCCACCCGATACGCCGGGTGTCTTTGGCCCCGCGGTGTGTGCCGGGGTCGTGGCTCAAGCCCTTGCCGGACGCCCTGGCGAGCGACCCCGAAGCCCCGGCCGGGGCTTGGGAAAGTGCCCGCGGCAAGTTTCTGAGCAGCTTGTCCTCGACAGACAAGACCGTTCCGCTCTTTGCTCCAAGCGCGATGTGGCGTACCATGATGAGGAAGGGGCGGACACCGGGGCTGCGCCGCGGCCCGGCCGCCTCGGGGCCACTTGGTGGTCCGCTTGCCCGGCGGCGACAGATCGGCTGCACGTGAGAACGGATGTCACCATGGGTATCTACGACCGGGACTACTATCGTGAGCCGCGCGGCGGCTTCGAGCTGCGCAGCCCGCGCAGCGTGGTCGGTGTGCTGATCCTGGTCAACGTGGTGGTCTACCTGGCGGATTTGATCTTCTGGCCCGAGCAGCGCCTGCTCTCGGAGCGGGTGCTCTGCGCCAGCAACGACACACTCGCGCGTCCTTATCTTTGGTGGCAGTTCATCACTTACGGATTCGCCCACGCCGCCTCGCCCTGGCACATTATCTTCAACATGCTCCAGCTCTGGTTCCTGGGCCGGGCCGTGGAGCAGTTGTATGGGCGTGCCGAGTTTCTGCGCATCTATCTGGTTGCCCTGGGATTGGGCGGTCTGATCTGGGCCCTGGGCGACTGGGCGTGGGCCGCGGCCAGCGGGCTGCCGGAGGAGTCGCTGCCGCTGCGCATCACCTTGGGGGCCTCGGGCGCGGTTTGCGCCGTGGTGATGCTCTTTGTGCTGAACTTCCCCCATCAAACGTTGGTGCTCTTCCCGATCCCCATCCCGGTCAAAGCCTGGGTGGTGGGGCTGTTGCTGATCGGGTTCAATCTGCTCGGGGCGATCTTCCCCGCTGCCGAAGAGCAGGGCACCAAAGTGGGGTATAGCGTGCACCTGGCGGGCATCGGCTTTGCGCTGCTCTATTTCTACAATCGATGGAACCTGGGGCGCCTGACAGCGTTCGTGTCTGACTGGTTTGGGCGCGTGTGGGGACGAAGACGGGGGCGCTCGCTGGGCGTTGTGCGGCCCCCGGACGATGAAGACGACGAACTGGCCGCGGAGGTCGATCGCATCCTGGAGAAAATCCAGTCGCAGGGCACCGACAGCCTCAGCCGCCGCGAGCGCCGCACCCTGCAAAACGCCAGCCGCGTGTTCCAACAGCGCCGCCGGGAATAAGGCCCGGCGTAGAGCCAGTCTGCCTGCGCACACGGAAGGTCGCGCGATGTTTCGCAGCCGGATACGCAAGACGCTCGGCTTGACCGTTCTCCTGGCCGCATTCGCCGCGGCTCTCTGGTGGCTGATCGGCCCCGGCAGCAACCCGGCCCAACGCCGGCCGCCTCTCTCGGGCGAGAACGCCCCGGGGGGGCCCACGGACGGCCCGCTCGCGCTGGGCCACCGCGTGCCGATTCCCCGCGGCACGTTTCGCATGGGCAACGACTTGTCGCCCTGGCCCGATGAACGCCCGGCCCACGACGTGACGCTGGACCCATTTCTGATTGACGCCCACGAGGTGACCAACCGGCAGTTCGCGCGCTTCGTCGAGCAGACAGGCTATGTGACCACCGCCGAGCAGCGAGGTTGGTCTTATGTGTTCGACCGGCAGGCCGACCAGTGGGTCCAGTGTGCCGGGGCCGACTGGCGTCATCCGGGCGGGCCGGAGACGAGCCTGGTGGCCCGCGACGAGTTTCCCGTGGTCCACGTTTCCTGGTACGACGCCGCGGCCCATGCCCGCTTCTCGGGCGGCGCGCTGCCCAGCGAGGCCCAATGGGAATATGCGGCGCGGGGAGGGCTGCGCGATGCCGACTATCCCTGGGGCCGGGAGGAGCGGCTCGGCGGGCGCTATCCGGCCAACTACCGCCAATTCGGGGGCGACCCGGCGGCCGACGGGTTTGCGGGCCTTGCGCCGGTGGGGCGTTATCCGGCCCACGGGTTTGGGCTCTACGACATGGTGGGCAATGTCTGGGAATGGTGCGCTGACTGGTATGCCGAAGACACCTACGCCACCAGTCGCTCCGACAACCCCGCCGGCCCGGCCCAGGGGCGCACGCGCGTGGTGCGCGGAGGCTCGTGGCTTTCGCCCCAAGGCTACCGGCCGGGGCATCGGGTGTGGGCCCGGGCGAGCCGCGCGCCGGACTACACGTCGGAGGATGTGGGACTGCGCTGCGTGTGGCCGGCCGATGGTTCGCTGCCCCCCTTGGCCGACCGGCAACCGGCAGGCCCTCGGAAGCGTTATTGACTCGACGCAAGTCATTCTGTAGCATGGCTTTACTACGGCAGGGGCAGGGATTGCCCGGACCCGCGGGGCGAGCGAGCCGGCAGCACCCGGTCTGTCAACCGAGTGCGCGTTTCCAGAGGAGGGTTGAGGTATGGCGCTGGGTCGAATTGCGGTCGGGGCGATGGGCATGGCGATGGTGGCTTGGGTCGCGGGCGCGGGCTGCGGGCCGGGCGGGTCAGGCCCAGGGCCCGACTCGCCCCCAGGCACGCCCGGGGCCGGCAACGGAGTTTCGGCCGGCGGTGTTCCGTGCGCGCAGGACGACGTGTTGATGCTCGCGTATTCGAACGATCCGAACACGCTGAATCCCATCACGGCCAACGACAACGTCAGCAGAGCGTTCCATCGTCAGGTTTTCGATTCGCTGGCCGAACCCGACTACGCCGACCCTGACCGTCTGCTGCCGTCGCTGGCCACGCACTGGGAATTCGACGAGGAGAACCTGGAGTTCACGATCCACCTGCGCCGGGGCGTGAAATGGCACCCCATGACGCTGCCCGACGGCACGCCGCTGCCCGAGAAGGAAATGACCGCCCGGGACGTGAAGTTCAGCTTCGACTGCGTGCTCAACCCGCACGTGGAGGCGGCGCATATCCGCAGCTATTTCGAGGACCCCGAGGCTGCGGACCCGTCGCAGCGCTACAAGATCAAAGTCACGGTGGTCGACGACTACACGGTGAAGGTGAAGTGGACCAAGCCGTATTTCCTGGCTGCGGAGTTCACGCTGGCGGGTTTTCCCATCATTCCGCGGCACGTGTATTCGGTGGACGAGCGCGGCGAGCCGATCTCGTTCGACTTCTCTTCGCGCGAGTTCGCCGAGGGTTTCAACGCCCACTGGGCCAACACGCGCATGTGCGGCAGCGGTCCGATGATGTTCCAGCAGTGGGTGCGCAACGAGCGCCTGGAGCTGGTGCGCTTCAAGGACTATTGGGGAAAGCCCTACTACTTCAGCCGGATCGTGATGCGCTGTATTCCCAACTCGAACACCATGGCCCACAAGCTGCTGATGGCCGAGCTGGACTTCGCGGGGTTTCCGGAAAAGCGCCTCTGGCTGCAGGCCGCGGACAATGCGAACGTCACCTCGGGCAAGGTGGAGCTGGTCAAGTATCCTTACCCCGGCTATCGCTACATCGGCTATAACCTGGAGCGGCCCATCTTTCGAGACAAGCAGTTGCGCTGGGCCCTGGCCCATGCCACGCCCGTGCAGCAAATGATCGACGTGGTGTTCCAGGAGCTGGCCACTCCGGTCACCGGCCCGTTCCTGCCGGGCAGCCTGGCCTGCGATCCTGCGGTCGAGCCGATTCCCTACGATCGGGACAAGGCCAAGCAGTTGCTCGACGAGGCGGGCTGGACGGACACGGACGGCGACGGCGTGCGGGACAAGGAGATCGACGGGGTGCGCCTGCCGGCGATGTTCGATCTGATGATCTTTTCCGATTCGCCGAGTTTCCGGGCGATCGCCGAGATCTACCAGGCCGAGTGCCGCATGATCGGGGTCGAGGTGCAGATCACCACCGCCAAGTGGCAGTTGATGCTGGAGAAGCTGAACAACAAGGAATTCGACGCCGCCATGCTGGGCTGGGGCACCGGCTGGCAGAAAGGCGACCCCTTCCAGCTTTGGCACGGCAGCCAGGCCGACGTGCCGTACAGCTCCAACCACGTGGGCTATCGCAATCCGGAGGTGGACCGGCTGATCGACCAGTTGCGCGTGACCTTCGACGAACAGCGGCAGATCGAGCTGTACCACCGCATTCACCGCTTGATCTACGAAGACCAACCTTACACCTTCCTGTTCTCCGAATTGCAGACCGCCGGACACGACGCGCGGATTCAGAACATCCGCTTCTACAAATTGCGCCCCTGCATCGATACGCGGGAGTGGTTCGCCACGCACGCGCGGCGTCTCGGGCGGTAGCTGGCGCAACGATCGCGGGCGGGTCGGGACGGGCATCCGCTGGGATTCGGTCGGTGGGGCTGCAAGCGCTGAGCCACAGAAGGGCTGCCGGTTGTGTGGACCTATATCCTGCGGCGATTGCTGGCCATGATCCCCACCCTGTTCGGGGTGACGGTGGTGGCCTTCTGCATCATGCAGATGGCCCCCGGCGACCCCCTGCGCGCCCAGCTCGGCGTGACCGGCGCCATGGGTGAGTCGGCGCAGACGCGCGAAGCCTACCTGGTGCAGAAGCGGGAGCTCAAGCTCGACCGCCCGCTGGTGCTCAACTTCAACTACTTTCGCGACTACCGGCCGGCGATCCGGGTGGCCGCCCATTATCGTTCGCTCGACAGGGAGGAAATCGCCGCGGAGTTGGCGCGCCTGGCCGGCGCTCCCGAGCAGCCCCAGCACGCCCGGCGCCTCGCCTTCTTGCGCAGCCTGGACATCGAGCAATTCGACCGCCTGCTGGCCGATCCCCAGACCCACCAAACCCTGGCAGCCAAGATCGCCACGGCCGTGCAGTTGTATTGCGAAGACACGGGCATTTACGGCGCGCCCGCGGCTTTTGAGCTGTTGCGCGAGGCCGACAGCCGTCGGGAGCGGATCGGGCTGGTGCGCTGCCTGAGCCTGCTGGTGGTGGACCCGTTTATCTATACCTACCGGCGCGATTCGACGGGCGAGGAAACGCCGCAGGTGGTGGCGGTCTGGCGCACGTGGTGGGAGCGGGCCGAAGCGCAATTCCCGCAGCTCGATGCCGACCAGCGCCGGTATTTGGAGCGGCGTTTTGAGGCCATGGTGGCGGAGCCCTCGCGGACCAAGGTGCTCGAGATGCTGGAGACCTTCGAGCGGGCGGACATGAGGCTCTTTGCCGAGAAGCTCCTGGGCGACTCGAGCCTGGAGGAGAAGGTGCTCGCCGCGGCGGCGCTGAAGCTCTATATCGGGCGCCCCCTGCAACTGGACCTCGCCCCCGACGCGCCGAAGCAGGAAGTGGACCAGGTCGTGGAGAACTGGCTGCTCCACGATGAGCTGAACCGCGCGAGCTACGAGCCCCCCTGGTGGCGGCGCGCGGTCTATTTGTTTACCGACACGCAATACGCGCATCTGTGCTGGCGGTTGTTCACGTTCAACTTCGGCCACTCGGCCACCAAGACGCGCGAGCCGGTCAGCCGGATGCTCCTCTCCGCGGTGCTGGTTTCCGCACCGCTGATGTTGATGGCGAATTTGTTCATCTACCTGGTGGCCGTGCCGCTGGGGATCGTCTGCGCGGTCCATCGCGGCAAGGCGACCGATCGGTCGATTTCGCTGGGTCTGTTCTTGCTTTACTCCATTCCGCCCTATGTGGCGGGGATGTTGTTCCTGCTGTTTTTCTGCTACGGCGGTTTCTTGAAGTGGTTTCCCTCGCTGGGGCTGCACTCGCCGGGGGCGGAGCACTTCGGCTTCTGGCACTGGTTGCTCGACTATCTCTGGCACGCGTTCCTGCCCGTGGTGTGCCTGGCCCTGTTCAGCCTGGCGGCCATGGCCATGTATGCGCGCACGAGCATGCTGGACGTGATCGGCCAGGACTACATCCGCACCGCGCGGGCCAAGGGCCTGAGCGAGCGCAAGGTGATCTACAAGCACGGCCTGCGCAACGCCCTGATCCCCATCATCACGCTGTTCGCGGGTTTCCTGCCGGCGATGCTCGGCGGCAGCGTGCTGATCGAATGGCTTTTCGGCATCCCGGGCATGGGGCGCCTGAGCTGGGACAGCATCGAACAGAAGGACTATCCCACGTTGATGGCCCTGATCTATATCGACGGGATCGTGGTGATGTTGAGTATCCTGATGACCGACCTGCTCTACGTGCTGGTCGATCCGCGCATCAGCTTTGAAGGACGGGGGCAGGAACAATGAACCACAGCGAGGCCTACTGGGACATCGTCTGCCGGCAGTTCAAGAAGAACCGCTTTGCGCTGTGGGCGTTTCGGCTGCTGGTGCCGCTGGGCCTGCTGGCCTTGTTCGCCCCGCTGTTGGCCTCCGATCAACCGCTGGTCTTCTTCGAGGACGGCCAAGTCCTGTTTCCCTGGTTCCGCGCCCTGTTCAATCCCCGGGAGTCCGTGGACTTCGTCTTCAATATGGCGCTGTTGGGATTCGCCCCTTGGGCCCTGCTCTCGTGGGTGCTCAATCGGCGCTGGCGGCGCCGCGGGGTGCCGGGCATGCGGCGCGTGGGTTGGATGGCCCTGCTGCTGGCCGGCGTGACTGCCGCCCTGACCGCGGTCTTCTCCATCGACGCGATTCGGCCCGGCGACCGTTACGCCCAGACCACCTTTGTGGTCGAGCAGTTCAAATCCGCCGGCGAGAAATGGGGATGGTATCCTCCCATCCCGCTGGGACCGGCAGAACAGGACCGCGGGCTCTCCGGACGCGCGGAAATCGGGGCCCTGCTGAAGAAGCCGTTTTTCCGCAAGCCGCGCGAGTCCTGGTACAAGGCCAACGACTACTTCCCGCGCATCCTGGGCACCGACGACCTGGGGCGCGACGTGCTGGTGCAAATGATCTACGGCACGCGCATCGCGCTGACCATCGGCTTCGTGGCCGTGGGAATCTACATGGTTCTCGGGGTGATCGTGGGTGCGGCTGCGGGCTATTTCGGCGGGCTGGTGGACATCCTGCTTTCGCGCGTGATGGAAGTGGTGATGCTGTTTCCTTCGTTCTTCCTGATCCTCACGCTGGTGGCCTTTTTCAAGCCGAACATCTATATCATCATGGTGGTGATCGGCCTGACGCGCTGGGCCCCGGTGGCCCGCCTGATCCGCGGCGAGGTGCTCAAGCAACGGGCGATCGACTACGTGGCCGCGGCCCAGGCGGTGGGCGTTTCCCATGGCCGGATCATCTTCCGCCACATCCTGCCCAACGCCATTTCGCCCGCCTTGGTCTCGGCCCCGTTCGGCATTGCCGGGGCGATTATCATCGAGGGCGGATTGAGTCTGTTGGGCATGGGCGTGCAGCCGCCCACGCCGACCTGGGGCACCTTGCTGAGACTGGGAAAAGAAAACTTCGACAACTGGTGGCTCGTGGTGGTCCCCTCGGCCGCCATGTTTTTCACCGTGACCCTGTTCAACCTGGTGGGCAGCGGACTGCGCGACGCCATGGACCCCAGGCTGAGGGTGTAGCCCTCAGGGCCGGCCCTTGGAGCGCGCCTTATCCGCGCCAGCCAGCACCCACACATGAGCCAAGCTCTCATCAACATCGAAAACCTGAAGACCTACTTCGACACCGACGAAGGCGTCGTCAAGGCCGTGGACGACATCTCGCTGGAGATTCCGCGTGGCAAGACACTGGGGCTGGTGGGCGAGTCGGGCTGCGGCAAGTCGGTCACCGCACTGTCGGTCATCCGCCTCATCTCCCCGCCCGGACGGATCGCCGGCGGCCGGATCACCATGCAGCTCGACGGCCGAGAGGCCGTGCTCACCGAGTTGCCCGAGCCGGAGATGCGCAAAATTCGCGGGGCCGAAATCTCCATGATCTTCCAGGAGCCCATGAGTTCGCTCAACCCCGTGTTCACCATCGGCGGCCAGATCGTCGAGGCCGTGCGCCTGCACCAGCAGGTCGGCAGCGCCGAGGCACGCCGACGCGCCGTGGAAATGCTCCGCAAGGTGCGCATCCCCGAGCCCGAACGCCGACTGCGCGAATATCCCCACCAGTTCTCCGGCGGCATGCGCCAACGGGCCATGATCGCCATGGCCCTAAGCTGCAACCCGCGATTACTCATCGCCGACGAGCCCACCACCGCCCTGGACGTGACCATTCAGGCCCAAGTCCTCGATCTCCTGCGCCGCTTGCAGGCCGACCTGGGCATGTCCATCCTGATCATCACCCACGATCTGGGAATCATCGCCGAGATGGCCGACGTGGTGGCGGTGATGTATGCCTCCAAGGTGGTCGAGCAGGCGCCGGTGGCCGAATTGTTCGCCAATCCGCTGCACCCTTATACCCACGGGCTGTTCCGCTCGCGCCCCGAGCTGGGCAAGCCGAAGGACCAGCGCCTGGAGACCATTTCCGGCATGGTGCCCAGCCCGTTGCGTTTTCCCCAGGGCTGCAAGTTCCATCCGCGCTGCCCGTTCCGGCAGGCCATTTGCGAGCGCGAAGAGCCGGCGCTTATGGAACTGCGGCCCGAACACCTGGTGCGCTGCCACTTCGCCGGCCGGCTGGACCTCAGCGCCGGGGCGTTTCAAACCACGCGCCCGCAGCCGCAGTCGCCCTCCCGCGATGAGTAAGAACCTGTAAATGAATTGTTCCCCCAGTCCCTTGCCCAGGCCCGGGTGGCCGGGGCTGGAGCGAAGCGAAGCCCCGGGCAAGTAATACGTTTACGAGTTCTAAACGCCCCACTTATGAATAACACGCTGCTGAAGGTCGAACACCTCAAGAAGCACTTCCCCGTGCGCCGCGGGCTCCTCTCGCGCGCGGTGGGCCAGGTGAGGGCGGTGGACGACGTGAGCTTCGAAATCCGCGGCGGCGAGACACTCGGGCTGGTGGGGGAGTCGGGCTGTGGGAAGACCACGGCCGGGCGCACCATCCTGCGACTGCTCCTGCCCACGGCCGGGCGCGTGTTGTTCGACGGCACCGACGTGGGCCAGGCCCGGGGCAGGCGCCTGCGGCGCCTGCGCCGTGACATGCAGATCGTCTTTCAGGACCCTTTCGGGTCGCTCAATCCCCGCATGACCATTCGCGGCATCGTCGAGGAGGGGTTGATCGTCCACCGGCTGGGCAACCGCCACGAGCGTCTGCAAAAGGTTGTCGAGACGCTCGAACTCGTCGGCCTCGATCCCGGCTACATCAACCGCTATCCCCACGAGTTCTCCGGCGGCCAGCGCCAGCGCATCTGCGTGGCCCGCGCCTTGGCGCTCAACCCCCGCTTCATGGTGCTCGACGAGCCGATCTCGGCCCTGGACGTGTCGATCCAGTCGCAGATCATCAACCTGCTGGTCGAGCTCAGGGAGCGGTTCCACCTGACCTACTTGTTTATCTCCCACGATCTCTCGGTGGTGGAGTATATCTCGGACCGCGTGGCCGTGATGTATCTGGGCGAGATCGTGGAAGCCGCCACCAGCGAGGCGCTCTACGGCGATCCGCTGCACCCCTACACCAAGGCCCTGCTCTCGGCCGTGCCCACCCTGGACCCTGAGCAGCGCCGCAAGCGGATCATCCTCGCGGGCGACGTGCCCAGCCCGATCAATCCGCCCTCGGGCTGCCGTTTCCATCCGCGCTGCCCGCTGGCCATGGAGATTTGCCGGAAGACTGCACCGCGCGAGCTGGACCTGGACGGCCATCGCGTGCGCTGCCATTGGGTCGAGCAGCATCGCGGGGGCAGGCCCGCAGATACGCCGGCTTCCGAGACCGCGGCCGATTGACCTGTCACGAGCCGGCTGTCGTCCGCGAGCGGCTTACGCCGCGTCAGACAAAGGTAGCTACGCTCGGCAGAGCATAGACACGTAGGGTGGGTCAAGCCGTCGGCGCAGACCCACCAAGTTGCTTGTCGGTGGGTCTCGCTTTTTGCTCGACCCACCCTACAAAAGACACGTAGGGTGGGTCAAGCCGTCGGCGCAGACCCACCAAGTTGCTTGTCGATGGGTCTCGCTTTTTGCTCGACCCACCCTACAAAAGGGCCCATTCCAGGCACGCCCGAAGCAGCGGCGCCGACGAATTGCGCACCGTGATATAGAAGGGCCACGGCCCGGAGCGGACCTCAGCCGACCTGGATTTCTTTGACCACCACGCGGGCATAGAGCTGGCGGTGGCCCAGTTTCCGGCGGTAGCCCTTGCGCCGGCGGAACTTCTGCACGATCAACTTGGGGCCCTGCGTGATGTTCACCACTTCGGCCCTCACGCACGCCGCCTCGATCACGGGGCGCCCGACTTGCAGCCCGTCGTCGTCCCGGTAGGCCAGCACGCGGTCGAACCGCAGCTCGTCGCCCACCGACACGTCGCGATAGTCGATGTCAAGCTGCTGGCCCTCTTCGACTCGATACTGCTGTCCGCCGTCTTCGATAATGGCATATCGCATGGTCAAAGGCTCACAAGCTGGGTCGGTTCTCGGTTCGAGCGCCGTCCGGCGGGGCTGGTTCCGCACCGGCGAAACCACCAGTCTAGCGAAGTCGGCCGCGGCCTTCAAGCCCCGGGCGCGGGCAGCTTGATCTCGCGGCCCTCGGCGTCCCGGCAGCGGACGGCCAGACACACAGGCTGCGGCAAGCCCAGCGCGTCCCAGATCACCCTACAAGTTGCTTTCGAACAGGCCTTCCCGATGGGGCTCGTTTCGGCTCAATCCACCCTATAAGCTCGTCCCGACCTGCAAGCTGGTTGGGCGGGCGCGGTCAGCCGGTCTCCGGCGTGCTGATAGGACCCCTTACTTCGGTAACCAGCCGGGCGAGGATTCTCGCCCTTTCCAACGTGTCGTCGTCTTTACGATTATCGCGCGTCATTTGCGGCAGCAGCGCATGGCCGGGATCATCGGGCTGGGGATCGGCCTTCGGTTCAATCCCTTGTGCCCTGATGTCTCCGGCGCGAAGGCAGGCCACATAGTATTGCTTTCCCGGCCTGCCTCTGGCTGCCAGTTCTTCCAGAGGGCAAAACTTGGCGCGCATGAGAGACAGCCCGTCGCCGTCGGCCTTAGTCGGCAGGAATGCGTCCTCATGAACCACCTGCTCTTGCGGCTCATACCATTCCATCGACATGGGGATGCGCCGAAACAGTATCTCATCGTCGCCGATCGGCCCTGCCGCGCAACCCTCGCCCATTTCCAGCAGCCCACTATACGTCGAAAGGCCCCGAGGCGACCAGCTTCATCCCGTCGAAAACGACCCACTTGCCGGTGCTGTCGTCCCAAATTCGTATTTCCCACGACACGTCGTTTTCCCGCCATTCAAACACGATGCCTCCGTCGCCGTCGGGCGAGAGGCGTTGCGGAGCAGGGCATCTCTGCGCGGCGAGTTGGTGCGCCAGGCGGATCCCGCTCGCCAGAGCTTGCGGCGTGGGCGCATAGACGCCGTCATCCTCCAGCGACTCCGGGTGCCTTCCCCATTCGAGGAGCTTGTATTCGATCAGCTCTTTCCATTTGTATTGAGGATCGTGCGCGCGGCTGAAAAAAGTGGCGTCCACATTCTCGGCCCCGCGGCCGGGCGCGGTAAAGCACGTGGCCTCACCGATCGTCGGACCCAAGGTGGACATGGCGTTCTCCCCATTTTTGCTTGAGTTCGTCCGCCGTGATCTTCAAGAACGCGCCCAGCGCCGCCTGATGCCCGAGGTCCAATCCGTCCCGCAAGGCCCGAGCATCGCTTGCGGACAGCGGCCCCCGACAAGTGGTTCGCAGCAGCAGCGCGGGGCGATCATCCCAGGGCACTCGGCCCGACTCTGCTGAAAGATGCAGCCTGCCGCGCCGATCGGCAAGCCGGCCGGTACAGCGCACAACGGTTCGTTCTAACGACAACCGCAAGTCCCTGAGGCTGGCTAACTCGCCGAAGAGGCCCGGCAAGACGTGCGGCCAATCCTCGACCGCCTCCCAGTCTTCCCCCTTGAAAAAAGCATCTACATAGGTCAACTCCCACTGGTTCAGCTTCAAAGTGCCCAGATCGTGTTCAACTACAAAGCGACTGAAGTCCTGGAACTTCTGCTGGAATTCGCCGATCAGGGCGTGGTAGCTGGGATAGAACTGCTCCCGCTTTCGCCAGTTGAAATGGAACCGCGTGGCCTGGACCTGTAGGACTCGGGTGCCGTCCTGATGCCCAATGATCATCCGTCCGGGAAACAAAACCGGGGAAAGTCGTGCCGAAAACCCCACTGAAGCCGCCCACTCATCCTGCCCAAACGTCTCAAATGCCTCCTCGATCGGCTGCGCGTCGGAGGGTTGCGACCACTCGGCTCCCAGGTCCTGCCAATACCGCCCAAGGTGGGCTGAGCTGAGTTTCGGCAGACGATCGAATTGCACGCCCAGCACCAACTCGACAATCGGCGGATTTGTGAACTTTGGCGTACTCATTGTCTTCCGGATGAGCAGAGTTGACGTTGGCTGAGCCGTGCGCACCCCCTTAGCCTTCATATGCCAGTATACGCCCGGCCCCCTCCACATGCCACGCCGCGCCCCGCAACGGGCGGTTCAGCCGGGTCAAGCCCCGGGCGCGGGCAGCTTGATCTCCCGGCCCTCGGCGTCCCGGCAGCGGACGGCCAGGTGCTCGGGCGAAACGCCCTTGAGACCCGTGATCTGGATGGTCATCTGGCCGGCGTCTTCCATGCGGGTCAGTTCGTGGCGTTTGCGATTGTTCAGGTAATGGGCGACTTCCTCGGCCACGGCCACGTCCACGTGGGTGGTTTCGGGGCGCTGGCTGGCCAGCATCAGCATGCGGACCACGTCGATGGCCATGCTCTCGGGGCTCTTGACTGTGCCGGTGCCGCCACACAGGGGACACTCGACGAACACGCTCCGTTTCAGGCTGGGGCGCACGCGCTGCCGGGTCATTTCGACCAGGCCGAACGGGCTGGTGCGCAGGATCTTGGTGCGTGCGCGGTCGCGTTTGACCGCATCGCGCAGGGAACGCTCCACGTCGCGGCGGTGCTTCTCCCGCCGCATGTCGATAAAGTCGTTGACGATCACTCCGCCCAGGTCACGCAACCGGATTTGCCGGGCGATCTCCCGGGCGGCCAGCAGGTTCATCCGATAGGCCGTCTCTTCGGCCGAGTCGTCGGCGCGGAAGCTGCCGCTGTTGACATCGATGGCCACCAGGGCTTCGGTCTGGTCGATGACGATCGACCCGCCGGCCTTGAGCGGCACCACGCGCCGGTGGATGCGCGCGATCTCTTCCTCCAGGCCGTACTTGTGGAAGAGCGGCTCTTTTCCCTCGTAGAGGTGCAGCCGGTTGACGTAGCGGGGCATGACCAGTTGGAGGAACTCCCTGGCCCGCTCGTAGGCCCGCGGCTCGTCGATGTAGATGGCGTCCACGTCCGCGGTGAAAATGTCGCGGATGGTGCGGATGATCATGTCGCTTTCTTCGTAGATATCCACGGGCGCGGGGAGTCTCTTGATGCGGCGCACAATGACTTTCCAGAGCCGCAACAAATAGGCCAGGTCGCGGGAGAGCTCGCGCTTGGTCCGGTCGGAGCCCGCGGTGCGCACGATAAAGCCCAGGCCGCGCGGCGGACTGAGTTCGAGCATGATGTCGCGCAGGCGGCGGCGCACGGTCTCGTCTTCGATCTTGCGCGACACGCCGATCCGCCCCAGGGCCGGCATCAGCACCAGGTAGCGGCCGGGGATGCTGATGTAAGTGGAGAGCGTGGGCCCCTTGGTGCCGATGCCCTCCTTGATCACCTGGACAAGCACCTCGTCGCCCCGGCGAAGGATGTCCTGGATCGGCGGCTTGAAGCGGGGACGCGCGCCCAGCCGGGAGGGACGGTTGCGCCCCGGCTGCTCAGCCCGGCCGGCGCCCTCGTTGGTCCCACGCCGCTGCGCGCGAGGAGCGGGGGCGGAGGCGGGCAGCTTGTCGGGCTCATAGCCTCCCTGGCGGAAGTACTGCGGCTCGACGTCGCTGATGTGCAGAAACCCGTTCCGTCCCACCCCGAAATCGATAAACGCCGCTTGGATGCTCGGCTCCAGGTTGACCACGACCCCTTTGTAGATATTGCCGACGTAACTGTCCTGTCCGGTCCGTTCGATATACAGCTCTTCAAGCAGCCCGTCCTCGATGATCGCAATCCGGCATTCTTCCGGTTGCGATACGTTGATCAACATTTCCTGTTTCATCTTTCAACTCTTTGGCTCGGTGGTGGAAGCAAGCGGGCCCCCAGGCCCGGGACGGACGCGTACACGGAGTGCGGTCCCGCGCTTGCGCGGAGCCGTTCTCGCCGTGTGCGGGACCGTGCATCATTCGATCTCCACAGCGGTGCGCCGGATGCAAACCCCTTCGGCCTCCAGCTCGCCCAACTCCAGCGCAGCCAGTACGTCCCGCGCGCCCGCGCCGGGCGCCGCATCCGCCCGCAGCCGCATGTGCAACGCGCCCTGCTCGAAGCGAAGCGACTCGACCAGCGGACGCAAGTCCAGCGGCTGGCGCCCCCGCGAGCGGCCGACCATCCAACGCTCTGCGCCCAGCCGATCGGAAAGCCGACCAGCCAGGCGCCGGCCGCGCCCGGCGGGTACGGGCACTTCGTACTCCACGCTGCGCACCCGCGGCTTGGGGGTCTGTGGGGGCAGCACCTCGACGCTGCGCACGGCCACGCCGGCGGGCAACTGGGCGCCCAGGCGGCGGTGGACCTCATCCGCTGAGAGCGGTTCGCTCAGCTCCACTTCCATCAGCTCGTGGCAGCCTTCGATGCCCAAGGCCAATGGAAGCGGAAAGCTCATGCGCGGCCTGGGATGGAAACCCTGGGTTCGAGCCAGGGGCAGCCCTGCGCGGCGCAGCGCCCGCTCGAACGTCCGCACCAGGTCCCGGTGACCGATCCATCGAAGGTCACCCTGCTTGCCAAAACGAATTCGTAAACGATGTCGAACCATCACTCGGCGTGCCGCGCCCGGCCGAAAGCCGGCCGCGGCACCTTGTTCTCACAAGGTTCTCTGCGGCAGGGGCTTCCCTGCCGGCCCGTCTCAATTGTCCCTCAAACGCGGCAGTCGGCAATCCCCCGTGCGCGGACTTCCTTGCCCGGTCCCGGCCGGCACACCGCCGCTCACGGGGCCCAATGGGGCACGCGTCTTCTCAACTCTTCGCGCAAATAGCTCTTGATGTCCCTCGCGTTTTCCAGGGCCAGCGCGCGCTGGGTCACGGCCTGGCACTGTTCGATGGTCACTTGCCGGCAGATGTTCTTCACCTCAGGAATCGCACTGGGCGTGACACTGAACCGTCGCAATCCCAACCCCAGCAGAAGCATCGTGTAGGTGGGGCTGCTGCTCATCTGGCCGCAAAGATTGATCGGCACACCATGTTTGTCGGCCGTCTCGATGGCCAGGCCCACGAGCCTCAACACCGCGGGGTCCGCAGCGTTGTACAACGAAACCACGTCCTTGTTGCTCCGGTCCACCGCCAGCGTGTACTGGATCAGATCGTTCGTGCCGATGCTGAGGAACTTCACCTCGTCGACGAACCGGTCCAGCATCATCACGGCCGCGGGCACTTCGACCATCATCCCGATGGGCAGATCGCGCCGATAGGAAATACCGTGCTCCTCGAGGTCCTCCATCACGTCCGCCAGCACCATCTTGGCCTGTCGCAACTCCAACACCGTGGAAATCAACGGAAACATCATCTGCACGTTGCCCAACCTGCTCACCCGCAGAATCGCCCGCAGTTGCGTGCGAAACATCGGCAGATTGCGCAAGGCCAGCCGAATGCTGCGCAGTCCCAGGAAAGGGTTGCGCTCGTCCTCGGGCGGAGGCAGGTAGGGCACCTTGTCCGCGCCGAGGTCGAAGGTGCGGATCGTCACCGGTTTGTCGCCCATGGCGCGGACCACCTCGGAGTAGGCCCGGTAGTGGACATCCTCGTCCGGCTCCGCCTCGTCGCCCAGGTAGAGGAATTCCGTGCGATACAACCCGACGCCGTCCGCCCCCCGGGCCACACAGTGTTCGACCTCGTAGGGGAACTCGATGTTGCCATACAGCTCGATGCGCACTCCGTCGGCGGTTTGCGCCGGCAGGTCGCGCAGCGTGGCCAGGCGTGCGGCCAGCGAGCGGGCTTCGGCCAGCTCGTGACGATAGCGGGCCAGGGTCTCCTCGTCCGGGCGCAGGATGACCAGGCCCTTGTCCCCGTCGATGATCACCTGCTCGCCGCCGGAGACCTCGGTCAGGAAGGGGCCGATGCCCACCACGGCCGGGATTTCCAGGGCCTCGGCCACGATGGCCGTATGGCTGCCCAGCCCGCCGACTTCCGTGGCGAATCCGCGCACGAAGCGCCGGTCGAAATTGGCGGTCTCGCTGGGCGTGAGGTTGTGCGCCAGCACCAGCACGGGCGAGGTGAGTTCCGAGACCCGCTGGCGCCGCCTGCCCAGCAGGTGGCGGAGCAGTCGTCTTTCGATGTCGAAGATGTCGGTGGCCCGCTCCGCCAGATACGGGCTTTCGAGGCGTTGGAAGACCTGGGCGTAGCGGCGCAAGGTGCGGCTGACGGCATACTCGGGCGAATAGTGGCGCTGGCGGATCATCTCCTCCAGTTCGCGGCGGAGTCGCGAGTCCTGGAGCATCTGCAGATGGGCGTCGAAGATGGCACCGTATTTTTCGCCCAACTCGTGCGAGACCGCGTCGCGCTTGCGCGCGATTTCCTCGCCGGCCGCGGCGATGGCGTTTTCGAGCCGGTCCAGCTCTTCCTCCACGGCGTCGCGCGCCACAAACCGCCGAGGGATGCGAAAGCCCTCGCTGTCCATCACCAGCGCTTCACCGATGGCCACGCCTGGTGAGACGGCGATTCCCTCGAATTGTTGCATGGCAGTCCCTTGCGGCCTCTGTCTTGCGTGCGGAGCCGTTCGGCGCCGCCCGGCGTCCGAAGCGGGCTGGAAACCTGAGAACTTGTAAAGGAGTTGTTTCCCTGATCCCGTGCCCAGGCCCGGGTGGCCGGGGCTCACGGCGGAGCGAAGCCCCGGGAAGTAATACCCTTACAAGTTCGTAACTCTTCAGCCATCTGGAGACTCAGCGCTGCGCTTGAGTGTGTGGTATCGCG
>CAYXPN010000050.1:0-6374 GCA_964467075.1 uncultured Planctomycetaceae bacterium
CGGCTTACTCGCCGGTTTTCGGCGCGATTCAACCATTCTCGGCGGTGCCGTGCCACCCGGCGGGATAAACCCGCCGGCTCGCCGGTTTGCTCCTCGGCTTACGATTTGCCGAGAAACCACCCCATCAATCGCCAGCCCTCGTCAAACGCCAGTGCCGACTGCGCGCCGGTCGGCTCATCATACGCCCGGGCCGCGTCCGGCGCAATGTCCGCTCCCGCGGCCACAAACGGCACCCAGCCGTGGGCGTGCGTCTTGATGCGCAGCGGCGTGGCATGGTCGGGCGTGACCAACATGCGAAACCGGCCGTGCGACTCGAGCGCCTCGTGGAGCGGGCCGACGATGTGCCGGTCGATGGCCTCGATGGCTGCGACCTTGGCGGACAGGTCGCCCTCGTGGGCGGCTTCGTCCGGGGCCTCCACGTGCACACAGACCAGGTCCGCCTGTTCCAGCGCTTCGACCGCGTAACGGCCCTTGGCCGCATAGTCCGTGTCCGTGTATCCGGTGGCGCCCCGCACCTCGATCCGCGGCCAGCCCACCAGCGCGGCCAGCCCGCGCAAGAGGTCCACCGCGGTGATCATGGCCCCGCGCACGCCGTAGCGCCGGTCGAAGGGCTCGAGGTTTGGTTTGCGCCCCAGCCCCCAGAGCCAGATGTTCGTGGCCGGCGACTTTCCTTCCCCGCGACGCGCCGCATTGACCGGATGGTCGGCGAACAGGGCCACGCTGCGGCTCATCAACTCAACGAGCCACTCGCTGCCCGGCCCGCGCGGATAGGCGTCGAGCACCGACTGGTCGGTCAGATCGTGGGGCGGGGTGGTGCGCGTGTCGGCCGAGAAGGGCGCCGCACCCCTCGCCGCGCGCACCAGCAACAGGTTGCGATAGCTCACGCCGGCGTGGAATTCCAGGCCCTCGCCGCCAAGCTGCTCCTGCAGCGTTGTCATGAGCGCCGCGGCTTCGGGGCTGGAAATGTGGCCCGCAGTGAAATCGCGCATCTGCTGGTCTTCGATCGTCACCAGGTTGCAGCGCACGGCCCAATCGTCCGGCCCCAGCTCGAGGCCCTGGGCCGCGGCTTCCAGCGGGGCGCGGCCGGTGTAGTGCTGTCGGGCGTCGTAGCCGAACAGGTTCAGGTTGGCCACGTCCGAGCCGGGCGGAAGCGCGGCGGGCACGAAATCGGCCCGACCCACCACGCCCGCGGCGGCCAGCCGGTCCATGGCCGGCACGCGCGCGGCCTGCAACGGGGTGCGCCCGTCGAGGGCCTCTTGGGGCTCGTCCGCGGAGCCGTCGGGGATCACGATGGCGTATTTCATGGTTTGTTGCCGTTGGGTTTCTGGTCGTTGCCGCGGTCTTGCGGTGCCTGGACGGCCTTGTACGGAAAAAGGTGACGGGCACCATTTGTGCGAAGCCGGGCACCAACCGCAGGTTGGTCGCGGGCCGTTGAAGGCAAATGGTGCCTGTCACCTTTTTCCCAGTCGGCTCCGCTGCTACGAGCGCACGCGCATGCGCACGCTCGGCGGATGGACCACCGGCAGTTGGTCGATGGCCTGCATGGCCCGGGCCATGGCCCCTTCGGCCGCGGCATGGGTCATGATCACCAGCGGTACCACGCCGTCCTCCTGGCCCTCGGTCTCGTGCTGGATGACCGAGGCAATGGAAATCTTGTGCTGGCCGAGGATGCCGGCGATCTCCGCCAACACGCCCGGCCGATCGGTCACGTTGAAGCGCAGGTAAAAGCGCGCCAGTGCCGTGGCCGGATCGCGCAGCCGTACCTTGGCCTGCCGTTGCCGGGACCAGAGGTCCAGGGTGCGAAAGGTCACCGCGGCCCGGCCCACCACCGTGTCGATCAGGTCGGCCACCACGGCCGAGGCCGTGGGCATTTGTCCCGCCCCCAGTCCGTGGAAGAACACGCGCCCCACCGCATCGCCCACCACGCGGATCGCGTTGAACGCCTCGCGCACCTCGGCCAGCGGCGTGCTGTGGCGCACCAGGGTGGGCGAGACGTGCAGCTCCACGCCCTGGGGCGAAAGCTCGCCCACGGCCAGCAGCTTGATCCGATAGCCCAGCTCGCGCGCGTAGACGATGTCGGCCAGCTCCACCGAGTCGATGCCGGCGCGCGGAATCTCCTGCCAGTCGACCTCGACGCCGAAGGCCAGATGGGCCAGGATGGCCAGCTTCTGGGCCGCATCGCTGCCGTCTACGTCCATCGTCGGGTCGGCCTCGGCATAGCCGAGGCGCTGCGCCTCGCCCACTGCCGACTCATAGTCGGAGCCCTGCTCCTCCATGCGCGTGAGGATGTAGTTGCTCGTGCCGTTGAGGATCGCGTGGATCGACTCGACCTGGTTGGCCGTGAGGCACTCGCTGATGGCCGCAATGATGGGAATGCCGCCGGCCACGGCCGCCTCGAACGAAATCGACCGGCCCAGCTCCCGAGCCCGATCGAACAGCTCCGGCCCGTACTCGGCCAGCAGCGCCTTGTTGGCCGTAATCACGTCCTTGCCCGCCTCCAACAGGCGCAGCACGATCGTGCGCGCCGGCTCCAGCCCGCCGATCAGCTCCACCACCACGCGAATCTGGGGATCGTCCAGCACGGTCGAAAGGTCGTCGGTCAAGAGGCCCGGCGGCAGGGTGATGTTGCGCGCACGTCGCAAATCCGTGTCCACCACGCGCACCAGCTCGATCGGCCGGCCCGCGTGCCGGGCAATGCGCTCGGGGTGTTCGAGCAACAAGCGGGCCACGCCCGAGCCGATCGTGCCGAAGCCCACAATGGCCACTTGGCAGTTCGCTTCGCGCGCGTCATCCCGCGACGCGGCAGGCGCTTCGGAAAGGCCCGGCGAACGCCGGCGTGGGGGACGGGTTGGTTCGCTCATGGTTGCACTGAACGCGATTTGAGAAAGCAGGCGCCAAGGGCGGCCGATCTGTGCCGCCGCGTTTGCCCCAAAGCCACCGGGCAGCCGAAACGAGGCGCGCCCAAAACGTCCTATCGTAGGGAACCCTACCCCCCCGCGTCAAGTGGTGCCGGGTGCAGGGCAGGCGCAGGCGATTGCGCTGCAACTGCTTGCCGGTCAAGAGGTTAGACCATGCTTCAGAGCAGGTCTCGGCCATGCGCCGGATGTGTGTGGAGGGCCACGCTCCGTCGTGGCCGGGGGATTGCCGGGCTACGGACACGAGCGCAGCCGTAGGCCGGAACAAGCGCAGCGTGGTTCCGGCGCGGATCTGTCCGTTCCTGGTGCCGGAACATCGTCGCTTGCGCGACTTGTCCCGGCCTACGGTTCTCAATTCGCTCGATGGCGTCATTCAGCATCGATGTCGGAACCGAACGTCGGAGCGGGTTGGATCCCGCCAACGCCGCCAACCTCCGCCCAGCGGTTGCCACTATCTCCCGGTAGATGTCCTTGCCGTCAGCGTTGGGCATGATATCACGTAGATCTCAATGTGCAGGCTTCCACAACCTCGCGCGCCGCCAGCAGCATGTCGAGCAGGAGGATGTCGTCAGCCCGCATACACGACCTCCGCGGCTGCGAGGATGGCCTTGCGGCGCAGATAATTGCGGCTGCGCTCGATCGCCGACTTCTCGACCAGGTCCACTTCCCGGCCCAGCAAAGCGCGCAACTCCTCCTCAATGCGAACCAAATCAAACAGCGTGTGCCCGGCGTCCGGGGCGAACCGAACCAATACGTCCACATCGCTGTCCGGCCGGAAATCGTCGCGCAGCACGGAGCCGAACAGCGAGAGCTCAACGATCTGCCACTATCCTGCAAAACCGCGCAATGGCTTCGCGCGGCAGTTGGACTTTGGCATTCATCCCTCCACCTCTCGCACCTTGGGGCTTCCGATCCGCGGACGTGGGCAGCCGTGAGCCGAAACAAGCTGGCAATCGTCATCCAGCTCGTCGCGCGAACGATGCTCGACAAAGCCCATGGCCCGCCGGGCCGCGTCCAGCATGTGGCGTAACCGGATCACGTCATCCGGCTGCATACTGCACCTCCGCTTCGGCCAGCACCACTTGGCGAAAGTAGCGGCTCAGATCCTCGGGCGTGCGCATGTCGACCTTGCGCCCGCCAAACAGCGCAGACAACTCCCTTTCCATGCGCGCGATGCCCAGAAGGCTCGGGATGCGGTCGGGCTCGAATTCAACCAGCACATCGATGTCGCTCTGCGGCCCGAAATCGCTCCGCAGCGCCGAGCCGTAAACGGCCAGCCGCCGGATACCTCGCTCGCGGCAAAAAGCGGCCAGTGCTTCCTTGGGAATTGCTATCCCCGGGTTCATCCTGCATCCTCCCGCACGTTCAGGCTTTCGATCCCGCGGCGTGACCGCGATCTTGACCTCGATGCGCGCGCCCTGCGCCTTCTCCAAGCGCTGCACAGACAACGCAAAGCACGCGTCGGCGTCACGCATACGTCGGCAAGCACGCCGCCAGCCTAGCGCGCGTCGCGCGCGGCGTCAAGACACACCGCCCGGCGGGCCGCTACCGCGGCTTCTTCGCCCCCGGCGCGCGCCGCGCACTTGTGTAGGGTGCGTGCTTGCACGCACGCAGTTTCCAACGGGGCGCCGCCTCGTCCGGATTGCACGCCCAACCCTTGAGCGATGGGCATGGTGCGTCCCGCGCGGTGCAGCCATCCCGTAGGGGCGACGCATGCGTCGCCCCTACCGATGGCGCGCTTTCCGCACACTTGCCACCAGATCAGCCACGCGCTCCCAAGGGCGTGCCACACCGGTCAGGCCTTGCCTCCCAGCCGCCATCCGGTGCTCCGAACGCGTGGCTGCAAGCAGCCACCCTACTCGGGCTTCGGCGCGCGCGGGTCGCGCAGCGGCCAGTTGGGGTCTTCGGTGCGCGCCGCGAGCATGAGGGCTTCGGCGCGGGCAACCACCTCCGGATGATCGGCCGCCAGGTCGGTCGTCTCGCCCGGGTCGGCCTTCAGGTCGTAGAGTTCCACGGGCGCCGACGGCCCGTTGCGCACGGCCTTCCACCGGCCGAAGCGCACGGCCTGGATCGAGCGTCCCTCGTGCAGCTCCCAATAGAAGTATTCCCGCTTGGGCGCCGGGCCGCCGGTGAGCATGGAGACCAGCGAGAGCCCGTCGGGCTGGAAACCCTCGGGCAGCCCGGCGCCGGAAAGCTCCACGGCCGTGGGCAGGAAGTCCCAGAGGGCCCAGGGCTCGTCGCACACCCGGCCCGCGGGCACGCGCCCCGGCCACCACGCAATGGCCGCTTGGCGCAGACCGCCCTCGTACATGCCGCGCTTGAACCCGCGCAGGCGCCCGCCCATGGTCTGGTCGAACATGCGCCCGATCTCGGAGCCGGGGCTGAACGACGAGCCGTTATCGCCCGCCAGGATGACCAGCGTCTTGCGGTCCAGATCCAGCTTTTCGAGCAGGCCGAGCAGGCGTCCGACATCGCTGTCCAGGCGCGTGACCATGGCGGCATAGGTCTTCTGCAATTGGGTCCATCCTTCGCGATCGGCATACTGGCCCAGGTCGTCGATCTCATAGCGCCCGTGGGGCAGGGTGGCCGCATAGAAGAGGAAAAACGGGCGGTCCTTGACCGAGCGCACCCAGCGCTCCACGTCCTGCTGGATCAATTCCTGCGCATAGGTGCCGGGGGCGAGCTCGAACCGCTGGTCGCCGCGATAGAGATACTTGGGGAAATAGCTGTGGGCGTGGCGCTGGCAGTTGTAGCCGAAGAAGTGGTCGAAGCCCACCTTCAGCGGGCTGCCCGAGGTGTGGAACATGCCCATGCCCCACTTGCCCGTGCAGGCGGTGGCATAGGCGGCCTCGTGGAGCAGTTGGGCCACGGTGACCGTGCCCTCGGGCAAGGGCATCTGGCCCTCGGGCTGGATTTCGCGGTTGGCGCGGATGGGGCAGTGGCCGGTGTGGAGGCCGGTCATCAGCGAGGCGCGCGACGGGGCGCAGACGCTCGTGCCGCAATAGGCCTGGGTGAAGCGCGTGCCCTCGGCGGCCATGCGGTCCATGTGGGGCGTCTGGATCAGCTTCTGGCCGTAGCAGCCCAGGTCGCCCATGGCCAGGTCGTCAGCCAGCATGAAGATCATGTTGGGTTTCTCGGCCTGGGCCGCCCGAACGGGCGCACTGCCGGGCACCAGCAGCAAACCGAGGAGCACAGATAGCACCAGGGGGGACAGATTGTGGCGGGTCATCAGACTGGTTCCTTCTTCAGGTACGATTGAGGCGATCTTTCGGCGTCACGACATGCGCGCACGTCGGTTGCCGGACACATTGTGCCCTCCATCCCGTCCATCCTGTCTTTTGCTCCCTCCATCCCGTCCATCCTGTCCATCCTGTCATCCTGTCTCCTGCTCCCTCCATCCCGTGCATCCTGTCATCCTGTCTCCTTCTTCCTCCATCCCGTGCATCCTGTCATCCTGTC
>CAYXPN010000050.1:6474-22031 GCA_964467075.1 uncultured Planctomycetaceae bacterium
CCATCCCGTGCATCCTGTCATCCTGTCTCCTGCTCCCTCCATCCTGTGCATCCTGTCATCCTGTCTGCCTATGATCCTGTCGATCCTGTCGCTCTCCGCGGTTCGCTGCGGCTCCCGTGGGGATAAACCCCACGGCTCGGATGTTGCTTTCCGAATCCCGAGCCGCGGGCGTCCATCCTGTTATCCTGTCGCGTCCTCCGTCGATCCTGCCCATCCTGTCGTCATTCAGCATCACGGCGCAGAGAGCCGGATCACCGCGCAGCCGTGCGGGCCGACCAGCACGCTGAGCCGGCCGTCGGTCATACCCAAGTCCTTCCCGCGCCACAAGTCGCGCGCGCGGCGCGGGCCGTCAAGACCCAACTGCGAGAAGCCCACGGTGATTTGCCGGTCGGCCTGCGCATCGAGATTGAACAGGCCCACCACCAGCGAGCCGTCGGCCAGCGGCTTGGCCACGATCCATTGCTGCTCGGTCATCTCCACGCCTTCGCCGCACTTGCCCAGCCGGTCCTGGCTCACAGCGATCATCTCCGGGTTGCAGAGAATGTTGCGCGTAAACTCGTCGAGCGAGCCCATGTCGCCGGAGAAAAACAACGGGCAGGCCATCAGGCACCACAGCGACATGTAGCTGTATTGCGCGTTGGGCGCCAGCTCGATCGGCACCAGCGGCCCGGTCTTCACAAACGGCGAGCGCCAGTTGCCCAGGATCACGTAGTCCGGGTCGTTCCAGGAGCCGGGGCCGTTGTGGGCACGCAGCTCGATGGTCTTTCGGGCGATTCTGTACACGCCGCCCTTGGTGAGCGTATGGCCCAAATCGCCGCCGATGCGCCACGAGTGGCCGCCCACCTCCTGGCCCCATTTCCACACCTCGCCCATGCCGTACTGGCAGAGGTTGAGCACGATGTCGCGCGGTTGCTCTTGCAGCAAGCGGCCCATCCGGCGATATGGTTTCTGCATCTCCTCCAGCGAGGGATTGCGCCCGACCACCTGGCCGTAGGAACACCAATCGTACTTCAAGAGATCGAAGCCCCACTCGGCAAACGTTCGGGCATCGAGTTCCTCGTGGCCGTAACTGCCCTCGAAGCGCTGGCAGGTGCGCGGGCCGGGCGAGGTGTAGATGCCGGCCTTCAGCCCGTAGTGGTGGATGTACTGGGTCAGGGCCTTCATGTCCGGGAAGTCGCGGGCGGGCAGGATGCGGCCGCCGGCGTCGCGCGTGGGGCCGACCTTCATCTCGACGTTCAACCCCCGGCTGGCAGTGCGGCGCCCCGGGTCGGTGGCCTCGGGCACGTATTTCGGGTCGATGCGCATCCAGCAGTCGTCGATCGACACATAACTGTAACCCACGTCGGCCATGCCGCTTAAGACCATGGTGTCGGCCGCCTGGCGGATGATCTTGTCGGTGACCTGGTGATAGTGGGTGTACCAGTGGTTCCAACCCATGGGCGGCGTGAGCGCCAGGGTCTCTCCCACCACCAGGGTCCACGCGGCCGAGTCCTTGCCGTGGCTGTTCGCCGCGGTGAACACCAAGCGGTATTCACCCGGGCGCGCGGGTGTCGTGCCCGTGAGGATGCCCGTGGCGGGATCGAGCTTGACACCCTCGGGCAATCCCTCGGCTGCGAAGCGCATGGGGCGCTCGCCGGTCGTGGGGATGCGGTAGATCAGCGGCCGGCCGGGCCGGCAGCCATAAACCTCGGGCGCGTTGATGCGCGGCGCGGCCGCGGGTGGGGGCGTGAGAACCTCCCGGCCGGTGATGCGCGCGTCGTAGACCTTTTCCGCCCCGGCCGGTTCGCCGGCGGGTTCACCCGTGGGCGCTCCGGCGGGTTCACCGGCTCGGGCAGTCGCTGCAAGGACCATCATGCTGCCGGCGAGGACCGCGGCACACCACAAGCGTTGGCGGGCAGAAGGTTGCATGGTGGTTCTCCTTTGATTGAGCTGGTGGGTGTCTTGCGGCGAAACACGCGCGCAGCGTGCGCGTATCAAGCACAGTAGTTTGTACAGTGCACGGGACTCCCGCTTTCGGCGAGCCGCTTACCGTGAGCCGGCGGTTCGGTCGGCATGTAGTTCGACGTGATTGGTGATTCCGCCCGAACCGGGAGCTGACGCTCCCGGCTCGCCAAGTGGACATGCCCGGCTCGCCGAAGGTTCGCGGCCGACAGCAACAGTATAACATGCCGGCAGGTGCGTGTGTGCCAGCCTGCTTGCGCCCTCGCGCCGTCCGACCGGCCCTTGAGTCGGCGCCGTCCGACCGGCCGTTCGCCGCGTGTTAGTGACCTGCGTGCGTGCAAGCACGCACCCTTGGGGTGTGGCGGATTTGCGAGTGCCAATTTGACACCACGCACCTTGCTGCCGTATGATCTGGCAGTATGATTTGGACATCTTGGCAATCCTTTCCATTCCCAGCGAGGTTACGACGATGAGGTGTTTTCGAACGGTGGGGGTGATGTTGGTGTGTCTATTGGTTCCCGGCCTGGCCTTCGCCGCGGACAAGACCTGGCGCGACAACCAGGGGCGGCTGCGGGTGCACCCGGCGCCGGCCGACCCCAAAGTGAACAACCCCTGGCCCGCGGACTGGGAAAACGGCTTCGCCGCGCGGGTCGATCACGCGCTGCGGTACTGGGCGGAGCAGAAGCTGGGGTTCAACTCCTGGGGCGAGAACGAAAAGGCGGGCTATCCGCAGATGATGTGGGCCTTTCTCTTGGGCGACAAGGAGCGGGCCATCGCGGCCTTCGAGGCGCCCGACGTGCAACAAGCCGACCACCGTCACACCCTGGGTGTGGACTTCTACTGGTGTTTCACGCTCAAGGGCCAGATGCGCAAATACTTCTACTTCGGCGATGCACTCTCCGCCGAGTACCGCGAGCGATTCCGCAAGGCCGCGGGAATCTGGACCGAGCGCGACCCCTACGGGCGCCCCCATCCGGTCTACGGCACCGGCGGCAAGGGCGGCGTCTGGGGCCCGGACGCCAAGGGCTCGTGGGTCGACGTGCGGCGCACCGACAACCTGCGCGCGATGTGCGACACCTCGGTGTATCTGATGGCCGAGCTGTCGGGCAACGAAGAGACGCGCCGCCTGTACAAGCAGCGCATCCTGGCCTATGTGCGCATGCTCTACCACGTGGGCATGATGGAATGGGACAGCGAGAACTACCACGGCCACACCCTGGCCCCCTACCACAACCTCTACGACTTCGCCAAGGACCCGGAGGTCAAGCAACTGGCCAAGGCCGCGCTTGACTGGCTCTATGCGGCCGGGGCGGTCAAATACTGGCGGGGCGGGTTCGGCGGGCCGAACAACCGCGACTACGGCGGCTCGAACGTGGTCTTAAGCGGCGGGGCCGTGCAGCCGTTGTGGCTCTACTTCGGCGATACCGTGATCGAGAATCCCGGCGGCCACTACGACGACGTACACCATGTGACCAGCGCCTATCGTCCGCCGCCCGCGGTGGTCGAGCTGGCGCATAAGAATTTCGCCCGGCCCGTGGAGCTGCACGCCACCAAGCCCTACTATGAACTCTGGGAGCCCGAGGAGCCGGTCACGCCGCAGTACTGGGAAACCACGTTCTTCGGGCGCAGTTTTCAGTTGGGCACGGCCCGATCGCGCGAGCCCATGGAGCCCTGGACGCCGAGCATCTTCAAGATGATGGCCTTCAACTCGCGGCGCGGCGTGGACTTTGTGGTGGTCAACACCAGCCCCTTGGGCGGACACTCGGTCAAGAACCCCGGCGACCAGATCGCGCAGTATCGCAACCTGGTCCTCTGGCTGCGCCCGGCAGAGAAGGACCCGCGCACCTTCTACTTCCAGGTGCCCAAGACCGCGCGCCGCAAGATGGACCGCGACGTGTGGTTCGTCGCGCTGGAGAAGACCTGGCTGGCCATCCGGCCCATCCGGCTCTCGGCACCGAAGGACTACGAGTTGCCCCAGACCACCGGCCAGGTGGACAAGCGCACGGGCAAACCGAAACCCAACCCCCGGGCCGTGACCTATCGCGATGAGCAGTTCTTCAGTGCGGAAGTGCGTGGGCCGGACTATGCGGGCTTTGCGCTGGAGGTGGGCGAAGCGCCGGAGCACCGAAGCTTCGAGGCCTTCCAGCAGGCCGTGCGCACGCGCAGCCGCCTGGACACCGGCCGGCTCGGCGAGGGCGCGGTCACACTAACAGGCAGCGACGGGCGCCAGCTTGCCATGCGCCACAATCCGGAGAACGACCTGCCCGAAATGGAGCGCGACGGCCAGCCTTGGGATTACCAGGCGCATCTGGACACCTACCAGCCCGAGGGCCAGGATGCGCCGATTCAGCAGAAGTGGCAGTCGGGCACGCTCGCGGTCGAGGCGGGCGGCAAGCGTTTCACTTGTACGGTCACGCTCGACGGCAAGGTGACCTGGGAGAACAGCCCGGCGCGATAGCGCGGCATCCGCGCGCACCCGGCGGTGTCATGCTGGGGCGCGACGGTTTGGCGCTCAGCGAGCGGCCGAAGGCCGCTTTGCCGCGGAGGCTTGTTCGGCGGCCTTCTCCGCCAGTCGTTGAAGCACGGGGTCCGCGTAGCGATGGTGCCGAAGCCAAGTGACCAGATCATCGTAGCTCATGCCCTCGATTTCCGCGCCGAGGCTCTCGCGGGCCTGGCGCATGGCTTGGACGCAATCGAACGTTTTTGGCGTGCCTTTACTCATCGCCTGCCACCTCCCGCGGAGTTCGAATCTCGAGAAGGGGATAGCCTTTCTTGAGATTGACCGCGTTGTATGCGTGGATTCGCTTCAGGTTCACGATGTGCTTGAAGTTCCAGCTCACGAGAACATCGACCCGAGCAACCGTAGCAAGGGCGATGTGCAGCGCGTCCGCACGCATGCCGGCCCCCACGGCGCCGTCCGCAATGTAGGCGGCGGCGAGATGCTCTGCCTCCGGCGAGAGGGCGAGCACCTCGACGTAAGCGCTCGGCACCCGCCCGACTGCGTTCCTCACTTGATCGGGAGCGGTCTCGAGTTCTCGAATCGTGAGGTCCGAGAGCACCAAGGTCAGCTCGCCACGCTGGAATGCGTCGAGCAAGCGTCGGGAAGGCTCGCGGAACTCTTCATCCTCGCAGCCGCCCAGGACCGATGTGTCTGCATAAACGCGGAGTCTCATATAACCATTTTAGCAAAGAACCCCGGCCCGGCCGATCATCCTTCCACGAATTGAATCCTGAACGAGGCACGAGCAATGATCGGCTCGGCGATAAGTGATTGTCTGACAATCAGTTGCGTCTCTGCGGCCAGGTGCGCTCCCAGCGGAGGGGACTGAAGATCGAAACGGGTGCAGGTGGCTGAAGCTCGTCGGGGGCGGCCAGACGCCCTGGTCGGCTTGTCCAGCCGTGCCGCGTGGCGGTCGGCTGTTGTGGGCCCAATCTGCTCTCGAGTATGTAGGGCGCGCGCTTGTACGCACACGCTGTTGCCAAAGCGGTTTGCAAGCCCATTGCTGCCCCAACCGGCGGCTCATGCCGCTGGCCCGGCGACAGCTCGCCGTCGATGGCCGCCCGGGGCTGATTTTCCCCAAAAATGACCGGTCAAACCGGAACCCCCGCCCCTTTCAGTTTTTACGGAAAAACCGTACACTGATAGGCGACGTAAAGGGTAGAGGGACTTTTCGGCGCGGTGCCTTCGGGCGGCCGAGCGGTGCCGGGGGACACACGAGGCCCACGCTGGTAACATCGCGGGGGGTGCCCGGCAAACCGGCCGGCGCAAGCGATCCCTCGGCAGAGACGCGCCGGAGGGTTTCCTCATTCCCTTGCGCTTCCCCACCGGCGAGCCCACCGAGCCGACGGGACTTGCCGGCAGGCCCGCGTGGGGCAAAGCCGCTTCGCCAGAAGGTAGGGCTCGTCACCATGGCCAGCAAGACGTGGGTGCTCACTGATCTGGAGCAGGACGTTCACCTGGAAAGGCTCACGATCGGTCCGGCTGACGTGGCCGGTGCCGCCGAAGGCTACTGCGTGGCCAAGCGCACGCTGCAGGGCGGCTTGCGCAGCGGAGTGGACGTGGTCGAGGTGAACAACGGCTCCTTCCGTTTCGTGGTGGTGCCCACCCGCGGCATGGGCATCTGGCGGGCCGGCCTCGGGCAGGTGCAGCTCGGCTGGCGATCGCCGGTCTGCGGCCCGGTACACCCTTCGTTCGTGCGCTTGTGGGAGCCCAGCGGCATCGGCTGGCTGGACGGCTTCGACGAATGGCTTTGCCGCTGCGGCCTGGAGAGCAACGGGGCACCCGAGTTCGACGGCGCCGGTCGCTTGCTCTTCCCGCTGCACGGGCGCATCGCCAACACCCCGGCCCGAAAGGTGCAAGTCACCGTGGACGGCCAGTCTGGTGAAATCCGCGTGGAGGGCGTCGTCGAGGAGGCCCGCCTGTTCGGCAACAAGCTGCGCATGCACACCACGATCAGCACCACGGCCGGCCGGCCGGGATTGACGCTCTCTGACGTGGTGACCAACGCCTGGGACGAGCCGGCCGAGCTGGAGCTGCTCTATCACATCAACTTCGGGCCGCCGCTCTTGGAGCCGGGGGCGAGGGTCGTCCTGCCGGTCGTCAAGGCGGCGCCGCGCGACAAGGTGGCCGCCGGTGACGCGGCCCACTGGGACGTCTGTGGTCCGGAGACACCGGGCTCGGCCGAGGCCGTGTTCTTCTTCGAGCTGGCCGCGGACGAGCGGGGATGTACGCGCACGGTGCTGCGCAACCAGGCGGGCGACCAGGCCGTGAGCCTGAAGTTCGACAAGCGGGAGCTGCCGTGCTTCTCCCTTTGGAAGAACCGGCAGTCGGCAGCCGACGGATATGTGACCGGCCTGGAGCCGGGGATCAATTTCCCCAACCCGAAGTCGTTTGAGAAGAGGCAGGGACGCGTGGCCGTGCTCCAGCCCGGCCAGTCCCGTTCGTTTACCATCGAGGTGGAGGTCCACGTGGGCGCGGCGGCGGTCGCTGCCGCGGAAGAAGCGGTCGCCCGGCTCCAGCGGGACGTAAGCCCCGAAATCCTCGACCAACCCCACGCGGCCTGGTCGGCCGGCTGAGCCGCGCACGCGGGCGCGTGCGCGCGAAGGCGACCATTCCGGGACGAGCGATCGCGGCGTTTTGGAGTTTCGAATCGTCATACAAAGGAGGAGTTCCCATGCGACGTTTTGTGCGATCCGGCGGTTTCGTCTGGCCGGCGGTCTTTCTGGTGCTGGGACTGGTGCTCGGCAACTTTTGGCCGCAGGCGCCCTTGCACACCACGGCTACGGATCGGGCGGACACCTACGCGATTGCCACGGGTTTCCTGGACCAGGAAGTCGAGGCGATCTACTTCCTCGATTTCCTCACCGGGGACCTCACCGCCGCAGTGCTCGGCCGGCGCCCGGGCACGTTCGGCGCGGTCTATCGCTACAACGTGTTGCAAGACCTGCAAATCGACCCGACCAAGAATCCGAAGTTCCTGATGGTCACTGGGCTGTGCGACCTCCCGCGCGGCGGCGGACGCGTCGAAGCGTCCCGGGCCGCGGTCTATGTGGCCGAGATCACCACCGGCAAGGTGGCGGCCTACGTGGTGCCGTGGAACCGCTCGGCCTTCAACTCGGGCCAGCCGCTCGCCGGCGCCTTGCAGCCGATGGGCATCATGCCGCTGCGTGCCGGGCCGGCCGGTGGAATGCCGGGCGGACCGGGAATACCCGGCGGCCCCGGCCTGCCGCGCCCGTAGGGTGGGCCAGGCGGACGGAGGGAGGAGGAGAGCCCATTTTCGCGCCGCTTGGCTGCGGAAATCGGGGCAGTCCCCGCGAACGGGTTCCCAGGGGTCAATAAGGGACCTGCACCCATGGCCATCTGCTGTCCGCGGTGCGGGGCAGGTTTCGACGTGACCTTGTTTCAGTTCGGACACCGGGTCCAGTGCGACTGCGGGGCGTGGCTCGACCTGCGCAGCGGTCACACACTGGCCCAATCACGGCCTGCGTGCCAGGAGGTTGCTATGGCAGAGGTGGAAATCGGCAAGGTGACTCACTATTTCGGTAAGATCGGGGTGGCCGCGATCGAGATCACCGGCGAATCGCTCTGTGTAGGTGATACGATCCACATCAAAGGCCACACCAGCGACTTTACCCAGCAGATCGATTCCATGCAGATCGACAACCAGCCGGTCGAGACGGCCACGGCGGGCCATACCATCGGGCTGAAGGTGGCCGACCACGCCCGAGAGCACGACACGGTGTACAAGGTGGTCGACTAAGCGTCGCCCCCAGCGACCGCGGTCCGTTGCGCACATGGGTGCCACTGGCCCTGCCGGTGCTCCTGTTTTCTGCGTGGTGCTCCTGACTGATTACGGTTTCATTCCGCGGCAAGGCGCGTAGGGTGGGTCAAGCCGTAGGCGCAGACCCACCATCTTGTCGCCTTGTCGGTGGGTCTCGCTATCGCTCGACCCACCCTACAGTCTCAGCCGCTCGTAGTGACCCGATTCATCGGGTCCGTGAAGGACCGTACAAGTACGGTCACTACGAACGGTTGGCCGCCTCGCAGGGCGCGCACCAGCGCGTGCGCCGGCTCAGAATTCGCCGAAGAGCACGCACAACACGTCCAGCGCCTGGGCCGCCTTGCCCGGCTTGCGCAGGCCGTCCGGCCCGACTGTCCGCTCCCAGATCTGTAGCGCGTAGCGAAGGTACTGCTCGCGGCTCTCGGCCACCAGTTCGTCGCCCAACTCGCTCAGCACCTCGGGCCAGAGCGTCTCCAACTCCTCCAGCGCGGTCGCCTGCCCGTCGAGTGCCTCATAGACCACGTCGTCCAGTTGCTCCAGGCGCCCGAGCACTTCCGGCGAATCGGGCGCCAGTCGCGCCGAAGGCCGCGCCACTTCGCACGCCGAGGCCCTGCCGGCCGCGGGTGCGTGCGCGGCATGGGCCCGGCGCTGGCCCGCGGCCGAGCTGTGCCATACCCCGGCCGGACCGTCGGCCGGGAGCACCTCCGCGGGCGACTCCTCCGCTGAGAGGAGCTCCGTCCCGCCATCCCGGCTGTTGCTCGGGTGGTGGAAATCGGGCTGGCCGTCCACTGCCTGATCGTTGCTCAGGTCGGCCTGGACGCCGACCGGCGTGGCTTGCGGCTGGTCGACCGCCCCTCCGGGGGCCTCAGGGCCGCTGTCAGCCTCACTGCCCGGGCCCTGGTCCTTGCGGGAGACTGCGTCTTCCCCCAGGTCCGGCCCCGGGGGCTCGGCGGGCCAGCCTTCGATCAGCGCACGTGCATCCGGCGGGAGGTCCGGCTCGGAGCACTGGTCTTCAGTCGGCTGACCGTGGCCCGACATCTCCAGGATCGGCCGATCCACGAAGCCCTCGCCGGGCACTTCGTCGGGCCACGACGAGTCAAGCTCCGCCGCGTGGTCAGGGTGTTCGGCCGGTGGGCTGGGTTCGGTCCGATCGGGCGCAAGAGCCGGCTGTCTTGCGGCGCGCGAAGCCGAGGAGACTTGGGCGTGTGTCAGGTCCATAGCGGGCTTCACATCGCCCTCGATGTGCAGTTCACTGGCTTCGAGCTGTTCGAGCAGTTGCAGCCCCAGGGCCGGCAGGTCTTCGAGCGTCAGGTCGAAACGACGCTTGGAGAGCTGCCGGCTGAGGAAGCTGATACGCCGACCGGCCAGCACGTGACGAATCCACTGGGACCAGCCGTCCAGCGGCAGGTTGTCGAGCGACTGGCTATCCGCCAGATCAATCACCGTGAGGTTGCACTGATGAGCCACCCACAATTGCTCCGTGCGGTCGCCGGAAAGCGCCACCAAACGGAGCGGGCGCCGCGAAGAGAACTTCAGGCCCGTGCTGAGGGGGAACCTGCGGCGGCATTCCGGCGGAAGGCAGGAGATCAAGCCGGCCAGCAGGGTATCGGCCGGCAGCGGGGAAGCCACGGCCAGGCACTCCGCGTCGCGCGCGGCCTGGACCAGCGCTGCCATGGCTTGGGGGCCGGGGTTGCCTGCCAGCTTGGCGAGCAGCTCCTGGTCCACCGGCAGTGCGGTGCCGACCAGACGGACCGGCTCCAGCCGGTGCGGAACGCGATCAAACACCCGCATCGCCCCGCTGGCCACGGCCGCGCGCACGACGGCGAACGGATTGTTGGAGAAACGTTCGAGCACGTGCGGCGGCACGATCAAACACTGCGTATACACCCGGTGCCCCCCGCGGCCGCTGTATTCCCACCCGGCCGCCGAGGTCCGCGAGACGCAATAGGCGCCGCTGGGCAGGGGATGGAAATTGATGCTGCCGGCCTCCGCGCCCAGCTCCAGCAGCGCGTCGTGCGAGGGACCCCAGACGGCCAGTTGGCGGGCGTCGGCTTCGCAGACACCGGGACTGCGGCCCACCAACTGGTAGCCGGCCGAACGATCGGTTCGAGCCGAGGTGAAGACGGCTTGTTCGACCTGGGCCATCTCTGGACGTCCCTCCTCGAAAGATCAACTGCTCGAATGCTCCCCGGGGTGGCTTCCGGACCGCCGGCGGATCGGCAATGCCGGAGGTTACGGCATGCCGCCGGGGAGTGTGGTGTCTTTGGGTGACGCGTGGGCAAGCCGGTGCGCAACCAACGCTTGCGTGAACACCGGAGGTCTTTGTGAGGCAACCGGGCTAGCCGCGCTTTTCAGGCGGGAGGTTTTCCACCAGCCACTCAAACGGCTCGATGATCCCTCGGGGCTCGACGCGCAGGGGCACTTGCACGCGCCCTTCCTCGAGCGTGTCGCGCACGGCGCAGGCGCCGGCCACTGCCGCGGCGAAAAACCGGTGGCAGGAAAAACGCTCGCGACAATGCTGCCACAATCCCGCGGCATGGTCGCGCGCAAAGGCCGTCGGATCGTCCATGCACTGTTCGGAACGGTCGGCCTTGGTCAACACCAACGCCACCGGGTACAGCTTCGCATTGCGTCGGCGCCCCTCAACCAGTTCACCCAGGTAGCTCAAGAGCTTCAAGGCGAACAGCTCCTGCTCCGGCCCTCCGTCGACCAGACGTTCCGCATCGATCAACAACAGAGTCCCCACGCACTTGGCCAGAAACGCGCGCACCACGCGGTAGGTGTGGGGATGATCCACTTCCTCCAGCAGCGCTTCGCCCGCCATGTCGGGCATGATCACCTCCAGGGGCCGGCGTTGGCGCGGGCGGCGCACCTGGCAGTGGACCCAGTTCCAGCGCTCCGGCTCGTTGGGTGTCTTGCCCGGGAACTCGCAGCGAGCCAGGGCCGAGATCGTGTTTTGCTGCAAGGTGATCGAAAAGGCCCCCCGGGCCAGCAGTTGCATGCGCTGCGGCTGGCGGGAGAGCATGTCCATCAACATACCCAAGTACACCGTCTTGCCCACGCTGCTGGCACCCATCACGGCCACCATGCGCGGGCGGATGTTCTGGCTGTTGGCCTGATGGGCCAGGGCCATCGGCGCGCCGCAATGCGTGCAGTATTCGGCGTCGTAGGTGTTGTCCGTCTCGCAGACATAGCAGGGGATCGGCACGGCATAGCGTGCCAGCCGATAGGCTTCCAGCGGTTGGATCATGCTCTTGGTCATGCCGGCACCTCTGCGGGCTGTGCCGGCCGGTCTTCCTGCTGCTCCGGCTCGCTGCGTGCCAGGACCAGATCACACACGCCGACGGCGCAACGAAAACCGATGTTGTGGCGCCGGTGCAGGGGATTCTCGCCGCTGTGGAACTGACAGGTGGCCTGGTTGTCGAAATAGGTGTCGAACGCCCCGCCGCGGATGTTCTTCATCGGGCCCGGCAGGATCAGATCGCCCTGGGGATGGTCCGTGGGCCGGAAGGTGCCGGTGGTCCACTCCCAGACGTTGCCGATCAACTGATACACTCCGCCCACGCTCACGCCCTCGGCGAAATCATAGACCGACACCACCCTTCCCGGCCCCGATCCCCAGAGATTCGCCTTCCGGCGATCCATGGTCGCCCCCCAGGGATAGCAGCGCTGGCCGCGCGCCGCGGCCGACAGGCGCACCGGCCAGGAGCCCGCCTTGACCCATTCCGCATCCGTAGGCAGCCGCTTGCCCACCCAGCGGGCAAACGCCGCGGCTTCATACCAGCTTAAGCCCACCACAGGCAGGTTCTCGTCGCCTTCTCGATAACAGCCGTCTTCCCAGTAGCGCGGGCCCGGGTGGGCGGTGCGGTCCACAAATTCCAGCACCGCGGGCCAGATCCCCGGATCCCAAAGGGCCATCTGCTCGTAGCCGCCGGCGGCCACGAATTCGTAATACTCCCGATTGGTCACCGGATACCGGTCCAGGAAGAACCGCTGGACGGACACCACGCGGCTGCGGCTCTGGGCCAGTTCCTCGTCGGTCAGTTTCCCGTCGCCCAGCACTTCGTCGATCCGCCCGAGCACCACTTCGCCGTCCGGCACCAGGGCCATCTGTTCGTTGACCGCCTCCAGGCAACACCGAAACAGCCCTTTGCCCAGCCTGGCGGCGATCTGCGGGCGCAGCAGCAGGGCGTAGCGCCCCTGCTGGAGCATCTGTTCGGCCAGCGCCTCGGTGTCGTGCGGATCGACCGGCTTGCGTGCCGGACGCGGCCGCGCAGGCTCGCGCCGGGGAGCCTCGGTGCGTGCTTGCGCCGAGCCCGCCGCTGAGCTGCGGCGCCGAGCGGCCAGTCGCCACAGCGCCAGACACAGTCCGACCGCCGCGGTTGCCGCGGGCAGGCCCTGCCCGCTGTAGCAGGCCGCCCCCAGCGCGCCCGCGCAGACGAGCACCAGGACCGCAAGGATCAATCTGTAGCAGGCAGTCGGCATGGCCGCGGTTTCCCGTTCGCTCGCCGTTTCGTCCATTTCCCGTTCGTTCGGCCCCATCAGGCGTCGGCGCGTCCGCCTCGGCCGGGCCCGCACCCCTTTGCGAGCCGCAGGGTCTGGGGCGCAGACTATTGCTTGGCCCGCCGCCGGGCCATGTCGCGCTGGATCAGCTCGAACTGGGCCATCACCGAATCCAGCACCGGGTCGCTCACCTCGTCGGTCTTCTCGCCTGCTTCCGCGCCGGGCCTGCCGCCGGCACTGGACCCGCTTTGGGTAGTGGACCCGCTTTGGCTGCGGACCCGGCCGGCGGCAGGCGCCCCCTCGGTCGATTCCCACAAGCTCATCTCCAGGGCCCGGCGCATGCGTCGCAGCTCGGCCGACCACTCGGTTTCGAGCTGGGTGGTTCGCTGCTTCTGCTCGCGCAGGTCTTCGGACAATTCCGCGGCGCGCACGCGCACCGCCTCGAGCTCGGTTTCCAGTTCGGCCCGCTCGTGCCGGAGCGCCTCGTGGCGCCGGGCCAGCTCGGCCAGTTGCTTCTCGAGCTGTCCTTTCCGATCGCTCTCGTCGGGCGCCTCCGCGGGTTCGCGCACCTGCTGTTCCAGCGCGGCGACCTGGTGTCCGAGCGTATGGAGCTGCTCGCACACCGCGGTGAGCTGTCCTCCCAGGCCGGCCACCTCCTCGAGCTGTGCGCTGGCGGCCTGCTGCGCGCCGTACAACTTCTCCCAACGCCCCGTCACCTCTTCGCACAAGCCGCGCACCAGGCGTTCTGTTTCTTCGGACCCCGGCTGTTCGCCGCCTGCAATGTCCGCTTCCGCTGCCGCCTGTGAAAGGTATTCGGCCCGGGCCGCCACGGCCCCGGTCAAAGTCCCCAGGTCGTCGAACACCTCGGCGCAAAACCGTTCCATCTCCTGGCACGCGCTGCCGAGTTCCCCTACGGTCCGTTCGACGCGTTGCCAGTCGATCGGGGCGATCGGCGATGTGGACGTATCGGGCGTCACCGGACGTTGCGCCTTCCGTCTGTGCAGACCCTCGCAAAGGGTGCTTGCCACCCTGGTTCAGGCTGAAGGATGATCCGCAGGGCCACGCCGTTGCATGCCGACCGTGGAGGTGATGCCTTCATTCCGGCGGCCTGCTCCGGAAAGACCACCATCGAGACGCATGGCTGGCAGTGAAAACCACGCCGAAACCACCACTCGATCTCAGCCCACGGCCCGACATGCGAGCCGTGCGCCTATGGCAGTCCCAATGCTTCGGTTTCCAAATAACCTTGCGGGACTCCGGGATCGTGCATCCCCTCCGGGGATCGTGCAAGGCTACTCAGTTACGGGCGTCGCCGCGGTTGTTGCCTTGGTGCTGGTCTTGGAAGGCGGGCCGCAGAAGCGCGTCTCGCGGGCAGGCACATCCCGCGGCAAGTCTTCTGCCGCACTCCGTTCGAATCGGCCCAGAAAAGCATGGGCGAGTACAATCCCCGCCATCCCAAATCTATGTCAGGAAACCACCGCGGGCAAAGACGACGAACCAACTTCCGCTGTGCCACGCCTTTGCCGAGCCGTGAGGGCGGCAATCGGCCCTCGACGGGCCCGGGGCGTGTTGAGAATGGGATTCACCGACGTTGCCGAGCGACAACATCTCAACCGCAAACGCGCCCCGCACGCACCGCAGCGCCGCCTACCGGCCGACACGCCGGGAAGCGCGGAGAAGCCACGAAGAACACGCGGGGGCCGGGGCAGCTCAGCAGGCGGCTCGACATCGAGCCGCGCCGGGCACGGCAAAGGGCGCGCACTTCGGCAAGCAGCTACGCCGGTGTGGAACCGGCGATTCGGGCAAGAGCCCCCGCTCCGCACCCACACGCCGCCCAAGGCGCCCGCGCGTCATCCGGCCGGCCACTGCTCGTCAGCGAGCCACAGTTGTCCGTTCTCGAAGCCGACGCGGTACTCGGCCGGCTCGTCGGCCAGGCCCTGGTACTTCGATTCCGGTCTCTTCTCTGAGTAATCGATGCCCCACTGGCCCAGCAAGATTTCGCCGTCTGGTCCCGGGCGATTGATCGACAGGCAAGGCAGGATCAGGTAGAGCGTGGGCCCGGCGGGCGTATGCTCGGCGATGTCCGCCGCGGCCCGCTGCGATTGCAGCAGCGCGTTGACCACGGCCGCGCGCAGGGCCCGCTCTTCGACCGGCACCTGGCGCAGATTCCTCAGCACCGCGGCGCGGTCCCGCCCGCCCAGCGTGAATGCGTCTGCCAGCTCCCGGGCGCCCGGGAGACTCGAGCCCTCCAACATGGCGGCCAGGGCCCCGCAACAGGCCGACAGCTCGCCGTAGCGTTCCAGCCAGCCGAAGTCCGGCCCGTCGGGCAGCGTGCGCAGGGCCACGTGGGAGTTGATCTTCACCACCATCAGCTTCAACCCGCGCCCCGGCGCCGCGGCCGCAAAATGCTGCTCAGCCAAAGGGGCCAGCCCGCGCTCGTAACGCGCGCCGAGATTCACCACGCGCATGGCCGACCGCCATTCGGACTTCCACTCCGGCAGCTCCACGCCGGCGAACCAGCGCTGGAACGCGTCCAGACACGGCCATTCCGCCTCGTCCGCGCAGGCCACCTGGCAGGCGCCGACCACCTCGGGCCGAAGCTCCTCGACCAGTCGTCGCAGGGCCCAGGCGATCTGCGCCATCTCAACTTCGCGGCCGATCAAACGGTGGAGTTCACTCATCGACTGCACCGTTCCTGCCGATGGCCCCGGAAATGCGCCTCGATCCGCCCGTCATCTTCATCGGCACTGCGCAGAGTATCCCTGCTTCGATCCTGCGAGAAAGAGGCTGTAGGGTGGGTCGAGTTGTAGGGTGGGTCGAGCTGTAGGGTGG
>CAYXPN010000051.1:0-18509 GCA_964467075.1 uncultured Planctomycetaceae bacterium
AGGTGGTAGGGTGCGTGCTTGCACGCACGCGCGTAGCTGGCGGTGGCTACAGGCGGGAGAACAACCGGCGCACCCCACCGTCTGGCGACGGCGGCTACGGGCGGGAGGTGGTAGGGTGCGTGCTTGCACGCACGCGCGTAGCTGGCGGTGGCTACAGGCGGGAGAACAACCGGCGCACCCCACCGTCTGGCGACGGCGGCTACGGGCGGGGACCCGTTATTGAGACAGGGCCTAACGCTTCTCCAACTCCCAGGCCTCGATGATCACCTCGGCGCCGGGAGTGAGCTTGCGCACCTTTTCGGCAATGGCCGCGCGTTCGGAGACCGTGGCCGTTTCCAGCTTACGGCGAAACTGCTGGATTTTCCGGCGTCGGTGACGGCGGCGCTTCAACTCCCTGCGACGTTCAAAACTCGGCATCTGGGGGTTCCTTCTTGGTGGCTTGTGAGGGTGATTAGGGCCTCCGCGGCTCCTGCGTGTCCATGACCACCGGAACGCCACCATCGCTCGCCGAGAATCGGCCCGGCGTTCCGGAGATTCGTCTCGTTTTGCCCCCACCTGCGGCACTTTCGCCATGACGTCCCAAACCACCTCGGCAATCGGCCGGTGCGGGTGGTGAATGTCCAAATGGCGGCACGCCAAAACACATGATTATGCCCTAGCCCGCCCGGGAATTCAATACCCACCGCTGCAAATGTCCAAGTTGCCTCCGGTTCAAGGAAGGCTGTCAGCCTCCTTGGCGGGAGCGACCATCTCTTCCACTATCATTGCCACGCAGAACGGCGCGGCAGGCGTGGTGTTCGCCGACAGGTAGTCAATGCTCATCACCTTCGTTTCCGGCCGTGGATTCTACCAGATCGTCAGGTAGAGCCGGAGTGTCGAAGCCCATCGGTAGGACTGCGCTTCCTCGAACGTACGGCCGGCATCTACCCGAGGCGAAAAGCGGAGATGATCTCCTGCTTAATGAGCCCCTTATGACCGCACCGGCTCGGGGCGACCGCTCGGTTCCTTATCTTGTCGCCGAACGAGTCATAGAGCTCAAATCCTCGTCTTTCCAACATCGAGTTGAGAATCCTCCATGTGGATATGCGCTGTCCGCCGATCAGATTGTCTCCACAGACCACGACGAGGATGCCTCCGGGCTCAAGCACTGCCTTGATGGCCCCGAAAGCTGTATCCATGTCATTGAGGTAGCGATGGACGACAGCTGCTAGGGCGGGCCTGCGATTCTCCAGAGACACAAGCTGCGGGACAAGAGCGCGCCGCTCCTGGGAAGCGGCCTCCATCATCACTCTTCGGTCGAGGCCGCGCTCCGTACCAATGAACCGCCCCATGATGTCGTTGACGCGAAACGGAAGGACTCCTTCCAGCATGTATAGCTCAAGCTTGAAATTGCGGAAATAGTCTTGAGCGTTGATATACGGCGGTGACGTTATTACGTGAGAACACACACCAATCGTTCGTTTGATATTTCGTGAGCCTCCTCTCATGTCCAAGTGGAATACCCTGCCGGTACAACGGCGTCGCTTCCCATAAAGGTCGCTTAGTTCCTGCAAGAGTTCACGAATACACACGGCCGGGTCAAAGTGTCGCCCTCGGCGGTCGCTGGCTGCCATCTTGGAAATGAATGGCTTCGGGCTTCGTTGGTCAGCTCGCGAGCAGCGCCGTACAGACAGCCCTAGTGCAAGTAGGACGGCTCGTCCCGCCGCACTCCTGACCAATCTCAGTTGTCGTGCCGCAAAGCGTATTCGTTCGTATTTCCTCAGTGTGGCCGGTGTGAACCAGTATTCCTTGTTATCCCATGGAATCGGATAATCACGATCGCCATGTGCCGACTGAGAGAGTATTGCCTCACACAGCTCCCTCGCTCGGCCCGGATCGAACCCGTCGAGTTTTACGCCGGTCAACAACGTCGCGAACGGGTTTACGTCTACTCCTGTTACCGGAATGCTCCGATCGGCGCCTGCCTTCACGATTGCCCCGGAGCCGCAGAAAGGGTCTAGTAAATGCTTTGCGCCGCCAGCATATCGGCTGACGAGCGACGATGCCAAGTGCGAGATCATCTTCGCTGGGTATCGGTCGATACGTGTTGGTAGAGTGGTCATGTTGGCCGATGGATTATCCAACTTCTCCCAACTCCACGGGAGTAGAAGCTGTGGTTATGCCGCAGTGAGCCAGCGTAGATCACGGCTGGTGGGTCAATCGAGCTTCTAAGGTAGAGGTATGCGCCCACGATCTGCGGTTTTGTCCCCAACGGACAAATGGCACGAGAGGTATCTCCTCGTTCTTCCAGCGGGCCAAACACGGCGTCCAAGATCCGAAAGGAAGACTCCGGATCTAGTGCATCCGCCTTCGCCAGCGCCTGATGTCCCACAACGGCAAGCAAGTTGTGATTCAACTCCTCTGTTCGGCCCTTCCACTCGGGTCGAAAGGGCGGGTAGGGGATAATAAGCGTTGTGCGTCTAGGCTGAAGAAAGGCATGGGTCGCAAATGCACGATCCCCCTCGTAGCCGAGGAACATGGCAACGTGCAACGGTCGGCTTGGGTCAGGCGATGCCGAGAACCCCGGGACGTGCTCGACTGTCGAGATCCCGAACGACAGGGCGAGGCGACTTTCGATCTCGTATTCCTCGGGCTCACTGTAGAGAAGCCAAAGACGACTCCAGCAATCCTGGTCATCGAGCCATCGGAGCAGCATCAGCAGGTGACGCTTCGTGAACACCGAAACATCAGCGACAACCGGCGCATCGCTGTGATTTCGTAAGATATTGCCCAATTGCTCTCGGTTTCGACGGAAACTCCCCACAGCGTCCTTTTCCGTGAATGGGATCTCCTCGGTCGCCTGGGCAGCACCCAAAAACGACAGCATCTCGTTGTGATTGCGCTCTCGCCTGGGATTGGGATCGTCGTAGTGGAATACAACCGCACGTTCTGGCTGCCAACCCGCAAACTGTCGAACGATGCCCAAGCAACGTTCTTCATGGCTGCTACAAACGAAGAACAGGCCGTTGTTTGGAAGTCCATCGGAAGAAAACTCCTCTTTCATTGCTCTTCTCCTTCCGCGAACAGCCGTCGCTGCGGATCTGCCTTGTCGACCTTGGCCAGTCGCTTCAGCAATCTCGCCTTCGCGCTCCTGCGTTCTCCCGCATCCAGCAGGCTACAGAGTTCAGAGCAGCTAACTGAACTTGTCCAGCGGAGTCGCGGACTGAACTGAAGCACAGGCGCATAAACCCTAGAGATGTTGAACTCAACAGGCTGAGGATCGTCGATATGCTTGGGCCGCATACCGGGCCGACCGCCAACGGTCTGAAACACGCCTTCCCGAACGCCAAGGTTTAGAAGCTCGTCGAGTGCCGCATACTGGTCAGTCCTCAACGAGTGTGGATCTTTGATCGACAGCCGCCCCGCCTCCGGTTCACTTGTGTGGTGCAGAAGCTTATGCCGAAGACAATCACCGAGGTCGAGTAGGAAGTACTTCAGCTGTTCCCCGTACGTTTCAACGTTGCGGCTCAGCGTGGCCAGATTGTGGCTAGAGACTGTGTGGACCGCGCGGGACTGATTCTCTGGGTCTATGACTGATGGGGGATCGCCGCCAGAAGCCGCTTGCAGGTGGTACGCCATGCCCAGGATTTCCTGGAAATACCGAATGACGCCAGAACTAATGAAAGCCACTTGCCGGTAGCCTGCAAATCGCTTAGCGGTTCTTCTTCCTGGGCGACCATACAGGATCCGATACACACCGGCTTCACGGTAGTATGTGATCTTCTCTCGTTGCTCTTTTTCGGGTAGCTTAGCGAAATCAGCCCGTCGCATCTTGAGTAGATCGAGGATCTCCTGTGTGAGTTCTTCCTGGTCCACTTCTTCCTGGTCGCCGAGGGGCAGGAGATCATCAAGCGACGTTTCGGGTAGCCCTTCAGTACAAAGGAGATTCGTGACGATTCTTTCAAGCAGTGCGAGATAGCGAGAGAAGTCGGCGTCGTCCTCCACCGCATAGATCAACGGAATGCGGTTATAGTCATGCGTTTCTTGAAGCTCCTGGCCAACTGTTGTGCTGGAAGTCTCTTCGGTCCCAACTTTTCTCGCCACCTTCACAGAGAAATGCGGTGGCCCAAGTTTAATAACTCCATTAACAACGGTCTTCTGGTAGGGGAACAAATTCTCGTACTCGTCCAGTAATAGTGCGAACTGGGTCCCGGCAAGCGTCGGTATCGCCTTCCTAACAAGGGAAATAACCCTTTTAAACAAGGGCAAGTCGAACGATGCGACAGGAACAGTCACCGATTCACAATAGATGAACTTGCGCCGAATGAACTCAGAAAGCTGGCGATGCATTTCGGAGAATGTACCCATGAGATCGTCAAGTTGCGCCGGCGGTGCGGCTGCTGTTCCGAATATGGCCGAACTCACGTCACGGACGAGTCGTGATTCGGCGGATGCGTCGAGCGTCAGTGTGCCTTTGCGAACGCAGTGCGCAACTTCGGAAAACAAGCTCTCGTGAAGCGTCAGGAAGAACTCCTGTGAAAATGTGTCTGCCAGTTGTGCCAGCAGATTGCGGTCAAGGCGCGAGAAATCCCCTTCGTTCGCGGGACGAATCCCCGCGTTGCAGTAGGCGCCCCTATCCAGTCGGACGTAAAAGCCAAACAGCTGATCTAAGGACTTGCGCGGCATCGGGCGGGACGAGAGAATCCTCGCGCGAAGCGAGAGTAGGAGCATCGTCTTCCCCGTCCCTCTTGAGCCTTCAAGGAAACAGGGCTTCATCTCTTCGAGAATTCCGATCTTCGCTGCATCCGGGGGAGAGAAGGCTTGTGCCAAAAGGGCGGGCATCTCCTCGAAATACTCAGCCCGAACGCGCCAGAATGGGTTCCTCGATCCTTCCCTAAACGCCTCACACATGAGCGTTGTGTCCGATTCCTTGGGAATAATGGCGTCAGCCAATTTGCGTAAAGTGCTTCGGTAACAATCGAGCTTCAGCGATCCGAAGACCTTTGGGCCAAGCACGGGCGGCAATTGGGTGTCATCAACCTTTAGAACAATCACCTTGCCACCCGCCTGCTCCAACTCATTCCAACAAGCGGCGTGCACCTCCACCTGCTGCCACTTTGCATCAGCCGTGCTAGCGGAAAACAGGATGATGTTCGTGTGGGCGCAGCTAATGCTCTCATTAATGAAGTCAATCAGGTCGTCTCCGAGCTTCAACTCGTGTAGGTCGATTCTGACTTCGTGCCCCATGTTCCTCAGGTCTTCGTACAGCCGCGCCGCAATTCCAGAATCGGCGCCTGCGTGTGATATGAAGATGTGTTTCATGGGGCTATCCCAGCGACCTATTTCGACCCACGTGAAACAAGAGGGGGCCGGTCAAGGGATGGTCTGTCCGCTTTCCGGCGGCAACGTCGGCTGCCCGATGCGTGGGTTCGTCTCCTTGCCGATGTCAGGACTGCGCGAGCTTCCGGCGCCGATGCATGTGCAGCGTAGACGGGTCACAGCGGTAGCAGTCCAATGGGCGAAGAAAGGCCAGAACCCTGTGCAGCCCCTGCTGGTTGTACCGGACAATCAGCCGCGCGATCACCAGGAGACGGACGCACAAACGCACACAGAAGAGAGGCCGGGAAGCAGTCGAGGGGTCGTTCCAGGCAATCCCCCGGTCCTCGAACGGCACCACTTGGTGCTAGCTCTCTAAGCCCTCGTCATCCACTCTGTTCACCGATCGTTCGGTGGAATCGGCCGATCGGCCCGGTCTCCTCCGGACAATGCCACTTGGCACTAACAGAAACGCACCCCCAAAGGTGGAGCTAGGGGGACTCGAACCCCCGACCTGTTCATTGCGAACGAACCGCTCTCCCAACTGAGCTATAGCCCCACGCGCGGGCAAACGACATCGGCCCACCTGCCCGACAGCCTGACCACCGCCCGCTATAGCCCCACTCGCGGGCGAACGACCCACGCCCGCTTGCCCGGCAGGCTAGGCCCCGATCTGGCACGTCTGGGCCAACCCGCCCCCGGTCTGCCGTATCTGGCCGGCCAGAGCAATCCGTTCGGCGGCCTTCATACGGCCCCTATTCTATGTGACGTGCCCGTGGGTTGTCAAACCTTGTGCCCGCATGCCCACACATACCCACATGGGTGCACCACCGCAATCCGGCGAAGGGGTGACCGGGGGTGCCATGGATGGCCGGAAGGGCCGCGCAGAAGCCTCGGCTGTCGAGCCTGTCGTGTTTGCGGCTCAGGCAATCCACCTGGCCACACACGGTCGGGCATGGGTCGAGGGGGCTGGTGCCGTGCCTGGGGGTTAGAACTTGTAAAGGTACTGCTTCCCGGGGCTTCGCTTCGCTGAGAGCCCCGGCCACCCGGGCCCGAATATGGGATTGGGGAAACAACTCGTTTACACGTTCTTGGTCTGCGCTGAGGGCCGCCGGCCGAAGACAACCTGCCGGCTCAGGGTCCGCTGCCGGCCCGCTCCTGGTCGGTTCGCAGCCAGCGTTCCAGGGTCGGCTGCCAGGCGTAAAGCTCAGCAGGCTCGAAGAACAGGGGGATTTCGCGGGCCGCGGTCTGGGGCCCATCCGAGGCGTGTACGAGGTTCAACTGCTGGCTGGAGCCGAAGTCGCCCCGGATCGTGCCCGGCCGGGCCTTCAGCCCGCTGGTATCGCCCACCATCTCGCGCACCAGGCGCATTGCTTCCGGGCCTTCGAGCACCAAGGCCACCAGCGGGCTGCTGGTGATGAACCGTTCCAGCTCGGGATACCACGGCTGCTGGAGGTGTTCGGCGTAATGGCGGCGGGCCTGCTCGCGCGAAAGCTGCATGAGCTTCATGGCCACGATGTTCAGGCCCTTGTCCTCGAACCGGGCGAGGATGCGGCCCAGCAGGCGCCGCTGGAGGCAATCGGGTTTGAGCAGCACCAGGGTTTGTTCCATGGGAATCTCTTCACGTTCCCGGGAGCCGGGCAAGCAGCAGAACGCGCTGCTCAATAATCCTCTTCTTCGTCTTCGTCGTATTCCTTATCTTCCTCGTCGTACTCTTCGTCGTCCGGCTCGTCGTCGTACTTTTCATCCTCGTCGTATTCTTCGTCCAGGTCTTCCTCGTCGTACTCGTCGTATTCCTCCTGGTCTTCTTCCTCCTCTTCTTCATCATACGTCTCATCGTCGCCGGCCGCTACTTCAGCGTCCTGCGCCTCCCAGTCTTCCTCTTCGTGTTCCTCTTCCCAACCCTGTTCGTCGTCCCTTTCCCAGTCGTTTGCGTCCTGGTCGCCGTACTCTGCTTGCCCTTCGTTGTCGTTTCCGTCGTCTGGTTGGCCGTAGTGGTCGCCTTCCGCTTGCCGCTGGTTGTGATCCGATCGGGCGCGTGGATGCAGATCGTCCATCTCTTGGGCAGCGCCGCGGTCAGTCGGCTCCTCGCCGCTGTCTTCGGGCCAGGGGGGCTCGTCTTGCGCGGCCGCGCGCCCGGCTTCGGTTTCGAGCGAGGCTTTGGGCCCTGGTCGGCCCGGCGCTGGGCTCGACGTGCCCAATCCAGCGCCCGCAGGACCCAGCGCCGTGCCGGCAAACGGGAGCCGGCCGCGGTCGGCCGCGGAGCCAACCAGCGCGCGTGCGTCGCCGGCCTGCTGGTGGGCCGGACTGCCGGACGCCGCGAGGGCGGGCTGGCAGTGGCGCTCTTCCCATTGATCCAGGCTGAGCAGCACCTCGCGTGCCTGCGAGCCGTTGTAGGGCCCAACAATGCCGTCTTCGGCCATGAAGTCGATCAGGCGCGCGGCCCGACCGTAGCCGATGCCCAGCGTGCGCTGGAGCAGCGACACGCTGCCGCGCCCTTCGCGGATGACGATCTCCGCGGCGGACTGGTAGAGTTCGTCGCGCTGGGTGGGTTGCGGGCCTTCGGCCGCAGTGTCGGTGGTCTTCAGCTCGACCAGCTCGGTGACAAATTGCGGCTCGGAGGTGGCCACCGCGGCGATCAGGCGGTTGATCTCGTCGTCGCTCAGGAACGTGCCCTGGCCGCGGATCAGCGTGCTGGTGCCCGGCCAGAGGAACAGCATGTCGCCGTTGCCCAAGAGGCGCTCGGCTCCCATCTCGTCGAGCACCACCCGGCTGTCGGTGCGGCTGGCCACCTGGAAGGAAATCCGCGCCGGCAGATTGGACTTGATCAGCCCGGTGATCACGTCCACGGTGGGCTTCTGGGTGGCCAGCACCAGGTGGATGCCCACGGCGCGGCTCTTCTGGGCCAGGCGGATGATGTGGGCCTCGACCTCTTTGGCCGCGGTCATCATCAGGTCGGCCAGCTCGTCGGCCACGATGACCACGTAGGGCATGTGCAGCGGGATTTGGGCGCGCTCGGCCTCGTCGGCCGGCTGGATGCGCCGCAAAAGCTCCTCTTCGCCCAACTGGTTGTAGGCGCTCAGATGGCGCACGCCGGCGCGGGCCAAGAGCTCGTAGCGCTGCTCCATCTTCTCCACGGCCCAGGCCAGGATGGCCTCGGCCTTGCGCATGTCGGTCACCACCGGGTGCATCAGGTGGGGCAGGTTCTTGTAGGGGCTCAGCTCGACCATCTTGGGGTCCACGAGCAACAGGCGCACCTCGTCCGGGCGCCGGGTCATGAGGATCGAGGCGATGATCGAGTTCAGACACACGCTCTTGCCCGTGCCCGTGCGCCCGGCGATCAGCAGGTGGGGCAGCGTGGCCAGATCGATGGCCAGCGGATGGCCGGCCACGTCCTTGCCGAGGAACAAGGGGATGTGCATGCGTGCGGACTGGCCGTCGCCCTGCTCGATCACCTCGCGCAGGCGCACGAGCTGGCGCTGGTTGTTGGGCACCTCGATGCCCACGGTGTTCTTGCCCGGAATGGGCGCCACGATGCGCACCGTGGGCACGCGCAGGGCGATGGCCAGGTCGTCGGCCAGCGAGGCGATCTTGCTCAGGCGCAGGCCCGCCTCCAGCTCCACCTCGAACTGGGCGATCACCGGCCCGGTCTGGATTTCCACCACGCGCACCTGGAAACCGAAGTCGGCGAAGGTGCGCTCCAGGATGCGGGCCTTGCGGCGCACCTCCTTTTCGTGGCGCTCGAAGCGGAAGGGCTCGCCGGGCAAGAGCAGCTCCAGGCTGGGCAGCTCGTAGTCGCCCATCTCGTCGCCCAGCACGGCGCCGGCCGCCTCGATCTCGTCGAGCATGCGCCGGCGCTCGCGGCGCCGGGAGCGGGCCACGCCCAGCAGCGACGCGAACCCGCCGGACGAGCGCGACGACGTGCCCTGTTCGGGGCGGTGCGCTGCGTCCGGTTCGTCGGCGTCGGTCGGCTCGCTGCCCGCTTCGTCGGTTTCGTGGCGCACGATCCTCGGCTCAGGGCCTTCGGCTTCCTCGACCGAACACGATCCCGTGGCCAGCGCCGGGCGCACGACAGGTTCCAGGCAGAGCTTGCGCCCGTAGGCCGCCAGCACGTGGACCACGCCGCCGCCCAGACCCAGCACCGGCCGGGCTGCCAGTGCGGCCAGGCGCACCACCAGGTAGTCGCTGCAGAGGAGCAGGCCGGCCAGGATCGTGCTCAGCGTGAAGATGTAGGCGCCGACGCGAGCGAAGTAGGGTTCCAGCAGCCCCCGGCCCGTGGCCCCCAGATAGCCGCCTGCTCCGATTACCGGTCCGGGACCCAGCGGCCCGAGCGCCATGGCTGCCAGCGTGGAGATGCCCGCCAGCGAGACGAGCCAGCCAGCCGCGCGCAGCACGGGCTGACCGAGCGGCCGCCGCGCGAGCAACACCACGTCCAGCGCAGCCAGCGAAGCCAGCAGGTAATAGGCCCCCACGCCCAGTGCTTCGAAGAGCACCCAGGCGACCACCGCCCCGGAACGCCCGCAGAGGTTCTGCACCTCGGCGCCGGGCGGATGGACGAGTGTGCTGGGCGGGTCGGCCGGGTGGAAACTCAGCAGCGAAGCTGCCAGAAAGATGGTCAAGGCCAGCAGCCCCAGGGCCAGCAAATCGGCTTTTACGTTGCGATCTTCGAGCATGTCGGCGCGCGAAAGGAAACCGGCAACCGCCATCGACCGGCAGAGAAGTCGTACCGGCCGCGAACCTGTGGTGCTTCCATGCCCGAAACGCGATTCCTGCTGACTCGACATAAGTATCGGCCGGTTCTGGAGGTTCCGTCCACTCACCCGGGCGCGCTCCGGTCGCCTTGCCGCACAAAGCACAGAAGACCAGACCGCTTCGGCAGGCAGAACCCGCAGGACGCACCTCCGCTGGGTCGTGCCTGTGCCCGTTCAGATAGTTTTGTCGGCAGCGTCGCTCTCAAGCATCGCGCCGGCAGAAACGAAAAGGCCGGATGTAGCAGTTAAATCAGCGGCAACGAGTTGACTGAGAATGTCCGGGAATGCGGTCTGCCACTGCTCCGCCAGCAGCAGTGCCTTGGGCCCCGGGTGCCACTGCTGGCTTGCCCAGCAGTGCGTCATGCGCAGGCAAACAGCGCGTAGGGTGGGTCAAGCGCCAGCGCCGGGTGCCACTGCTGGCTTGCCCAGCAGTGCGTCATGCGCAGGCAAACAGCGCGTAGGGTGGGTCAAGCGCCAGCGCAGACCCACCAGCAATGCGGCACCCGCCGGCATGAGCCAACTGGTGGGGCGTCGCCTTCGGCTCGACCCACCGTACGACCCACGCTACGACCTGTCGTTTGGTCCTCGCCGCCTGGCCGTTGTCTTTCGTGTTTTCGTCCTCTCGCGCTTTCGTGACTTGTGTTCTCACGGCATGCCCCCGCGCGCCTAAGGCTCGGGCAGATTGCAGGCCGGACGGAGCCGATCTTGGCCCCGCGGGCGCAACACGCCGACCAGTTGGCCGGCAGGGTCCACCGCGGCATACTCCTCGGCCTCGGGGCAATCCTGCGGGCGGGCGATGGTCTGCCCGTTGCGCACGGCCGCGGTTTGGCTGGCGGAGAGGCGCAAGCGGGGCAGCGCCGCTACCGCACAAATGGGCGGCAGCATGTGCTGCTCGATGTTGTCCTTGTTAAGCTCGTCCAACCCCAGCGCGTCGCTTGCCCGGAACGTGCCCACGGCCGTGCGCCGCAAGGCCGACATGACCGCGGCGGTGCCCAGCGCGGCGGCCAAGTCGCGCCCCAGGGAGCGCACGTAGGTGCCCCGGCTGCACTCGATCTCCAGTTCGAGCCTGGGGTAGTCGTAGGCCAGCACGTCGATGCGATGGACGCTCACCTGCCGGGGCTTCAGCGCCGCTGGTTTCCCTTCCCGGGCCAGCTCATAGGCCCGGCGCCCCGCCACCTTCAAGGCCGAGAAGCTCGGCGGCACCTGCTGGATCGTTCCCACAAACCGCGCGGCCGCTTGGATGATCTGCTGCCGGTCGGGCACGGGCGGGTCGGCGAGCAGTCGGACTTCACCCTCCACGTCCTCGGTCGGGCTTTCGCGGGCCAAGAGGAACGTCGCTCGATACTCTTTGGCCATGCGCTGCACATAGTCGATCAGCCGCGTGGCCGCGCCCACCGCAACCACCAGCACGCCCGTGGCCAGCGGGTCGAGCGTGCCGGCGTGGCCCGCCTTGGCCGGGCGCACCAGGCGCTCTGCGCGATCGACCACCCGGCGCGAGGTCATGCCCGGCGGTTTGTCGAGGTTCAGCAGTCCGCAGAGTCTTGCCACGGGTGTCTCTGATCCATTGCGCAGACGGATGATCGGTGGGTGCAAGACGCGGGGGGGGTCGCGCTATTAGGCGAAGTATCACTGGTGCGGGCGAATTCCAACGCGATCTACGCTCCAGAAGCAGAACCTCTTGCCGGCTGCGCCGGCCCAGGTTGACAAGCAACCTGGGCCACCCGGCAAGTGGCAGTGACGGCCGGGCGAATCCTAAGCACTTGTAAAGGTATTACTTCCCGGGGCTTCGCTTCGCTCCAGCCCCGGCCACCTGGGCTTGGGCATCGAATTCGGGAAGCAATTCCTTGTACAGGTTCTAAGGTGATCCAGACCCGAAAACAAGAACCTCTTGCCGGCTGCGCCGGCCCAGGTTGACAAGCAACCTGGGCCACCCGGTGCCGATCGTTGTTCCATGCCATCCATGCTACCCCTGGACTGCACTGCTGGGCAAGGCAGCCCGCAGGAACGGGCCTGTTTGGAGGGCCACGCTCCGTCGTGGCCGCTCGCCGGCCAGGTCACGGACGCGAGGGACCGCGTCCCTCCAAATGCAATCGTGCCGGAATACCTTGGTCCGCGCCGCCCCTGGAACGGCCGCCGCACAAGCGATACGATGAACATGGGGCAGCTTGCGGCAAGACAAGAGAAGGAGGATGGGGCCGTTTGCGGCAAGGAGGATACGGTCGTTTCCAGCAAGGAGGATGCGGTCGTTTTGACCAGGGCACAGATCATGGATCCGGAACGCCTCGGGCCGTACCGCGTCTTGCGCCCTTTGGGCCGCGGGGGGATGGGCGTGGTCTATGAGGCGGAAGAAGGGCCCACCGGCCAGCGCGTGGCGGTCAAGCTGGTGGCGGCCGCGGCCGCTCCGGAGCACGGGCTGCGCACCCGCTTCGAGGCCGAAATCCAGACGCTGCGCCAACTGAACCATCCCAACATCGTCCGGCTGCTGGGCTTCGGCGAAGAGGGCGGCCAGCTCTACTACGCCATGGAGCTGGTCGAGGGCGACAGCCTGGAGACCGAGCTGGCCCGCGGCCGGCGCTTCGACTGGCGCGAGGTGGTCCAGATCGCCGTCCAGGTCTGCCAGGCACTGCGCCACGCCCACGACCGCGGCATCATCCACCGCGACATCAAACCCAGCAACCTGCTGCTCGCCCCCGCCGGTCAGGTGAAGCTGTCGGACTTCGGCATCGCGCGCATCTTCGGCCAGACCCGCTTGACCGTGCCCGGCAACGTGGTGGGCACGGCCGAGTTCATGGCTCCCGAGCAGGCCGAGGGACAAACCGCGGGCCCCGCATCCGACCTCTACAGCCTGGGCGCGCTGATGTACGTGCTGCTCTCCGGCAAACCCCTGTTCCGGGCGCGCTCGCTGCCCGAGATGTTGCACAAGCAGCGGTTCGAACACCCCGAGCCGCTGGCCTCCCTGGTGCGCGACCTGCCCGAGGAGCTCGACCGGCTCATCGCCGAACTGCTGGACAAGGACCCTCGGCAGCGACCGGCCGCTGCGGGCGTGGTGCACCGGCGCTTGGCCGCGATCGAACAGGCGTATTCCGTGGAAGCCGCGTCCGCGCCGGCCGACGAACCCGGTCAAGACGGCGCCGATTTGTTTGAGACCAGGGCCACCGCGGCGTTCGGTCGCGGGCACAGCCGGCCGGCGTCTGAGCTGACGCAGCCGGCCGCGGGCGGCACCTCCACGGGGACGGCCAAGGATCGGTTTGTGCCGGTACATGAAGAAGAGCTCGATCGGGCCGAGAGCCCGCGGACTGCGCAGCCGCTGCGATCGGCGCAGACCTGGCTGCTGATCCTGAGCTTGGCGGTGCTGGGGCTGGTGGGATGGTACTTCCTCAAGCCGCCGTCGGCCGACGAGCTATACCGTCGAATCGACGCCCGGCTCGACGGCTCGACCGGCGAGCTGCTCGCGGCCGAGGGTGACATCCAGACGTTTCTCGAGCGATTTCCCGGCGATCCGCGCGCCGAGGGCCTGCGCGAGCGAGCCCGCGAAATCCGCCTGATCCAGGTTGATCGCAGCTTCGAGCGCCAGGCGCGCGAACCCGACCCCGAGCAGGAAACCCGGGAGATGCTGCCCGTGGAACGGGCCTACCTGGGGGCCCTGCGCACCGCCCAGGTCGATCCTGCTCGGGGCGCGGAGGAGCTGCGGGCGATTGTGGCGTTGTATGGCGAGCTGTTGCCCGGCCCGCAGGGTCCTGAGGGCGCGAGCGAGCGAACGGCCGTATGTGTCGAGCTGGCCCGCGGCAGGCTGGCGACGCTCGAAGAGCGTCTGGCCGAGCAGCACCAGCAGGACTTGCAGGCCGTGTTGGCCCGGCTCGACCAGGCCGATCGGCTGCGCGCCGCGTTGGCCGAGCGTACCGAGCAGCCCGAGCAACCCGACGAGGCGCAGCAGATGGAGCGCTTTCGGGCGGTGTATCGCGCGGTGGTGGAGCTTTACGGCGACGAGCCCTGGGCGGCCGGAGCAGTAGAGCGGGCGCGCCGAGCGCTGGGCGCGTCTGATTCGACGGCCGAGTCCGATTCGGCCTCCCCCCGCGGCTCGGATTCCGGCGACCCCTCTGGAGAGACAAACCGGTAAACCATCCATGCCCCCGCTGGAAGCACAACGCGAACGCATCCAGGAGGACCTCCGCGGCCTGATCGCCGGAGACGTCTTTTGCCACGACGTGTTTCGGCAGCTCTTTGCCAGCGACGGCAGCATCTACGAGATTCGCCCGCTGGTCGTGGTGCGCCCGCGCACGGTGGCCGACGTGGTCGCCTGCGTGCAGTATGCCGCGGAAAAGGAGCTGCCCGTCCACGCCCGGGGCGCCGGCAGCGGGGTGGCCGGCGGCAGCCTGGGGCCGGGGCTGGTGGTCGACTTCTCGGGCTACATGCGGCGGGTGGTCCAGATCGAAAAGGGGAGCGTGCGCGTGCAGACGGGTATGGCCCTGGAGCGGCTCAACGCCCAACTGCGCGATCAGAAGCGACGTCTCCCGCTCGACCCGGCCAACAGCAGCGTGACCACCGTCGGAGGCGTGCTGGCCGTGGACGCCGCGGGCAGCCGCCGGCTGAAGTACGGCTCGGCACGCCTCTACGTGGACCGCGTGCAGGTGGTGCTCGGCGACGGGCGCCTGGTGGAGCTGGGGCGCGAGCCGCTCAGTCGTGCTCCCGGGGCCCGCCCCAGCCCGCGCAAAGACGACCTGATCCGGCGCCTGGGGGAGTTGCTTACCGGGGCCAGAGAGACGATCGAGCGGTGTCGGCCCAAGACGCCCTTGAAGCATTGCGGCTACAACGTGTTCGACGTGATCGAGGGGGAGCACCTGGAAGCGGCGCGCCTGCTGGTCGGTTCGGAGGGCACGCTGGGGCTGATGACCGAGGCCACGCTGGCCACCGTGCCGCTGCCCGGCCGTCGCGGTGCCATGCTCTTGTTGTTTGAGAGTTTGGAGCAGGCCGTGCGCGCGGCACTGGAGGTCGTCGGCGCGGGCCCGACCGCGTGCGACGTGGTGGATCGCCGCTATGTGAGCCTGGCGCGGGAGACCGATCCGCGCTTTGACCTGTTGATTCCCCCGGCTACCGAAGCGGCGGTGCTGGTCGAACAAGAGGGCGAGAGCCTGGCCGAGGTGCGCCGGTGGTTTCAGGATTTGGTCAGGCGCCTGGAGCATCGGGACACACCGGCTTTCGACCTGCGCGAGACCTTCGACGAACAGGAGTGCGAGCTGTTCTGGCAATTGGCCCGCAAGGCCCATCCCGCCCTGTATCCGGTCAAGGGGCCGCGGCGTCCGGTGCCGGTGGTCGAGGACGTGGCCGTGCCGCCGGACTGCCTGCCGGGGTTTGTGGTGCGCGTGCAGAACGTGCTCAAGCGTCTCCAGGTGACCGGTTCGCTGTTGATCCACGCCGGGCAGGGCGAGCTGCACATCGAACCGTTTCTCGATCTCTGGCAGCCGGACGACGTGGCGCGCATGCGCCGCCTGGCCGACGAGCTGTACCAGGAAGTGTTCGACGCCGGAGGGACCATCGGCAGCGAGCACGCCTGCGGGCTGAGCCGCACGCAGTTCGTGCGCCGCGAGGCCGGGCCGCTGTACGAGGTTTTCCGGAGCATCAAGCAGCTTTTCGATCCCCAGGGGATATTCAACCCGGGCAAGATCGTCGACGGCCAGGGCGATCTGATGACCCGCTACCTGCGCCCGGCGCCGGTGGGCGCGCGCGGGAGGGGGCGCGCGGAGTCCGCGCCCGCCGGACCTTCGCCGGAACAAGAGGTGGCGGAGCAAGAGCAGCCCGCTGCGCTGCGCGACCTGGTGGAGCTGCAGATCGACTGGGACCCGGATGCGGTGGGCGACGTGGCCGCGGTGTGCAACCGCTGCGGGGAGTGTCGCACGCAGCAAGCGGATTTGCGCATGTGTCCGCTGTTTCGCGGCAATCCCTGCGAGGAGGCCTCCCCGCGGGCCAAGGCGAATTTGATCCTGGGCTTCCTGAGCGGGCAAGTGCCGCTGGGGCGCCTGACGAGCGACGAATTCAAGCGGGTGGCGGACCTGTGTGTACATTGCCACATGTGCCGCTTGGAGTGCCCGTTGCGCGTGGACATCCCGCGATTGATGCGCGAGGCCAAGGGGGCGTATGTGACGGCCCACGGGCTGCGCCTGGCCGAGTGGGTGACGACGCGACTGGACCTGGTGGGTGCGTTGGGCGGGGTGGTTCGGCCCGCGGCCAACTGGGCGATCGGCAATCGGTTCATGCGGTGGCTCATCGAAAAGACCCTGGGAATCGCCCAGGGGCGCAAGCTGCCGCGCGTGGCGCGGCGGAGTTTCCTGCACCGGGCCGGGCGCCGGCGCCTGACGCGCCCCACGCGCCACAGCCCGCCCAAGGTGGCCTACTTCGTGGATGTGTATGCCAACTACTTCGATCCCCAGCTTGCCGAGGCCCTGGTGGCCGTATTGGAGCGCAACGGTGTGGCCGTCTATGTTCCGCCCCAGCAGCGCGAAGCCGGTATGAGCGCGATCGCCTGCGGGGCACTGGGCCGGGCGCGCGAGCTGGCCCGACGCAACGCGCGCGTGCTGGCCGAAGCGGTGCGCCAGGGCTACCACGTGGTGGCCACGGAACCGGCTGCGGCGCTGTGTTTGAAGCGGGAGTATCCCCAGCTTATCGACGAAGACGACGCCCGGCTCGTGGCCCGACACAGCTCCGAGGCCTGCGCCTTCCTCTGGCAACTGCACACCAGCGGCCGGTTGCAACTGAACTTCCAGCCGCTCAGCGCCACGCTGGTCTATCACACGCCCTGCCACCTGAAGGCGCTGGAGGCCGGCCACCCGGGATTGAACCTGCTGCGCCTGATCCCCGGACTCCATGTGCGCCACGTGGAGGCCGGCTGCTCGGGCATGGCCGGCGGTTTTGGATTGCTGCGCAAGAACTATCGGGCGAGCCTGCGCGCCGGCTGGCGCCTGGTGGCCCAGCTTCGGCGCTCCGACTGCCAGGCCGGCACCACCGAGTGCAGCGCCTGCAAGCTCCAGATGGAACAAGGCACGACCAAGCCCACGATCCACCCGATCAAGCTGCTGGCCCTGGCCTACGGCGCGATGCCCGAGCTGGCCGGCCTGTTGACCACTCCCGGAGAGGAGCTTTACGTGACATGAACGTGCGCGTCCTGCTGTTTGCCGCGGCCCGGGAGCTGGCCGGCACTGGACAGATTGAGCTTCAGCTTCCCGAAGAGGCCACCATCGGCGAGCTTCGCCGCCAACTGGCCGGGGAGGTTCCCAGGCTGGCAAACCTGCTCCCGCAGGTGATGTTTGCCGTGGATGCGGCTTATGTCCGCGACGAGGACCCGGTGCGTCCGAACTGCGAAATCGCCTGTATCCCGCCGGTCAGCGGTGGGTAGAATTTGAAGATGTTCCCAGCCCTCAAAGGGCGCGACACGAAAGCGCAGCGTGCGGCGCAGCGGAACCCTGGGGGCATTGTGGGAGTTGCGTTTGCTGAACAGGAAGGCATGGGCTCGACGCAAAGAACCTGTAAACGAATGGTTTGCCCAATCGGAGTGCCGATCCGGGGTGGCCGGGGCTGGAACGAAGTGAAGCCCCGGGAAGTAATCCGGGGTGGCCGGGGCTGGAACGAAGTGAAGCCCCGGGAAGTAATACGGGGTGGCCGGGGCTGGAACGAAGTGAAGCCCCGGGAAGTAATCCGGGGTGGCCGGGGCTGGAACGAAGTGAAGCCCCGGGAAGTAATACGTTTACAAGCCCAAAGGCTGCCCGGACCAATGATCCAACTGACCGACCAGCCGATCGACCCGCAGGCCGTGCTCGACCGCGTGGCCTCGCCCGCGGCCGGCGCCGTGGTGCTCTTTCTGGGCACGGTGCGCCATGAGAGCCGCGGCCGGGCTACCGTGGCCCTGGAATACGAATCCTACGCCGACATGGCCCGCAAGGAGCTCGAACAGCTCGCCGCCGAGGCGCGCAAGCGCTGGGCCCTGTGTGAATGTGCGATCGTCCATCGGCTGGGCCGGATGGAGGTGGGCCAGTTGAGCGTGGCCATTGCCGTCAGTTCGCCCCACCGGCGCGAGGCGTTTGAAGCCGGCCAGTGGCTGATCGACCGCATCAAGCAGGTGGTGCCCATCTGGAAAAACGAACAGTTCGCCGACGGCACCTGCGAGTGGGTCCACCCGGGCACCCAGCCGGGCGCATGATTGCGCAGATCGACTTGGACGGGATTACCGGATGTTTTGGGGAGACAGGATGACAGGATGAGCAGGATGGTGATGGGCTGCCCTTCGGCTTCCCGCTTTCCGCTTTGGCTGGGAGACAGGATGACAGGATCACGAGGATGATACGGTGACTCCTGGCCTTCCGCTCTCGGCTTTCGGCTTTGGTAAGGAGACAGGATGACAGGATCACGAGGATGATCAGGGGCTGCCCTTCGGCTTCCCGCTTTCCGCTTTGGCTGGGAGACAGGATGACAGGA
>CAYXPN010000051.1:18609-22017 GCA_964467075.1 uncultured Planctomycetaceae bacterium
TCAGCAGGATGATCGAGTGCGTTCGCGCTTTCCAACTTGTACGCGAACCGGGAGCTGACGCTCCCGGCTCGCCACCGCGCGACTTTCACGCTCCGACCTCCGACTTCCGACCTCCGATTTTGGCTGCGGCCCCAACGCTGCGTTAGAAAAAGACGTCTGTCTGATGCCCGACACCTCCCTGCAATCCGGTGCCCCGCTGGTTGACCGGTTCGGCCGGCGCCATACCGAGCTGCGCCTGTCGGTGACCGACCGCTGCAACGTGCGCTGCCAGTATTGTGTGCCGGCCACGGGCTTCGTCCTGCGCCCGCCCGAGGAGCTGCTCTCCTTCGAGGAATTGGAGCGCGTGGTGCGCGTCCTGGCCGCCCTGGGAGTGCGCAAGGTGCGACTGACCGGCGGCGAGCCGCTCGTGCGCCGCCAGTTGCCCAAGCTGGTGGCCATGCTTGCCCGCGTGCCCGGCATCGACGAGCTGGCTATGACCACCAACGCCATCCTGCTGGACCGCCATGCCCGGGCACTCAAAGCCGCGGGCCTCAGCCGCCTGAACATCAGCCTGGATACGCTCAACTGCGCGAAATTCCACCAGATCACGCGGCGCAATGCCCTGCCGGCCGTGTTGCGCGGAATCGCCGCGGCGCGCGCGGCGGGCTTTACGCGCATCAAGCTCAACGCCCTGGCCATCCGCGGGCTGACGGAAGAGGAACTCGTGCCGCTGGTGCGTTTTGCGCGGGAGAACGACCTGCTCTTGCGGTTCATCGAATTCATGCCCCTGCCGTGCCAGGGCAACTGGACCCCGGAGCGCGTCTTGCCCGCGGCGGAGATCAGAGAGCGCCTGGAGCAGGAGTTCGGCCCGCTCGAGCCGGTCGGCTCGGATGGTGCAAGCCGCGGGCCGGCCCGGCTCTATCGGTTTGCCGACGGCGGGGATGAAGTGGGCATTGTCGAGGCCGTGAGCGAACCGTTCTGCGGGGAGTGCAACCGCCTGCGCCTGACCGCGGACGGCCAGGTGCGCAACTGCCTGTTCGACGCCCAGGGCTGGGACCTGCGCGCGCTGCTGCGCAGCGAGTGTGGGGACCACGAGATCGCCGGGCTGATCCGCGCCGCAATCGGTGCCAAGCAGCGGGCGCGCGGGGGCGAGGACGGCAGTTTCTCCGCCCCGGGTCGGCCCATGCACCAGATCGGCGGTTGACGGCCCGGCCTGCGCGCCCGGCCTTGCGGGTCGCCACGCTCGCCAGAGCGTGGACTGCCGCAACGCGCGAACACCTTCCGTCCGCCGCCTGGCTTTCGGCGGCTACAGTCCGTCGGGTGGGTCGAGCAAGAAGCGAGACCCACCGGCAAGGCAAGAAGTTGGTGGGTCTGCGCCTACGGCTTGACCCACGCTACGTGTCTAAGCAAGAAGTTGGTGGGTCTGCGCCTCCGGCTTGACCCACCCTACGTGTCTTTGCAAACGCACATTGGCCGGGAGCATGCCATGGTAGCGAGCCGACGAGCGTTTCTCTTGCTGGCGGCGTTGATTGGCGGCATGTGCTGGGGCCCGGTGCGGGGAGCCGATCGCACAGCGCAGCTTCCCGAATCCACGCGCGCAGCCCACGCAGCAGAATCCGTACGCGCCGCCCACGCAGCAGAATCCGTACGCGCAGCCCACGCAGCAGAATCCCCGCAGGCAGATGCCGAGCCGCTGGCCGCCGGCTTCCGCAATCCGCCCCATGATGCGCGCCCCTGGGTCTATTGGCTCTGGCTCAGCGGCTACGCAAACCGCGAGCACCTGGCCAAGGAGTTGCGCGCGTTCCACGGCGCAGGTGTTCGCGGCGTGTGTCTTTTCGATATGGGTGCGCGCGGGGCGAGCAGCGCCCAGCCGCCCGCGGGACCGGCCTTCTTGAGCGATGAGTGGCTCGACAACCTGGCCGCGGCCGTCGAGGCGGCGGGCGAGCTGGACATGGAGGTGGAGCTGGCCGTCTCCAGCAGTTGGGACATGGGGGGCGCTTGGGTCCGGCCCGCGCAGGCCAGCAAGGGGCTCTACCTCGCGGAAATGGAGCTGACAGGCCCCCGCGAGTTCGACGACGTGCTGCCCCTGCCGCGGCTGCCGCAGCCGTCATTGCCCCAGGCGCAGCCGCCGGTGCCCGAATTGGACCCAGACAACGCCGCAGCCACCCCGCCGAGCGAATCGGACCCGCGCGGCGCCCCAGCCGGGCCGCCGATCGTGCAAAACGTCGCCGTGCTGGCCCTGCGCGCCGAGCGGCGTCTGCCGGGCCACGATTTCGTCTTCAGTCTCGATCCGCCGGTGCCGCGCACGCTTGCCCGCGCCGTGCTGTACAACACGCCCAGCGAAAAGCCTGCGAAGCACGGCCCGCAGCACCTTTTCGCCCGGGACTTCTCCCTGGCGGTTTCCACCACCGACACGAGCGAAGCGGCGTTCCAGGAGATACTGCGCGGAACGCTCAAGCCGGCGGCCGGGGCCCAGCAGTTCGCCCTGCCCCCGGCTCGGGCGCGCTACGTGCGTTTGCGCATCCTGTCGGGCCACAATCCGGCGTTCGAGCGCGTGGAACTAGGCGAGTTCGAGCTGTACGACGAGCGAGGGGTGAATGTGGCGGCCTCCCACGAGGCAGACCGCACGCGCGAAGGGGCGCGCCTGGTGCGTTACACCTCGGCCCTGGGCCACGACCGCGAGTGGACGGGCGCCAACGTCCACGACGGCCAGAAGTCGGGCCCCGCGGGAAGCTGGTCGTCGGCCGGTCTGCCGCCGCTCTTGCTCGAAGAGCCCGAGGCGATGGAGGACCTGACCGGCCGGGTGGGAAAGGACGGGCGCCTGAAATGGCAGGTGCCGGCCGGCCGCTGGCTCTTGCAGCGGTTCGTCTGTGCGCCGACCTGGGAGCGGCTCAAGGTGCCCAGTCCGCAATCGGACGGGCTGGCGACCGATCATTTTGATGCGCGCGCCACACGTGCGTTCATCGACCATGTGGTTTCGCGCCTGCAAGGGCGCCTGGGTGAGCTGCGCGGCTCGGCGCTGACGCATCTGTACCTGCCCAGCTACGAGGTGCGCGGCCGGCTGTGGACGCCGGAGTTGCCGGCGCTGTTCGAGCGCCACCGCCAGTACGAATTGAAGCCTTATTTACCCGCGCTGGCCGGCCACGTGGTGCAGAGCCCCGAGGCGACCGAGCGGTTTCTCTACGACTATCGCAAGACCTTGGGCGACGTGCTGGTCGAGGCGTATTACCAGGCGGCGGTCGAGGCGGCCCACCGTGCGGGGCTCAAGATCGAAGCCGAGGCCGGCGGCCCGGGCCCGCCGATTCACCAGGTGCCGGTCGATGCGCTCAAAGCCCTGGGCACGATCGACACGCTGCGCGGCGAGTTCTGGCCCAGGCGGCCCGACGCCCATGCGTTGTGGGTGGTCAAGGAAACCGCGTGTGCAGCGCA
>CAYXPN010000052.1:0-4460 GCA_964467075.1 uncultured Planctomycetaceae bacterium
AACGGGCAAATGCTGGCCGGATAGTCGAGCACGAACACCGGGCCGGCAAGCCGCGGTTCGACGCACGTCTCGAACACCTCATTCTTGACCACGTCCGCGTGCTTGCCCGCAATCTCCAGGCCCGCGCCCGCTGCAAACGCGCCCACCGCCCGCTCGTCGCCCGGGTCCACGCCCGTGTGTTCGGCGAACAGCTCGTCATAGGTCTTTCGCGCGAAGGGCGGCGTGAAGTCGATCCGCGACTCACCCCAGTCGAGCTCAAGCGGCTCATCGGTGGCGCGCACCGCGGCGACCACGAGCTTCTCGCAGAGGTCCATCATGGTCCGATAGTCGCCGTAGGCCGCGTAGGCCTCGAGCATGGTGAACTCGGGGTTGTGGCGCGGGCTGATGCCCTCGTTGCGATACACCCGCCCCAGCTCAAAGACCCGCTCCATGCCGCCCACCAGCAGGCGCTTCAGGTGCAGCTCCAGGGCGATGCGCAGATAGAGGTCGATGTCCAGGGCGTTGTGGTGGGTGGTAAACGGCCGGGCCGCGGCCCCGCCGGCAATGGCGTGCAGCGTGGGCCCTTCGACCTCGACGAAGCCCTCGGCCACCAAGGTGCGGCGCACCGAGTCCACGATGCGCGTGCGCCGCAGGAAGCGCTCCAGCACGCCCTCGCCGTGGATCAGGTCGAGGTAGCGCATGCGCTGGCGCAATTCCGGGTCGCGCAGCCCCTTGTGCTTGGCCGGCGGGGGCTCGAGCGACTTGGTCAAAAAGTGCAACTCCTCAGCGAAAATCGTCAGCTCGCCGGTCCTGGTGCGTCCCAGCCGGCCGTCCACGCCGATCAGATCCCCCAGGTCGAAACACTCGACCAAGGCCCACGCCTCTTCGCCCACCTGTCGGCGGCCCACGGCCACCTGGATCTGGCCGGTCCAGTCCTTCAGGTCCAGGAACACCAGCTTGCCGGTCTTGCGCTGCAACATGATGCGCCCCGCGGCGCGCACCTCGGGGCCCGGCTCAGCAGGCGGTTTCTGGGCGGGGGCCGCTTGGGCCGCTTTTGGGCTGGGCGGTGTTTGGGCGCCACCGCGGGGGGCGCCTGCGCCGGCCTTCTCCGGCGAGTCCGCCTGGTCGAGCTGGTCTGCCATGGCCCGAATCTGGGCGATGGGCAGCCGGCCATCGAAGCGTCCGCCCCACGGGTCCATTCCCAAATCGGCTAGTTTGCGCAGTTTCTCCCGTCTTGCTGCTTCCACGGCCGCGCCACCGCCCAGGCGGGTTTCGTCGTCGTCGCGCCCCCGCGGGGCGCTTCGCGAACCCTGAGCGCCAGGGGGATCGCTTTCGGGCGGACGGTCGGCTTCGGTCATCGCGTCTCTCAGGTGCTCTCTCACGTGCTCAGAACCGGCGCCAGGGCCCGGCCGTTGTAGCCGCCAAAAGCCAGACGGCGCACAAACAAGCCACACAGCAGTCGCGTGCGCGCAAAGCACGCACCCTACGGGGGCTCGCGTATTCGTAATCTGGGAAAAATGCGCAAACTATGCGCACCACGCCACCGCACGATCTACGGGCCGAGCATTGTAGTGGAACCACACGGCCCGTCAATGGCAACCGGACGCGAAACAGCGTGCAAGAGCCGGCTGCACCCCCCCTGTCGTGGGCCACACGTTTGAGTGGCCATGGGTGGCGCGGTTGAGAGTCTCTAACGGGCAGCTATACTACGGCCCAGTGCCCGCAGCGCCGGGTTTGCGATCGGTCTCTACGCGAACTGAAGGAGAGCCGACATGGGAGAGCAGGTGGCAGTGCCTTTGGTGATGATCCCGGTTGTGCTGCTGGCCCTCTTGGTCGCTCTGGTGATCCCTGCCATGATCTTGCGGGCCGCGGTGAGCCTGTACAACAAGCTGGCCGGCGGCGCAGGTTCGCCGGGAGCGGTGCCGCAGCCCTCGCTGCTCAAGGCAATAGGCATCGTGTTTCTCACCTGGCTGGTCAATATCGTAGTGGGCTTCACGGTCGGTGCAGTCGTGGGAGTCGGGCTCGCGGCAGGAGGTGCATCCCCCAGGGAAGCGGCTCTGGTCGCTCAACTCTTCTCTCTACCCATGAGTTTCCTGGTCATGGCCGTTATGCTCAGTGCGCTGCTGCCGACCACATTCGGCCGTGCGATCCTGGTTACCTTGTGCTGCGTGCTCGTCTGGGTGTTTGTGCTCGTTGTGGTCGGGGTGCTGTTGGCCGCGTTTTTCGTCTTCACTGGGGGATTCGCGTAGCCAGACACCCGGGGCGTTTGATTCGCCCGAAACGGTGGTCGCGCGCGCCTGACAAGCGCGGCGGGCCTGGCGGGCGCCGGTCAGATCAGCCCATGGAGCGGGCCGCCGGGGGCTGCCGACTGATCCACGCGCCGGGTGACCTCCGGGTCCTCGACCAGCCGCGGGGCGTGGTGGGGCTTGGTCCTGGCGTCGATCACCAGCGAGCCGAAGCAGCCCCAGTGCTTGTCGGCAAAGAACGCCTCGATGCCGTAGATGTCGGTGGCCGGGTTGCTGCGCGTAAACGTGACCCAGAGGAAGTTCTCCAGGTTCTGCGCCGCAAACTGGCTATCGTCCACCACCACGACCAGCGGAAACCCGCTCACGGCGTCCTGGCGCCGATAAGCGGTGCAGAAGCGGTCCACGATCCGGTCGCGCCCATTGCTCTCCGCCTTAAAAGGCGGGCCCTGCACCACCAGGATCCCCGGCAGGAACACGCGCGGCTCAGTGAACCCCAAGTCTTCGGGCAACCGGACGCGCGAGTCCATGGCCACCGGCAGGGTGCGCACCTGGGGGCCGGCCGCGGCGACCACCAGCTTGGAGCCTTCGTGGAGCCGCCCGCTGCTGTAGTCGAGCGTGTCGATGGTCGTACAGGTCTGGAAGTGCAGGTCGCGGCGCCAATCCACGCGCTGGAGCACGTGGCGGAAGAACTCGGCCACGTCGTAAACATCGAGTTGCGGGCCGTCCTCCACCGCGGCGATCCACAGGTATTTGGCCAGCGAAAGCTGCCCCTGGCCCAGAAGCGCATTGGCCAGGGTCAACAGCTCGCGCGGGCGCCGGCGCTCGGCATAGGGCACATAGCGCTCGTGGCCCAGGGCCAGCAAGAGCGGGTGGACGCCCGCGGCTTCCACCGCGTGGACGGCCAGCACGCCGGGCACCACGCGCGGGATGATCGGCCCGGTCAGCTCGTGGATCAAGCGGGTGAAGATCGAGTCTTCCTGGGGCGGGCGCCCGACCACGGTGAACGGCCAGATCGCACCCGGCCGGTGATACACGTGCTCGACGCGCATCACCGGGAAGTCGTGGGCCAAGCTGTAGTAGCCCAGGTGGTCGCCGAACGGTCCCTCGGGCAGCACGCGGCGCGGGTCGAGATAGCCGACCAGGCAGAAGTCGGCCTCGGCACAGATGGGCAGCTTGCCGGGCCGGCAGATCATGGGCACGCGCCGGCGTGCGAGGATGCCGGCAAAGGCCAGTTCGCTCACGCCCTCGGGCAGCGGCATGACCGCGGCCACGGTCATGGCCGGCGGCCCGCCCACAAAGACGTTCACGCGCAGCACGTGGCGCTGCTGGATGGCCGCGGCATGATGGGCGGCGATGCCGCGATGGAGCTGATAGTGGAGCCCCACTTCTTCGTTGGGCCGGTACTGTCCGCCGCTGAGCTGCACCCGATACATCCCCAGGTTCGAGCGCCCGAAGCCGGGCTCGTCCGGGTGCTCGGTGTAAACCTGCGGCAGGGTGACGTAGGCGCCGCCGTCGTCGGGCCAGGAGCGAAGCTGGGGCAACTCGTCGAGCTTGATCTCGTTGGCCAGCACGGGGCCGCTGCGCACCTGGCGGGGCCGGGCGTGCATGGCCGCCAGCGGGGCCTTCAAATAGAGGCGCGGACGGCGCACGGCGTCGGCCGGATCGACCTGCAGGGTGACCAGCCGGCGCAGCTCCTCGAGCGAATCGCGGAACATGTAGCGGACCCGCTCCATGGAGCCGTAAAGATTGGCCAGCATGGGAAAGCGGCAACCGCGCACGGTAGTGAACAACACGGCCGGCCCGCCGGCACGGAACAGGCGCCGCTGGATTTCGGCGATTTCCAGGTCGGCATCGACGGGGTGATCGACGCGGACCAACTGGCCCGACGCCTCCAGATCACGCACACATTCGGCCAGGTTTCGGTAGCCCATGCCGCTTCGGTCTCGGTGGCGGTCGGTTCAACGATGGAGATGAAGTGGTGCGCTGATCATGGTAGCTACGCTCGGTGAGAGCGTGGAGCGTTGACAATCGTAGCCACGCTCGGTGAGAGCGTGGAGCGTCCGGGCCGGACGTCGTCTCGCAAACAGCTCCTCCGCCGTCTGGCTTTCGGTGGCTACGGGCGGCGGCTACGGCCGGAAATCCCTTTTTTGAGACAAGCCCTGCGGCTTGCGCGGGCCGCTGGACTTCAGTTTGCGAAGGCGCTTCTGGATTTTGGCGAACCGGACAGCGGGCGTG
>CAYXPN010000052.1:4560-21544 GCA_964467075.1 uncultured Planctomycetaceae bacterium
CGTGGCCGAAACAAATTGGCAACACAACGGACGCGAGGGACCGCGTCCCTCCAGGTCACCCTACGGCGTGCGCGCCGTGCAACTGCCGGGCAGGCGGCTATTCGATGAATCGTCGCAGGAGGATCGCTTTCTCCACATTCACGTCCCGTCCGCGCCAGAACCCCACGGGAATCGAACGGTCGAAGATATAGAACGCCCGATGCCGCCGGACCTGGCCGGTGTCGATGCCCAGCTCCTGCCCCAGGGCATAGCCGTCGAGATGTGCCTCGTCCACGCCGCCGGGCGGATTGGTAAAGGGGTTGGGTTCCACTTCGAAGTAGCCCACCGTGATCCATACCGCATAGACGTTGCTCCGCGTGGTGACCAGGTTGCCCAGGCGCTGGAGCCCCTGGAAGTAGAACCAGGCGTTGCGGGTCGGATCGTTGTAGGGCGCGACGAGCTCCTGGGCGCTCTGGTTGTCGAAGGCAAACAGCGGATTGTTGCCCGTGCTGCCCGTCGCGGCATCCGAGCGCAGCAGCGTACACTCCACCTCGCGCGTGGGCCTGAGCCGGCTCAGCGGCGCGTAGTCGGCCCCGGCATAGGAGCGGAAGGGCTTGGCGAAGAAGGAGGGATACTGGTCGTCGAAGGTGAGGATTTGGGCCCCCCCGCCCCCTGCGCCCGACTGGTATCCGCGCCGGCTGCGCACGAACTCGTCCCACTGCCAGTAGCGCGGGCTGTTCGGGTCGGTGTTCATGTCGGGGAAGTAGTTCATCAGCCCCTGCCACACTTCGCGGCTGTAGATCGTGTTCAGGTTGATCCGTCCCGGCTCGCGATAGGTCGAAAGGCGGTGGAAGGGCGGATGGAAGCGATGGCGCAGATCGGCCGGATCGCGCACGCTTTGATTCAGGGGGTTGAACTGAAGATGGGCGCAGCTAAACGGCGAGGGCACGCCCAGATACTCCAGCACGCGGTGCAGCTCCCCGGCCCGCAGACTCCCTCCGCCCGAGACACCCGAGAGGAAGAACTCCAGCAGGTGCGGATAGGGCTCGTGCGACTGGCTGTAAGGGTCGGGCTGGGGCGGGGCGGGCACGTACTCGCTCAAGAGGCGGCGCGGATCGCTGGCCGGTACGATGAGCAGCTCCAACTGGCTCACGAACGGCCGGTCGTTCCACGCCAGCCAGGGGAACGGATAGCGCGGATCGCCCAGGTGCTCCATGGTGTCCGTGTACCAGGAGGGCGTTTGCGGGTTCTCCCAATACCACTGGTTCAGGAACCCCACTGTGTGCTGCAGGTTGTGGCGGAAGTTGGGCGGCTGGCCTGCGGCACTCCCCTGAGAGTTCGTTTCCTCGGGGCTCTCGCTCACCTGGGCCCAGAGGTTGAAGTTCACATTGGCCATACCGCGCTGGCGCGTGCCGAACCGCACTTCGTAGGGCTCGCCGGGCGTGGGGTCGTCCGGGTCCCAGGGGCCCACGTCCACCCCTTCGTCGATCGCCCATTGCGGCGGCCATTCCTGGGGCTGCGTGTCTTCGCCGTTGAAAACGGTCAAGTCCATGGGCAGCCAGTCCACGGTCAGATAGGGGTTCTCCACCGGGTGCCAGGGCTGCACGGGATTGGCCAGCCGTTGGAGAAACACCGTCTTGTAGTTGAGCACCGTGCCCGTGCCCAGGATGCCTTCCTCGGCCAGCGGCATGCCGTCGCGGCTGTCGAGCGGGTCGTCCTTGAAGCGTCCCTTGGCTTCGTCCTTTTCTTCCAGGTCGCCGTAGGCGTCGCGCACCGGGTGGCCGACCCGTTGGGCCATCTCGGCGTTCTCTTGCGTGGGCTCGGGATAGTAGTCCACATCGGAGAAGAGCGGCTCGGAGATGCTGATGCCGATCCCTTGCGGGGCGGTCTGGGCAGCCTGGGCCCAGGTGGCCGGCGGAGGACCGCCCACGACCATACCCACCACCGGCTTGATGTTGCTCGGGTAGCTGTTTGTCGCGCCGTTGACGTCGGCCACACTCATACCCGGCGGCTGCCCCTGCACCAGGCGGATCATCTGCGGGGCCGGCGTGCCCACCGGCGTGCCCGGCTGGGCCGGCTTGCGCGCGCCCACCACCGTCACATCCCGGGGGCCGACCACCGCATACTGGCCGGGATACAGCCCGCCGATGCCGACCCGGCGATAGTAGGTGCGGTCGGCGTCCACGTGCTGCGGTCCGGGCTGCATGGTGGTGAACCACACGATCCGCTCGATCTGCACGTTTTCGCGCCGCTGTTCCTCACCCGGTTCGTGCAGCATGGTGAACTTGCCGCTGAGATCGGGCTCAGCGACAGACTGCTCGGGCTCGGGCAGGGAGCTTTCCGGGTATTCATTGAGCCGGGCCAGCACGTTGTTCTGGTCGTCCTCGATCCGGCTTTCGCTAATGACCAGTCGCCAGACCGGATATTGCCGGTTCTGTGCATCCGGCGGCGCCAGGCGCGACAGGTCCAGGTACCAGCGCCCGTTCTGCGTATCGTAGGTGTAAAGCTCGGCCGGTGCGTTGGGGTCGGCGGAATTGCGCGGGCAATAGAGCTCGAAGAAGGCGGAGCCCTGCGGGATGCGCGACTGGTCGAGGGTTTCGTCGCCGGGGGCCGGCGGGTCTTCGTTGGTCTTGTCGGTGCGCTTTTTCCCGGGGCCTGTGTCCCAAGCCGAATCGACCACGCGGCGGTCGTGGAAGGCCAGCGTTTCGGTCAATACCAGCTCGGGGCGCTCGCAACCCCAGACCACGCGGCGCCAAGGCTGGTTGTCGTCGGCGCTGCCCGCGCCTACCACGCCGTCCACGTCCCAGGGATTGCCGTCGCCGTTGTTATCGGTAAACGGCTCGGTGTCGTATTCGAAAGGCGTCATCACCGCGTCGGCGTCGCGGAAATCCACCGCGTTGACCGCCCACTGGGCCAGGCGCCGGATGGTCAGCTCGCGGCGATACACCTCGTTCTGCTCAAGCTGCGGCTCGTTAGGAAAATCCCGGCGGTAGGTGTCGTCTTTCAAGAGCATCAGCAGCACGTACAAGTAGCGCGCATAAAGCTGGCGCGCCAGGGCGCGGTCGGCCTCGTTCACTTGCCGGTCGCCGGTCACATCCACGCCGGCCACGTGGTCGAAGGGGATATCCGAGAGCGGCTGGTTCTGCTGGTCCATTTGCCGCGTGCGGTCCTGGGTCACTTCGCCGGGATAGTTCGGGTCGATGCGGAAGCCGCCGCCGGCCACCACCTTGGCCGGCTCATCGACCACTCCGCGCCCGTAGCCCGACTGCGTGTTGTCGTAGCCGTCGCCGAACGGCCGGTTCACGTCCATCTTCAGCCCGGCGAGCAGCTCCGGCGGCAAGAGCGCGGGCCAATACTCCCGCTGCACCCCTTTGGCCAGCAGCAGGTCGCTTATGTGCACTGGCCGGCTGCGGCCGGCCCGCTGCTGCAAATCCTGTCGCAAGTGGGCCGGCATGGCCACGCTCGGGCAGGGCAGGTCCCAGCTTTCGGTAGTGACCATCAGGCGCCGCCGCGGATCGATCACCTGGCCGCTGCTCTGGTCGCGCGAAGGAAATAGCCCCGGGGCCAACTGCACCAAGCGCTGCGGCAGGCTGCCCACGTCGCGATCAAAGGGACGCAGCACGCGCTCCAGCTCGGCCGGGCTGAAAGGATTGTCCCGCGGCCCGAACCGCAGTCCGCGAGCGGCCTTGGGCCCCAGGTCGATCTCGTAAGGGTCGTCGATGCCCGCATTGGGCCACAACGCACCGACCTTGGTCCAAAGCGGGTTGCCGTGGCGCCCCAGGCCCACGGTCATGAGTCCCTTCAGATCGGGCGGGCTCTTGTACTGCACGGGGATATTGACGTTACGGTAGTCGTTGGGCAGGTCGTAGTGCAGGTTGCGGCTTAGGGGATCGTCAATGCCGGTCACTCCCGGCTGGGCGGTCCCCGTCAGGTTCTCGCCGTGGCGCCCTTGCAGCGTGCCGTTGCCGCCGAGCAGCAGTTGCAGGTAGTTGCCCGGCGTGCCCGGGTATTGGAACAGCGGCTGGAGGTTGATCTCCGCCGGACCGGTGCCCAGGCCCCGGGGCAGTTGCACCTGTCTGAGCGCCGTCTCGCCGGTAAAGGCGTAGCAGAACTCGCCGGCCCGCTGGGCGTTGGTCAGGGGCAGGTGGGCCACCTCGCCCGGCATGTAGTACTCCTGTTGGGTCTGGAAGAAGTTGCCGTGGGCATTCAGATTCAACCGCCCGTCCAGGTCCACGCACAGGATGGCAAACAGCGGCTTGTAGAGCCGGCCGTCCGGCGCAGCACGCACCGGCATCCCCAGGTCCACCCACACGCTGTCCGGCACCCCGTCGCCGTCGTTGTCCACGTCCCACGGACCAGTGACCGGGTGGAAGTCCGGATTGCTGCCGTCGAAATTCGGGTGCAACGCCCTCAACGGGCGCAGCACGATCCGGCGCACAAACTGCGGGTTGTTGGCCAGGCTGGGATTGCTCTTGAGAAAGTAGTTGACCAGCGCCGGGCGGTGGAGCGAGGGGATCGTCTGCACCGTGCGCCCGGCCATGAAAGCGTTGGGCACCTGGGCCGCCAGCAGCATGTTCTGATAGTCGGCCGCGTCGTAGTCCTCGTTGGCCAAGGGGTTGCGGTCGTCGGCCGTGCCCGGAAGCTCGTCGTCCCCGAAAACCCACCTGCGAAAAGCCAGCGCCGTGGGGTTGGGCAGCAGGGCCAAGGGCTGGCCCGTCTCCTGGTCGTTCAAGTCCAGGCTGCCGCTCTGCGGGTTGTAGCCGATACCCGTGCCGCTGAAGGGCACCCCGTTGACCAGGTAGCGGATGGGCCCGCCCGCAAGGATTTGGGTGATCGGACCGCCGCCCAGGGTCTGGCCATTCGGCAACAGCTCGGGCGGGGCGAGGATTTGGACGCGCACCGTGCCGTCGCCCGGGCGTCGGACGGCCACGATGCGCGTGCTCAGGCCGGTGGCGGGTCCGGGCATGCCGTTGGCATGGATGTCGAAGGTGAGCACGCAGCCGACGCGCTGCTCGCCATGCTCGTAGAGGAAGTCGCCGGCGGCGGGCTGGAACTCCAGGATCTGGCCGCCGCAGAGCGGCTCCAGCGCGGTGATCACGCCGACGGCCGAAGATGCGCCGTAGAGGTCTTCCAGCAGCGAGTGTGGCCCGACGACCGACTGCGCGTTGTTGGTGCCCCGGAAGAGCTGCACGGCCGCCTGGTCGAGGTCTTTGCGCGGATCGTCGAGATACTCGTCGATGCGCTGGACCGCGGTGGCCGCGCGCATGGCCTGGGCCGTGATGACCACAAAGGTGATGGCCACCAGGCCGAACATGGCCAGCATGGCCACGATGACCAGCAACAGCACGCCGCGGCGCAGGCGACGGCCGGTTCGACCGCTGCGAAGGTGCATGGGAGGTTTCCTCACCTGATGTCTCACCTTGCCCTTGGCGCCAGAGCGTAGCCACCGTCGCCAGACGGTGGACAATGTGGCCCGATGTTCGCGCCTGCCGGTCCACGCTCTGGCGAGCGTGGCTACCGGAGTCGGCTTTCCGCTTCCTCTCAGTACGTCCTCATCCACCGCGGGTCGTTGTCCAGCTCCACCACGGTCGAATACACGCCGATGACCGAGTTGATGATCACCGCGGTGGCCGGGTAGTTGGGGTCCCAGTCCGGCCCGGCCAGGGTGAGCAAGCTGCGCGGCGCCTCGCTGGTCATCACCACGCGATACCAGTGGCAGACGGTGCGCGCCCCGCCGGTCGGGCTGGGGCGCTGGCCACAGAGCATGATCCACTGGTTTTCTTTCACGTCCACCGCGTCTGCCAGGCGCACGCTGCCGCCGCCCAGCCCCTGGCTGAGGAACTGGCCGACCTGGACGACCTGTTCACCCTGGGGTGAGAGTTCGCGACGGTAGCAGACCGCCACCGAGACGCGGTAAGAGCTGCGCTGGGCCAGCGGCAGGGGCACGTCGCCGGTCGCGGGCGTGACGGTCAAAAGCCAGGAATAGTGGCCGTCGCTGACGGGGTAGGGCGTGGGAGCGGGGCCCATGCTGCCGTCGGCCTGATAATAGGCCAAATGGGGGCGGAGGTTGGGGTCCTTTTCTACGTGGACTTGCAAGTCGTCTTTCCAATAAAAGACATCCTGGATCAACTGGGGGGTGATCCAAGTGAACGTCAACCGCGGCACAAGCCCCAAGGAGTTGCCCATCCCGGCGTTGACACCTATCGGGTCCAGGGCCACTGCAGTACCATTGAGCGACGCATTGGGAACGGACCAGAATTGCGGGTCCAGCAGTCGCCGGACCTCCACTTCGCGCAATGCCGCGCGCCCACACGCCCCGGCGCGGTCCGCCTTGCCCGTCTCCATCAAGGCATAGCTGCCCACGGGGATCAAGGCGGCCAGCCCCAAGAGGCCCACCGAGAGCACGAAAATGGAGATCAACACCTCCATCAGGCTCACGCCACAGCGGACCCTTCGGCGCGCAACCGCGGCCCGCCGGGAGCGGTGCCCACACGCCGCACCGCGCGTGGCATCGCAGCGCGGGCGGGCTCGCAGGTCTTGCCGCACTTCGGCGTGTAAAGCCCAAGGGGCCATTATCTGCCTCCCGCATCCACGATCTCAGCGGCAAACTCCCGGGCCTGCACGAGATTCGTGACATTCTCCCCGATGGCCACCGGACTGGTCACGATCAGGCCCGTCTGCGGATTGACCGTCACCCAAAGGTTGTTCCCGTCCTGCCAGTTGGCCAGCCCGTCGTCCGCCGTGCCGGCGGGGATGCGATCGCCCCGGCCGGCGAGCAGGTAGATCGGCTGGGTCACCGGGGCATTGAATGCGCCCGCATACACCCGATCCACCCCGCCGTTGGGCGAAAACATGATGTAAATGGGGCCCCCTGCCGACTGCTCGGCGCTGAACAGGGTCGCACTGCCCGGATCACCGAGTCCGGAGGCCTGCAAGTCGATCACCGCGTCGGTCGACAGCTTCAGCGGGGCGACCCCCGCGGAGATCGGGCGGGGGAACACCTGGAACGGCAAACCCGCGGAGAGCACGTCCGGCGGCAAGCGCGGACCGGTGGTCAAGTCGAAGGTGTTGACCAGCCGGATCGTCCTCTTGTTGTTCGCGTCCGCCATCTGGATCACGTAGTAGGGGCCCTGATAGTTGAGCTGCAGCAGGTCGCCGTGGTTGACCAGCCGGTTCCACGAATCGCCCGCCCCCGGAGGAGCGAACGAGACCGACCAGTTGCCCGAGCCCGCGGAGTTCAGCATGATCCGTGCATCGAGCACGTCGCCCGCATAGGGCGGAGGTGAGTCGACCTGACGGACCTGGATGGCGGCGTTCGGTTTGACCGGCGAGCGCTCGATGACCACGCCTGCGGACCGACCCATCTCCATGGCCCGATTGCGCGCCGAGCCGAGATAGACGTTCACTGCCCGGGCCACCTCGCGGATAGCGCGCTCTTCCACACCCATGCGCATCTCGCGCAGGGCAAAGGCCGCCAGGATGCCGATGATGGCGATCACGACCAGCAGCTCGATGAGCGTGATCGCCCGGCGGTGTGCCGCTACGGCATGCGACGGGCCGGGCCGAACACGCGACTCGGCGAACCGAACACGCGAGCCGAGGGGTTTATCCCCTCGGGAATCATGTGCGCGGGGTTTCATCCCGCGGGAATCACCCGCGCGCAAGCTTAGAGCTTGTAAAGGTATTACTTCCCGGGGCTTCGCTTCGCTCCAGCCCCGGCCACCCGGGATTGGGCATCGAATTTGGGAAACAATTCGTTGACAGCTTCTTACATCGCCGACCACGCGCGCCGCGCGGCTGGCACGAAACCCGGGGGGATAAACCCCCCGGCTCGGCGCCGACGTGGCGTAAACCCCCCGGCTCGGCGCGGCTGGCGGCCGAGGGAATCGCGTAATCACGGGTTGGCCTACAATAGGCACCATGCTACTGCTGCTGCCGGTTCGAGCGGATGGCGTGGTTGGTGATGTTGTCGTAGTGGTTCATGCCGTCGCCGTGTTTGTCCATTGGGGCCCCGATGCTGGGGTCTGCATACGGGTCGCCGTTGAACTGGACGTTCTGGCCGGTGTTGATGTCGTAGTGCTCGTTCTGGCCGGTGATCGGGTCGTACCTGCTGTTGTCGTTGCCCCCCGAGTAGATGAGCGGCACCAGCCGAAAAGCCGGCGGGTCCACGTTGCGCACGTCCAGCGGATCGTGGTCGTTCACCGGATCGCCGCTCTGGATGGTCGACTCGGATGTGAATCCCGGGGCCCAGCGCAGGAAGTAGATCGGCTTGCCCCAGCCGTCGAGGAATTCCATCAGTCCGTCGCCGTCCGTATCACCGATCTCGCTCTCGCTGAACTGCTCGCGCGCCGAGCTGGTGCCGGTCATCACGATCAGGTAGAGGCACTCGGCGTGGCTGTTCAGACCGACCTTCTCCTCACCGGCGCGACTCAAAGCGTCTTGAAACAAAGCGAAATAGGCGACGGAAAGGGCGGGCCGCTGAATCCCGCTCACCGGATCGCCACGCACATCGTTCCAGCGCTCGGGCATTTCCATGCGCATCAGGTCCCTGAGGGCCTGCAAGCGCATTTGCGCGGCCTGCTGGGGCGGGGTGCGCGGCGGGATGCGAATGGGCACGCGGCGGGTCATGTACGATTCGTACTTCTGCATGATGATGCGGTCGAGCTTGGTGATGGTGGCCGCGGTGCGGGCCTCGCGCGCCTCGCGGCGCCCGAACCTCAGCGCGCCCATCACCATTCCCGCCAGGATGGCGATCACCGTGACGGTGACCAACATCTCGACGAGCGTAAACGCCGTGCGCGGCGAGCTGTGGGACCGGCGGCTCATGGCATCTCATCCTCGAACACACCCTCGGCGAAATTGCCCAGATCGTCGAATTGCCGGCCGTCCTGGTCGTAGTCTTCGCCGGTAGGGAACATCACGCCCTGGCCGAACTTGGCGTCCAACCCCGCGGACCGAATCTGGAACGTCTCGGGATTGACCCAGGGGTTCTGGTTCGCTGTGCGGCGCGTGTCGCGCACGGGGCGGACCCCCACGGCCGGCCAGCCCGGGTGGCCTTCGTAGCCGTAGGTGCGCGTGGCTGGGTTGTAGCGGGCGCGGAAATAGACATAAGGGGCATAGCCCCGCGCGCTGCTGCCCAGCGCCACACCCGGCGGGTAGTATTGCACGGCGCCGCCCACATCCATCAGGCGGTCCGGATCGAAATCGAAGAACGGGCCGATGCGACTCGGGCTCAAGTCGAAGGGATTGCGGGGGTTGGCGCTGAAGCCGTTCAGGCTGCCGCCGCTGCCGGTGGGCATGCCGCCGAGCCAGAACGTCAGGGCGGTGGACGGATTTTGATTGCCGAGATTGGGGTAGTTGCCGGGCGGGCAGAGCGGAAATGCGCGGGCCAGGTGTCGGCGCACCGCGTCCGGGTCGGTGAAGTCGGGCGGGTAGTCGCCGAACCGTTCCTTGTACGCTTTGACGGCGAGGTCGAGGTTGCCGATTTCGACCACGATCCGCGCACTCTTGGCCGTGGCCACGACCTGCACCGCGGCTGCGGTAATCAGGCCGGCCAGGATGCCGATGATCACCACCACGGCCAGCATTTCCACCAGCGTGAAACCCCGGCGACGGGTAGTTGGCGGCCGAACGTCCATGGCAATTGCTCCCGATTGAAAGTGATTGAGTCGGTGTGTGGCTCGCTTGGTATGTCTGCGGACCGATCCGCTCCGGCGTTCTTGCGCTCTTCAGGACAGCTTCTGGATCAGGCTGATCAGCGGCAGGAACAAGGAAATCACGATGAATCCCACCATGCAGCCCAACACGACGATCAACAGCGGTTCCATCAGGCTCATCAGGCTTTCGGTGAGCACACTGACCTCTTCATCGAAGTTGTCGGCGACTTTGTAGAGCATCTTGTCCAGCTCGCCGGTCTCCTCGCCCACGTCCACCATGTTGACCACCATGTCGTCCATCACGCGGGCGTTCATGCGCATCATGTACGCCAGCACGCCGACCAACGGCGTGAAGAACAGGCACCAGAAAAACAAGGCCATGGGATGGAACCAGAGCCGGGAGTGTTCCTTCATCGGGCCGGCGATCGTCTCGCCTTCCCGGATTGCCTCGTAAATCTTCTGATAGAGCCTCTCGAACACCGCGTTGCCCGAGGTCTCCTTGGCGATATTCAGGGCCTCGAGGATGGGCACGCCGCTGGCCACCAGGGTGCCGAGGGTGCGCGTGGTTCGGGCGACGATGTTCTTTTCGACTAACTGGCCGAAGACGGGCATTTTCAGCGTGAAGATGTCCCAGCCGACGCGCCCCCCTTCGAACTTGCGCACCAGCTTGAAAAACAGCCAGAAACCCACCGGGATCAGGATCAGCAGGTACCAGCGCGAATACATTGCGTTGGAGACGGCGATCAGGATTTTGGTCATCGTGGGCAGATCGGCGTCGAATTCCGCGAAAATCTTCTGGAACGAAGGCACGATCCACAACATGATGAACGTCAGGATGCCCACGGCGAACAAGACCACCACCACCGGGTAGACCAGGGCGCCCTTGACTTTGCGCTTGAGCGATTGGGAGCGTTCCTGGAACTCGGCCAGGCGGCGGAGGATCACTTCCAGGGCCCCGCCCGCCTCGCCGGCCTTGATCATGTTCACATACAGCCGATCGAAGGCCTTGGGCGCCTTGGACATGGCTTCGGAGAGCGTGGCCCCGCTTTCGATCTCCTCGCAAACGTCGATCAGGCAGTTCTTGAAGGTGCCCGGCTTGGACTGACCTTCGAGAATCCGCAGACTGCGGAGCACGGGCAGCCCGGCGTCCTGCAGGATGGAGAGCTGTCGGGTGAAGGTGGTCAGGGTCTTGGAGTTGACGCCTCCCAGGGCAAAGGTTTTGCCTTTTTTCTTGGCGGCCTTCTTGTCGGCGGCGGTGGCGCGGCTCTTCTTGACGCTGATCTTGGTCAGGTAGTAGCCCATCTGCCGGATCGTCGCCTGCGCCTCTTCTTCGTTCGGCGCCTCGATCACGTCCTGCAACTGCTGGCCGTTGGCGTCTACCGCCTCGAATTGATACGTCGGCATGGCAAATCCTCCGAAACTCGGCCCTTCCCTTCCGCGGGCTTGCCCTCCACAAGGCACGTCAGTACTGGGCCACCGTCTCGCGGATGACCTCTTCGATGGCGGTCACTCCGGAGTAGACCTTTTCCAAACCGGAATCTCTCAACGGGATCATTCCCGTGCGCATGGCCGCGTCGCGAATCTGCTCGGTCGAGCCGTTGCGGTTGATGATCTCGCGGATCTCGTCGGTGATCGGCATGAACTCGAACAGCCCCGTGCGCCCCTTGAAACCCGTGTTGTTGCAGGCCGGACACCCGCGCCCGCGCCAGAACGTCTGGCCGATCACGTCGTCGGGCGTGAGGTCCAATTGGGCCAGCAACTCGGTGCCGGGCATCACCTGCTCGCGGCATTCGCGGCAGATCCTGCGCACCAGGCGCTGGGCCAGCACGGCTTCGAGCGTGGCAGTGATCAGGAACGCCGGCACCCCCATGTCGCGCAGCCGGGTGACCGTGGCGGGCGCGTCGTTGGTGTGCAGCGTGCTGAAGACGATATGCCCCGTGAGCGACGCCTGGACCGCGATCTCGCCCGTCTCCAGGTCTCGAATCTCGCCCACCAGAATCTTGTCCGGGTCCTGGCGCAGGATGGAGCGCAGACAATTGGCGAAGGTGTTGCCGATGGCCGGATCGACGGGCATCTGCACGATGCCGTCGATGTCGTACTCCACCGGGTCCTCGGTGGTGATCAGCTTGTCCTCCAGCGTGTTCAGCTCGTTCAGCGCGCCGTAGAGCGTGGTGGTCTTGCCCGACCCCGTCGGTCCGGTCACCAGCACGATGCCGTTGGGCTTGTGGATCACCTCGCGGAAGGCCGACAGAATGCGCGCGTCCATGCCGATCATGTTCAGGTCGAGCATCACCACCGAGCGATCCAGGATGCGGATCACCACGCTCTCGCCGAACATGGTGGGCAGCACGCTGATGCGCAGGTCCACCGGGTGGCCGCCCACCGTGAGCCGGATGCGCCCGTCCTGCGGCAGGCGCCGCTCGGCGATGTCCAGGTCGGCCATCACCTTGATCCGCGTGGTGATGGCGAACGCCAGGTGGCGCGGGGGCGGGACCATTTCGTAGAGCACGCCGTCGGAGCGGATACGGATTTTGAACTCGTTCTCAAAGGGCTCGAAGTGTACGTCGCTGGCATGCTCCTTGATGGCCAGCAGCAAGACCATGTTCAGCAGCTTGCGCACCGGGGCGCTGTCGGCCAGGGCTTCCACGCTGGTCAGGTCCAGCGTGCCGGCCTTCTCCAGCTTCTGCACGGCCTGCAGCAGCTCCTCGTCCTGCTCCATGCCCGCGATCAGCGTCTCCACGCTCTCGCCGCCCACCGCATAGTAGCGGTCCAGGGCCTTGATGATCTCGCGTTCGGTGGCCACCACCGGGCGGATGTTCAGCCCCAGGAAACTCCGCAGCTCGTCGATCGTGGAGAGCTTCTGCGGATCGCACATGGCCACGGCGAGCGTGCCGTCCTCGAAGCTGACCGGGATGATGCGGTAGAGCTGTGCCATGGGCTCGGTGATGTAGCCCAGCACTTCCGCGGGAATCACCATGTCGCCCAGGGTGATGACCTCCATGCCCATCTGCTCGGCCAGGGCCTGGGCCAGTTGCTCGTCGGTCACCAGTCCCATGCTCATGGCGATCTGGCCGAACAGCTCGCCGGGGCGCTGCTGCTGCTCGTCGAGCAGCATCTCCACCTGTTCCTCGTTGATGAAGCCCAGGTCCACCATCACTTGACCGATGCGCCGAATCGCCATGGCTGTGCCGTCCCTCGCTGATGGGTTCCCGCTCGATCCGGGCGCCGGCCGGCTGCCGCGGCGGGGGCCGGCTCGCCCGCGCCCGCTGGGCCGTGGCCCGGCCGGTCGATATCAAGTGGCCGTCTCCTCCAAGCGCCCCCTTGCCTCATCGTCGTCTTCCAGGACGCCGCGCTTGGCGCGGGCGATCTTGAGCTTTATCTCGTCGGTATTGTTGGCCTTCAACACAATGTCGCTCTCCTCGACCACCCCCTGGCGCCAGAGGCGGAACATGTGGTCGTCGAGCAACTGCATGCCCAGCTTCTGGCCCGTCTGGATCGTGGAAGTGATGCGGAACACCTTGGCCTCGCGGATCAAGTTGGCCACCGCCGGAGTGACCACCAGCATCTCGTAGGCGGCCACGCGCCCACCGCCGATCTTGGGCAACAAGGCCTGCGACAGCACGCCGATCAGCGCCACGGAGAGCTGGGTGCGGATTTGCGACTGCTGGTTGGTGGGAAACACGTCGATGATGCGGTTCACCGTGCCCTGCGCGCCCGTGGTGTGCAGCGTGCCGAACACCACGTGGCCGGTCTCCGCCGCGGTGATCGCCGTCTCGATCGTCTCCAGGTCGCGCATTTCGCCCACCATGATCACGTCCGGGTCCTGGCGCAGCCCGCGACGAATCGCCTCGGCGAAGCTCGGCACGTCCACGTGCAGCTCGCGCTGGTTGATCGTGGACATCTTGTGCTTGTGATAGAACTCGATCGGGTCTTCGATGGTGATGATGTGGTGGTCGAAGTTCTCGTTGATGTAGTCGATCATCGCCGCCAGCGTGGTGGTCTTGCCTGAGCCCGTCGGTCCGGTCACCAGGATCAGCCCCCGGGGGCGCTCGCAGAGTTTGACCAGTGCGGGCGGAGTGCCCAGCTCCTGGAAATCCATCATGCGGTTGGGGATTTGCCGCAGCACCATGGCCACGTTTCCGCGCTGCTTGAATATCGACACGCGAAACCGCGCCTGGTCGCCGAAGGCGAAACCGAAGTCCGAGCCGCCGACCTCCTGTAATTCCTGCTGGCAGCGCTCCGGGGCGATGGCCTTCATCAGCGCCACCGTGTCTTCCGGCTTCAGCACCTTGGTCTCCAGCCGGCGCAAGTGGCCGTCGATGCGCAACACCGGCGGCTGGCCGACCGTCAGGTGAAGGTCGCTGGCCTTGCGGTTGATCGTCGTCTGCAACAACTTGTCGATTAGGATTGCACCCATCCTTCGCCTATCTCCTTGCGCGACTGCGGCCCAAACTGCTCCCCGGTGACTGCTCCGCCGCCCCTTGTCGACTCCTGCACAGCCAATCAGCCCGGGGCGATCAACGGGAACCCGGTCCTCAGGATGTTCGGGCTCGATCCCCCGGTCATGGACAGTACAGACATCGATAGACCCGAAGGCCACGCGCGGAACACCCAGGTCCTCGCCTGAAACCCAACGAATCCCTTTGTGCCGGGTGCGGCTCGCCAAAGCACGCTGACCGGCCGATCTTCAAGCCCCGTGAACCGAGAAGCGGATGCCGTCGCCCGCCTCCCTGCGGCAGCGGACCGTGCCGGTCTGACAGCTTCAGCACCCCTGTCCCGGTCCGGTCGGCCCCGGGCTGGAACCGCCCGCGTGAGCACCGACCGGTCTTTGCGCACACCTCCGGCTGGTTGTCCCCCCCTACGCTCCCTGGTGGGCCCGAGGGGCCCCTTGCTGGCCCGCTGCCCCTTACGATTATTGACAACAAGCCCCAAAGCTCAAACAATCAGCGCGATTTCGTGTCCTGAACCCCCCAAACCGAGGCGCTCGGCGCGCCGCCGACGCTATTCGATCTCGGAGCGCTTTGCCACGCGCAGCACCTCGTCGATGGTGGTCACGCCGCGAAGGACCTTGTCGACCCCGTCCTGGTACAGCGTCCTCATGCCCTCGCCGATCGCCGTGCGGCGCAACTGTTCGGTGGGCACTTGGTTGAAGGTCAGCTCCCGCAGTTTCTGGGACAACAACATCAGCTCGAAAATGCCCAGCCGGCCCCGATATCCGGTTCCCTGACACGCCCCACACCCACGCCCCCTCACAAAGGGGGCCTTGGCCGCCTGTTCGGGTCTGATTCCCGCGCCCTCCAGGATCGCCTCGGACGGGCTGTAGGGCTGCTTGCACTTCTGGCATACGACCCGCACCAGTCGCTGGGCCATGATGGCCACCACGCTGCTAGCCACCAGATAGGAGGGGACCCCCATGTCGATCAGACGTGTAATAGCACTGGGCGCATCGTTCGTATGTAGTGTACTAAAAACCAAGTGTCCCGTCAAAGATGCCTGAATCCCCATCTCGGCCGTCTCCAGGTCTCGCATCTCGCCGACCAGGATGATGTTCGGGGCCTGACGCAACATGGCCCTGATCACCCTGGCAAAATCCAGCCCGATGTCGTGGCGGATTTCGACCTGGTTTACCCCCGGAAGGTAGTATTCCACCGGGTCCTCCGCGGTGATGATCTTCCGGTCGGGTGTGTTCAGCTCGTTCAGTGCCGCGTACAGCGAGGTCGTCTTGCCCGAACCTGTCGGCCCGGTCACCAGGATAATCCCGTTGGGCCGCTGGATGAGATTCTTGAACCGTTGGTAGTCCTCTTCCGCAAAGCCCAGTTGGCGCAACCCCACCTTGATGCTGTCCTTGTCCAGAAGACGCATCACCGCGGACTGCCCGTGGTTGGTGGGGATGATGCTCACCCGCAGGTCCAGCTCCTTCTCGCCCACCGTGACCTTGATCCGCCCGTCCTGCATGCGCCGACGCTCGGCAATGTCCAGTTTTGAGAGAATTTTGACGCGGGAAAGAATCGCTCCCAGCAGACGGCGCGGCGGGCTGTCGCGCTCCACCAGCACCCCGTCGATTCGGTAACGGACCCGGATGCGGTCCTCGAACGGCTCGATGTGGATGTCTGAAGCGCGCAATTGCACGGCCTCGCTGATCAGCAGATGCACCAGACGCACGATCGGGGCGCTGCTCTCCTCTAAATCCTCTTGCAGCCGTTCGGCTTCTTCCTCCGTCTCGGTGAAGTCGATTGCCGTGTCCGTAAACTCCTGGAGCATCGAGTCAGCACTCTCACCCACCGTCTGCCCGTAGTAGCGGTTGATCGCCTCCAGGATCGCCTCCCGGGGGGCCAGCACAATGCTCACCTGGCGATTGAGAATGAATCGCAGCTTGTCAAACGTCTCATAATCGAGCGGATCGCTGACGATCACCTGCAGCTCCCCGTCGGTCTCGGCCAGCGGCAAAACGGCGTTCTCGCGCGCGACCGACTCGGGCACCAGCTCCACCACCGATGGGGGGATGGTCACCTCAGACAGATTCACGTAGTCCAGCCCATGCTGTTCGGCCATGGCCCGGGTCACGTCCTCGCCTGTGGCATATCCCAGCCGGCTCAGCGCGTCAGGCAGCTTGAGACTCGACTCCTCGGCCATCTGCTTGGCCTCGGCCAACTGCTCGGGACTGATGACCCCCCGGCTAATGAGGATGTCGGGCCAGTCACGACGCGATCTCTTGGCGGCCATGGTTGGCTCCTGCCTGATGGTTCCCGCCGCGGTGCAACACGGGACTGATGGCCCCGCCTGCCGGCAACAGAAGACCAGCGATCCCGCTGCCCGGTCGCCCCCCGGGCGTGGTGTGAAGGACGCTCAAACGGCAAAACTCTAACGAAAAGACAAGCTTGCACCCACCCCCCATGCGGAGGAAGCCACCCACTACGTTAGCGTTGGTTTTTGAGCGAGCAGCCTGACATAAGTCTCCGTACTCATTAGGTTAATGGCCTGGCGCGCGATTGTCAACGAGCTGTCCCCGGGGCCCCCTCGCCGCGGCCAGCGAACCGGAGAATTGCCGCTAAGGGCTGCTGGTTGAGCAGAGAATGCGCTTTGCCGGAGCCGCCTGCCCTCGTCCATCTATCCACTTGTCCACCTGGCCCAGCCAGGTGCCGCATTGACACAATTTGCGGCCCGCGTCATAATCCGCCGCTTTTCTGCCTGACTGAAGTCAAGCTGTCGCGTCCCCGGTGTGCAGGCCGCACCCGGTCGCCGATGGTCTGAACTCGCCTTTGTGTTTCCCTTTTCGGTAACCGTTCACGGGCCACTGCCCGTTTTCGGGCCATTTCGCGTGGATAGTCGCCTTTCGCTCCGCGAAAGCA
>CAYXPN010000053.1:0-21322 GCA_964467075.1 uncultured Planctomycetaceae bacterium
CCGGGGCTGGAGCGAAGCGAAGCCCCGGGAAGTAATACTCTTACAAGTTCTTACAGGATGATCAGGATGAAAGCTAAAGGTTTTGCAAGGTTACGAAACGTCAAGTGCCGGCCCCGGTCTATTGCCCGTCGAGCAGGGCGCGAATCTCGTTCGGCAGGGGGCGCTCGGCGTTGAACTCCGTAAGCTGCAGGTCCCAGCGGATATTGCGCACGCTCTGCAGCGTAACCCGACCGCTGGGTTTGTCTACGTGATAAACGGCTACCACCTGCTGCTTCGGATCAACCACAATCAGCAACTGCCCGTTCTCGCCTGCCGGGGCCCCCAGGGCGATCAACTCGTTGCCGGCCCCGATCTGCACGTCGGCCCGCGGTGCAGGCAGCGGACCCGGCACCGGAGCACTATCGGCCCCCCAAAGCCCGGCGGTCAATACCCCAACCGCGACCAGAGCACCCAGTGTCGTGCTTCTCATGACATTCCCTTGTCAGATGAACGGGTCTTCCGGACGTTTGGAGAAGCTAGGGGCCTCCGGGGGCTTATCCCGAAACACCTCGCGCTGGCCTGTGCTGGTCGCATGACCGGCCCAAGGAAGAGGGTAGCCAGATAAGCTCCAAATTCCATTGTAAGAACCCCCAGTAGTCAGTTCAAGGAAAATAACTCTTTGTCAGCAGCGAAGTTGCGCCCTTGTTGGGGGATTTCTCCCCGACTGAAGGCCCCCGAGCTGGTGTGCCGCGGCCGCCCGGGGGGCGTCTCCACCCGCCCTAGCGCCTGTGGCCGGCCGGCCGGCGGGCCGTGCCCCCGGGAGCCAGCCTGAGCCGCGGTGTGGGGGGGGATGTTTTCCCCTCGCCGGCAAGGCCGCCTGCGGTCCTATGCGTACGCACATGAGACCACAGCCTCCAGCCGTCGTAGGGGCGACGCATGCGTCGCCCCTGCCTCAAACATGTGCGCACCATGCGCGCATGTCTCGGCGTAAGGCTCCAACCCCCAAACGCCAAACTCTGACAGGCAAGCACGCCGTCCGGCCGCACAGGGAGCGGTCGCAGCGCAGGGAACCTCCAGAAGAGCAACTCGGGGCGGGAGTATAGTGGAGCCGCGCGCGCCGGGCAAGGGCAGGTTTGCCAAGCTAAGCTTCCCAGATGACCCAAATTGCCCGCCGTCCCCGTGGCGATCCCTGGCGCTAACCTGTCCGGCGACGAGACGCTGGGAACGAGCTTCACCGCAACCGGCGGAGCGAGCACCGCACAAGGCACAGAAAGGACGGATGCGCCCGGGAAACGCTTGCTTCTGCCACACGCCGCAGGCTACGATCGGGACCAGTGCCTTGGCTGCCTTGGCGTATCTGGGCCCGCCTGCCCCTGCCGATTCCCGCCCCGCCGATTCTGGAGAACCAAACGATGCACACCGCCCGTTGGATGCGACGACCCTCTTGCTCGGCGGCCTGTTGCTCAGAAACTGTAAAAGTACTACTTCCCGGGGCTTCGCTGCGCTCCAGCCCCGGCCACCCAGGTCTGGGCACGGGATTGGGGAAACTCGTTTACAAGTCCTCGGTGTTGCCCGGCTTGGCAACGCGCTGCGCGGCGACCGCGGTGCTGGCTCTCGGCCTGGCCCTTGCCCTGCCCGGGGTGCTGCTCGGAGTGCTGCCCGCTGTGGCCCCGGCAGCCGCGGCAGAACCCTCCGGGCCGGCTGCCGCAGAGGGCCTGGCCTTGTGGTATGACGAGCCGGCCGCGGACTGGGAGCGCCAGGCGCTGCCCGTGGGAAACGGCAGCCTGGGCGCGATGGTCTTCGGCGGCCTGGAGCGCGAACGTCTCCAGTTCAACGTGGACAGCCTCTGGCTGGGCGACGAACAGGACACGGGCCGCTACCAGGCATTCGGTGACCTGCTCATCGAGCTTGGCCACCACGCAGTTGCGCACTACCAGCGGCGGCTGGACATCTCTCGGGCCGTGGCCACGGTCGCTTACGAACACCAGGGCGTAGGTTTCCGCCGCGAGGTGTTTTGCAGCTTTCCCCACAAGGTGCTCGTGGTCTGTCTGACGGCCGATCGGCCGGGCGCCTACACCGGCCGGCTGCTGCTCAGCGACATGCACGAAGCCGAAGTGACCGCCCAAGAGGGCGGCAAGCTGGTCTGTGTCGGCCGCCTGGCCAATGGACTGGAGTATGAAGCCCAGGTGTGGGTCGAATGCCAGGGCGGGACACTGAAGCCCGTCGAGGACCTCAGCTCCTATGTCGATCCGGAGATCGCACGCCATCGCGGAGGGAAACCGGCCGCTGACCCCATGCCCGCCGCGGCCTTGCAGTTCGAGTCGGCCGACGCGCTGACGATCCTGCTGGCCGCGGACACCAACTATCTGAACCAGCGGGCCAAGGGCTGGCGCGGCGAACATCCGCACCAGCGCGTGGTCGAGCGCCTCGAAGCAGCCGGGCGCACGGGCTACGAGAAGCTACTCGCGGCCCACGTGGCAGACTATCGGGCCTTGTTCGACCGCCTGCGATTGGACCTGGGCCGCACGCCAGCAGAGCTGGCCGGGCGACCCACGGACGAGCGCCGGGCCGTGTATCGCGAGACACCCTGGCCCGCGCCCGACCCCGACGAGGATGCCGATGCTGCGCCGGGCGATCGGCCGGCCGCGTCAGGCGACCAGCAGGCCACGCCGGCCGGCCCGTCGCCCGACCCCGACCTCGAAGAGCTGCTCTTCCAGTATGCGCGGTACCTGATGATCAGCAGCTCTCGGCCGGGCTCGCTGCCGGCCAATCTCCAGGGGGTCTGGAACCGCAGCAACAACCCGCCCTGGCGTTCGGACTACCACGTGGACGTGAACGTGCAGATGAACTACTGGTTTGTGGACGCGGCCAATCTTGCGGAGTGTTTCCTGCCGCTGGCCGAGTGGCTCTATTCGATCCGCGAGGTGCGCCGCGACGAGACGCGCGCGGCCTTCGGGGTGCGCGGCTGGACCATGCACGCCGAGAACGGCCCCTTTGGCGGCTCCACGTGGAAGTGGATCAAGCCCGCAGCCGGCTGGTGTGCGCAGAACCTCTGGGACCATTACGCGTTCACGCAGGACAAGGAGTATCTGCGCACGCGTGCCTATCCGATCATGAAGGAACTCTGCGAGTTCTGGGAGGACATGCTCAAGGAGCTGCCCGACGGCACCCTGGTCGCGCCCGACGGCTACTCGCCAGAGCACGGCCCGGTGCAGGACGGCGTGGCGTTCGAACAGCAGGTGGTCTGGGACCTGTTGACCAACTACATCGAGGCCGCGGAGGCACTGGGAAAGGATGCGGAGTATCGCGCCAGGATCGCCGAGCTGCGCCGGCACCTGCTGGGCCCGAAGATCGGGCGCTGGGGCCAGTTGCAGGAGTGGATGGAGGACATCGACGATCCGAACGACCAGCACCGCCATCTTTCGCACCTCTACGCGGTGCATCCCGGGCGCCAGATTTCGCCGCTTACCACCCCCGAGTTGGCCCAGGCCGCCCGGGTCTCGATGAACGCCCGGGGCGACGGGGCCACGGGCTGGAGCCGGGCGTGGAAGATCGCCATTTGGGCCCGACTGGGCGACGGGGACCGGAGCTACAAGCTTCTGCACGGGATGATCCAGGCCAGCTTTGCCGACAACCTGTTCGACCTGCACCCGCCCTTCCAGATCGACGGCAATTTCGGCTATGCCGCGGGTGTCTGCGAGATGCTGCTCCAGTCCCACCTGGGCGAGTTGGACCTGCTGCCGGCATTGCCCCGGGCATGGCCCGAGGGCGCTGTCGAGGGTCTGCGTGCCCGCGGCGGCTTCGAGGTCGATCTGGCCTGGAAGGACGGACGGCTGGCCGAGGCCACTATCGAGTCGCTTGCCGGTCGGCCGTGTCGAGTGCGGGCCGGGGCGGCGCTGAGGGTCACGTCCGAGGGCCAGCCGGTCGAGCTGCGCCGGGTGGAAGAGGGCGTGGTGGAGTTTGCCACCCAGCCGGGGCGTGTGTACCAGCTCGTGCCGGCTCGCTAACCGGTTTCCCCCCAGCAGCGGGTCAAGGCCGGGCCTGTGGCGGGCAGCGGCAGAGATTGCGCACATGACCCCTCTTGCCTGCTCGCGCCGTATTTCCTGATCGCCCCTTGGTTCCGCTTCGTGCGCGGGCGCTTGTCAACGCCCTGTCGAGCGAATAAAAAGACCGTTTCACGCGGCCTGTGCTGCGCCCGGCCCGCGGGCGGATTGGGCTGGCAGGAGGATGGCCATTCGCGAGCGCTTCTCGAAGTTGGGAGATCAACGACCATGTGTGCCTCTCCAATCGTCAAGTCGGACAACGTGGGGGCGATCCTGGACAGGGCGATGGATGCCGGCGGCAGACTGCTGCGACTCACACCCGCCTGGGTGCCGCGCGTGTTCCTCCATCCCGGCAAACGGATCAAGCTGCACCCGGACGACTGGTACGCCCTGGGCGTACACCGCGGGGGAATCGACGAGCGCTGGTTCGCCAGCACCACCGAAGCGATGAACGACAACCGCGCCGAGGACGAGGGCCTGAGCTATTGCGTGTTCGAGGGCCGGCGATTCCTCTTGCGCGACGCAGTGGCCGAGGGCCAGGGCCGGATCATCGGCGATGCGATCTGGGACAAGTACCAGCGCTGGCCCGTCTATTCCAAGTTCTTCGACAACATGGGCCCGATCCCCCACCATATGCACCAGCGCCCCGAACACGCCGCACTGACCGGCCAGCAGGGCAAGCCCGAGTGCTACTATTTCCCGCGGCAGTTGAACGCCGCGGAGAACCATTTCGACTACACCTTCATGGGCCTGGAGCCGGGCACCACCAAAGAGGACGTGATCCGCTGCCTGGAAAACTGGAACCGGGGCGACAACGGCATCCTCGACCTCTCGCGCGCCTACCGGCTCAAACCGGGCACGGGCTGGATGATCCCCGCGGGCGTGCTGCACGCGCCGGGCTCGATGTGTACCTATGAGCCGCAGTGGGGCAGCGACGTGTTCGGCATGTTCCAGTCGCTCGTGGAAGGGCGCGAGGTGCCCTGGGCCTTGTGTGTCAAGGACGTGCCGCCCGAGAAACACCAGGACCTGCAGTTCATCGTCGAGCAGCTCGACTGGGAAAAGAACGTCGACACGGAGTTCAAGCTGCACAACTACGTCGAGCCGATCGTCGATCCCGAATGCTCGGGCGACGGATACACCGACCGCTGGATCGACTACGGCGGCTTCGACGGCGAACAGCTCGTCTCGGCCAAGGAGCTGACCGTGATGCCCGGCGCGAAGTGTGTGCTCCGCGATCCCGGGGCGAGCGGCTGGATCACGGTGCAGGGCTGCGGGCGCATGGGCCCGCTGCAAATCCAGACGCCGGTGATGATCCGCTTCGGCGAGGAGCCCTGGGACGAGGTGTTCATCACCGCCGAGGCCGCGGCCGGCGGCGTGGAGATCGAGAACACCGGCGGCGAGCCGCTGGTGGGCCTGCGCTACTTCGGGCCGAACGTCCACCCGAAGACCCCGCAGATCGGCGACCATCGGAAGCAGTAGGGGGCGAGCATGGCACGCGCAGAATACGTAGGGGCGACCGCACGGCACGCGCAGAATACGTAGGGGCGACGCACGCGTCGCCCCTACAGGGGACCCGCATGCCCATGAGCGAAAGCAAGATTCCCATCCCGCGAGAGGCGATCGCCGACTTTTGCCGGCGGCATCATATCCGCAGGCTGGCGCTCTTCGGTTCGGTGCTGCGCGACGATTTTCGGCCGGACAGCGACGTGGACGTGCTGGTCGAGTTTGAGCCGGACCATCTTGTGGGCTTCGCCATTGTCGATATGGAAGAGGAGCTGTCACGTTTGTTCGGCGGGCGCAAGGTGGATATTGTGGAAGCGAAGTATTTGAATCGTTGGTTGCGCAGCCGGGTGCTGGCCAGTGCGGAGGTCCAATATGCAGAAGGATGACCTCGTGTATGTCGGCCAGATGCTCGACCTGGCTCGGTCCATTGTGAGCAAAGCGGCGGGCAAGTCGCGAGGCGAGTTCGACGCCGACGAGAACCTGCGGCTGGCCTTGGCGCACTTGATTCAGACCTTCGGCGAAGCGGCGCGACGCGTCTCTGCCGAATTCCAGAAAGCGCATGCGGAGGTGCCTTGGAAACAAATCATCGGCATGCGTCACAAGGTGGTCCACGATTATTTGCACGTGAATTACCGCATCGTCTGGACGGTTGCCACGATCGACTTGCCCGCGCTGCTGCCTACACTGGAGAGAATTGCTCCTCATGAACCACCGGCGTCCATTTAGAGCTTCTCAAGCTTCGATTCCCCCGACAAATTGTTCGATCCAGACCGCCCCGGCTTCCACGCCACCTGTAAGTCCTGGATCACGGAAACAACAGGTTGCCGTAGCACTTAAGCTGAATGCGGCAAATGGCGCGGCGGCTGCGGTGGGCTGAAGTGTTAGCAAGAAGAAAGTTGATCGGCCCAGCAACGCTACCAGCAAACAATTGCACGACGAGGAGATGCCATGAGCGACGAACATCCCCACAACTATCCCAAGCTTCACAATGCGGCCTGGCCGGGTGTGGTGGGCAAAGGCGACGGCGGCGAGCCGCCCATCGACCTGGATACCATGCTCGAGCTGACCGCCGCGGCCGAGTTCGAAGGCGTGAAGTTCGACGGCTTCGATCTCTTCCTCTATCTGCCCCATATCGACATCGACTCGGTCGATCGCAGCGATGATGCGATCAAAGAGCTGGCCGAGAAGGCCCAGACCCGCGGGCTTCGGATCGGCACCGTGGTCGCACCGATTTGGGGGCCGACCGGCGGCGGATCGGCCATGGGCGACGCCGAGGATCGCCAGCGCTTCCTGGCCCAGGTGCGCAAGGGCTGCCACGTGGCCGAGCGCCTGCGCGGGCTGGGCGTGCGACCGAACGGCTCGGTGCGCATCGACTCGGCCAGCGGTGTGGAGGCCTGGGCCGAGGACCCGCTGGGCAATACCAAGAAGATCGCCGAGACCTTCCGCGAGGCGTGCAAGATCGCCGAGGACCACGGCGAGACGCTCGCCGCGGAGGGTGAAATCTGCTGGGGCGGGATGCACAGTTGGAAGAAGATGCTCGAGCTGCTCGAAATGGTCGATCGGCCCCAGACCTTGGGCTTCCAGGCCGACATGGCCCATACGCTCTTGTATCTGTTGGGCTACAACGCGCCGGAAGACGCCATCCTGCCGCAGGACTTCGACTTCAGCGACCAGGAGCAGTTCGACGAGGCCTACAAGCAGCTCACCGACGCCCTGCGCCCCTGGACGATCGACTTCCACGTGGCCCAGAACGACGCCACAGTACACGGCTCGGGCTCGCACGACAAGACGGGCCGCCACTGCCTGGCCGCCGACCCCAGCGGCAAGCTCGACATCCCGCGCCATGCGGGCTGCTGGCTGCGCGACGAGCAGGGCGAGCTGACCAAGCGCTTCCGCCATATCTGCTGGGACGGCTGCATGTTTCCCAACGAGGTGATGATGCGCCGGGAGACGTGGAACGACATCCTGCGCGTGATGATTCAGGTCCGCGACGCCCACGGCTGGCGGGAGTAAGAGTCGCCATCCCTTTTGCCGGGAGAATGCCCGTGCTGCCCAGTTTCGAGATCAGGAACTTCCGCACGTTTTCGCACCTGCGCATCGAGCGTTTGGGCAGGGTGAATCTCATTGTCGGCAAGAACAACGTCGGGAAGACAACGTTGCTGGAAGCATTGCGGTTCTATGCAGTGGGAAGCGCAACAGCCCTCCAGGAAACATTGGTGGATCACGATGAAGTGGCGAGGTCCGGTGGGGTAGGTGAGGCCGAACTGGATTTGCGAACCCTCTTCCATGGAAGACAACAGCGGCCAAACGATATCGAATTGGGATTCTCCGAGAGAAAGCTGAGAATACGCCTGATTGACATCACGCGCATCGAGGAATCTGACGGCACTTTCTACTACCAGGAGTTAAAAGACGAAGGAATAATACCCGAGGGTGATATTTCCAAGGGGGTGATAATCCAGCGCAATAGCAGGCAAGTGCTGGTGTCGCCGGAACCGACGCAACGTGCAATTGGGCGCGGTCGGTACGTCGGCCCCGCCTATGTTCCCGCCGGCGGTGTGCGCGAAGCTGATCTTGTGCAATGGTGGGACACCATTGCGCTGACGCAAGCGGAAGAACGTGTCGCTGAATGCCTGTCCTTGCTTGCTCCAGTTGAGAGAATCACGGCAACCGAAGATCCTATTCAAAGAGGCAGGAGGACTTTCAAGGTCCGAGTTCCGGGTGACAGCACTCCTGTTCCGCTCAGGACCCTCGGTGGCGGTCCTTGCAGGGCTTTCCAGCTTGCCGTTGCCATCGAGTACGCTCACGTCGCTTCGCAGAAGCGAGAGGTGTCTTTGCTGGACGAGTCGGGCGAGGAACTTTGGCAGCGGAACGATCTGTTGCTGATTGACGAGATCGAGAACGGCATCCACCACACGGTTCAAGCGGAGGTATGGAAGTTTCTTTTCCGTGTAGCTCGCCTGCACGACCTTCAGGTCTTCGCTACGTCCCATTCCCAGGATTGCATCGAAGGCTTCCAAAAGGCTCTGGCAGTCGATGAGGAGGCCGACGGGCTGATGGTTCGGCTAGAGAAGGTTGAAGGCGAGGAACAGACCGGCGCCGTGATCATTGATCGGGAAGATTTGCCCATCATCGTCCGGGATTCGATCGAGGTGCGCTAGCCATGGGCAAACGGATGCTGCTTGTCGAGGGAGAGGACGACCGGCACGTGATGTGGAACCTTTTCGAGGCGCGCCAGGTACCCAAGGTATTCCAGGTCGAGTGCCCCGAGTCCGACCGGGGTATGGACGAGAACGGAGGTGTCGAGAAGCTCCTGGAGGCAATCCCTCGGCGGCTCCTTGAGAGCGATATCGACCGCTTGGCGGTGGTGGTGGATGCGAATGACAAAGGGCCGGAGTTCAGGTGGCGTCAGCTTCGCAGCCGGCTCTTGAAGCGGGGATATGAGGGCGTACCCGACGAGCTGCCTCAAGGCGGAGCCGTCGAGCTATCGTTGCGCCCGCGCAGTCCACGCTCGGTGCGGCTGGCCGTCTGGGTCATGCCTGACAACCAGTCCAATGGCATGCTGGAGGATTTCGTGGCGAAGCTGATCCGGGAAGATGATGCCACACTTCCGTACGTCGACCGGTTTCTCGATTCCATACCGGTCGCCCAACAACGGTTCAAGAACGTGCATCGGTCCAAAGCTCGCATTCATTCCTGGCTTGCCATAAGCGAAAGACCCGGTCGACCCATGGGGCAGGCCATCAAGGCCGACCGACAACTCGACGCAAACAGTCCGGCAGTGGAGCCGTTTCTCAAGTGGATCAATGACGCGTTAATAACGGATGGCGAACAGCCATAGTGCCGTATTGTTGCCCCCCACAAGACGGAGAGAAAAAAACCATGGTAAAACCTCTCAACGTCGGCGTGCTCGGTTGCGGTTTCATGGGCCGGGCCCATTCGAACGCCTGGCTCCAGGTGCCCCATTTCTTCGCCCGCGAGCACCAGCCCGTGCTCAAGGTCTGCTACGGCCGGCCCGAAGACAAAAAGAAGCTCGACGAGTTCGCCGCCCGCTGGGGCTATGAGGCGGTGGAGACCGACTGGCGCAAAGTGGTCGAGAGCCCCGAGGTGGATCTCATCGACGTCTGTGTGCCCAACCACATGCACCACGACTGCGTGATCGCCGCGGCCGAGGCCGGCAAGATCATCGTCTGCGAGAAGCCGCTGGCCATGAACGCCCAGGAGGCCGAGGCCATGGTGGCCGCGGTCCAAAAGGCCGGCGTGCCCAACATGGTCTCCTTCAACTACCGGCGCGTGCCCGCGATTGCCCTGTTCAAGCAACTGATCGACGAGGGGCGCGTGGGCCGCGCGTTCCACTATCGGGCCACCTACAACCAGGACTACACCATCTCGGCCGACGTGCCCCAGGGCGGCATGGCCCTGTGGCGCCTGGACAGCCGCGTGGCCGGCTCGGGCGTGACCGGCGATCTGTTGGCCCATTCGATCGACACGGCCGAGTGGCTCAACGGGCCGATCCAGCGGGTGGTGTCCCATGCCGAGACATTCATCAAGGAGCGCCGCCACGCCGACACCGGCAAGGTCGAGAAGGTCGATATCGACGACGCCTGCATGTTCCTGGCCATCTTTGCCAACGGCTCGCTCGGCACCTTCGAGAGCACGCGCTATGCGCGCGGGCGCAAGAACTACAACACCTTCGAGATCAACGGCGAACTGGGGGCCTTGTTCTTCGACCTCGAAGACCCCCACATCCTCCAGTTCTTCCGCTATGCCGACCCGCAGACGGGCAAGAAGATCGAAGACCACCTGACCGGCTGGCAGCGGATTCACGTGACCAACTTCGAGCACCCGTATATGAAGCACTGGTGGGTACCCGGCTGCACGATCGGCTATGAGCACACGTTTATCAACGGGTTTGCCGATTTCCTGGGCGCGCTGGAGGGCGGGCCGGCGTTCCAGCCCGACATGGAGTCGGCCCTGCGCACGCAGCGCGTGTGCGACGCGGTGCTCGCAAGCGCGCGCGAGGGCCGCTGGGTGGAGATCGGCGGGTGAGCAGCTGCGTCTTCGCCGGCGTCGGGAGCCCTTCGCGGAGCGGGTGCGCGGGTACAGCTCTCGCTCATGCGTCCGGTTCTCTCGCAGTCAAACCTGAACAAGCACGCCCTTATCCGGGTTAGGTGGCAGATAGTAGAAGGTCTGTCGTAAGACCCTCGTCAAAACCTCACTTTCCTTGACGTTTTGGCTGAAGAGACTGCGGTATTGCTGGCTGTCGACCGCGATGATAGCATCAGCCAGTCGCCTGCATCCGGTTCGATAATCCAACAGCATGGCTGGATCGTTGAGAGCTTCGCCGATCACGGCAGAGAAGCTGCGCAATTGGTCGCTCAGCTTCTCTTCCGGCAATTCATCGATACGCGCCTTTATCGTCTCGAAGACTTCCCTGTTCTCGACAAAGAAAGCGTCGAGGCGACAGCGTTTCTGCGATCTCGTGCATTTGGGAGCGCGCCACACCAGCGTACCATCGCGGCGCTGATGTACACCGCGCCTGGCCCAATAACAATCCGTGCCGTTGACGAGCGGACGATCACAGAGCTCTTCCACAAAGTCGACCCCTAACTTCATCAAGCGCCGGAGAAACAATCGCGCGCGTTCGGTACATTCCGCGTCGTCCTGCCCGTACTGCCTCAGCAGGTTAAACGACCAGGTTACCTTGGCCCGATGAAGCGCGTGTGGCAGAACATTGCCGATGAAGTCCAGAACCTTCTCCAGACTGCCCAATGAGTCCAGTTTGCGCAGGTAATACTCGGCCTGCGCGAGTACCACATTGCCAAACTCGAGCTTCACGTACGTAGATGTTCCCTTCCACGCGAACAGCCGCAAAACGTCCTCAATGCGCTGCTGAAACAGGGGACCTTTCAGCTTGCAGCAATGAATTGACGTATCCAGGAAAAGTTCCGTCGAGTTTGGCGTGTGCTGGTTACTCAATTCCTCGAAAGGCATCGACACCACCTTGCAGCAAATGGGTAGTGATCGCGTTTGCAAATTCGTCAGTGTAGAGAGCTTCGCCCTGGAGTTCGTCGAATACCTCGCGCAGACACGCGAGTTGCTCCGGCGTGAAGTCCTCAACGGAACGGCGTGCGAAGATGAGTTGGAGCATGTTGACGATTTCCGCGAACGGCTCCTCGCGTTCGGCACGCAGGTCCCAGAGTTCCCTAAGGAAGTCTCCAAGTTGCTCCAGAGCATTGTTTCGCAGGAAGAAGTCGTCGCGGTGATCAAGCGCCCGGTCCAGGCAGCCCACAGCAGCGTCGAGAATTGCCCGGCACCTGTGTTTGGTCTTGGGAAACACTCTTTGCGCGCCCGGTCTTGCGCTTCGTGAGCCCGATACCTCGGAAGTGCCCACACCAGTCGATCGGCTTCCGGCCGTCGCTAGGGCTGGCGCATAGGGGTCGCCAGACACGCTGACACCCGCGACGACCTGCGGACTTGGTTTGTCTACGGGATACGCGGTTGTTGCCGGCGCACCTGTCTGTTGGCCGCGCTCGAGTGTCGCCTGATCGGGCGAGCCGCCAGAACGCAACGAAACGCGATTGCTGTTCATCGGCAGATCCTCAAGTATTACCACGTGCCTCCAGGGCAATTCCTTTCACCTTGCCAAAGTCTTCCCAAGCACGTCTAACAAAGTCACTAATAGAGAGACCATCCGGATAAGGGGGGTCCTCGATATACGCGTCTACATCAAGCAGGAGTCCGAACCGCGGAAAATGCGATATCCTCCTTTCTGCTTTGAGCTTATCGATCAGTGCCTGTTTGCGCTGGTCACTTGGCTGCTTATGAGGCTTTACCCTCACTGCTCGACTCACGCTGGGGGGCAAGTCAACATGCTGCTCAAATGGCGAGATGGCGATGCGTAGCATATGCCGGCCACGGTCCACAACAAGACGGTGTGAGACCTCGGAGGGGACGCCCAGCGACTCCAGGGATTCGCGGTCAAGGCTGAACAGCCTTAGGTTTCGGACAAGGCTGTGCGATTCTTCACGACTGGCCGATGGATAGAGGTGCCACGCCCTGAACCCGATCCGCGTGTAGAAGTCCAATTCCAGGTGTTTCGCCACTGGCGCAGCCAAGCTCTCAGCAGTCGTGCCGAACTCGTCGACCGGTAGCAGGGTGTCCACGTCGGCACTTTGCGTTTGAACAAGATCCAGCTTGGCGTGTCCGAAGTTGAACACCAGGTTTTTGTCACGAATGGCGAGTTGGCAGCGATTGATGTCGATCGTATCAAAGTCCCAGTCACTGGTCTCGCTGAGAATCTGTTTGGCAATCCGGCCCGCGCGGTCCCAATAGACCTGCCCGAACTCGTAGCGCAGTTCGAGAATATAGCGGTGTACAACTTCAGTCTGCAATTGAACGACGGCTGCCATCACGTTTGAGCTTCTATTCGTTTTGCGATTCATGCCCCGACAACCATAATACAACTCGATATGGTCGAGCACAACTATCTGATCGGTTCACTGTGTGCGCCAAGTTCGCATGAATTCGCACAAGCCAAAACCCTTTGAACCACTTGGTTCCGCAGTTGAAACCAGACTGTCGAGAGCCCCTACACAATGGGGGTATTCTATGGATGCCGCAGGCCTAGCGAATTCCACCCCGTCGGCAGCGCCTACCGCCGTTGCCCGGGCAGCCGACGCTTTGCCGGAACGCTACACACGTCGTTCTCCGCGGGAATTCCAACGCCTCGAATCCCGCTTGGTGGCCTACTCTGATTGCACGCGGCCATTTGGGCACAACATGCAGTATGTTTCCAGGGTTCGGGGCACAACATGTAGTGGCGTGCAACGGTTGTAGGACACCACAGAATCCCGAGACACCCTTAAAAAGGCAGCACGCGCGATTCTTGCGCCACAGGCAAGCGCTACCAGTCCACCGGGGGGCAATCTCCCCCCACAGATGTGTCCTCGCTGATAGCAATCATCGCGGGACGACCAAGCATGTACCACTGACGTGCCAGACTGATCGGTTGTGCCTGGAAGTGGCCCGTGGACGTGGTGTGTTTGCCCGCAGGGGCCGCCGTGGTGTTTTGCGGCGCCGCTGGGCCTTCGTTTGCCCGGGGAAACAAACCGGCCAGCCTGCTGGACAGACACCCGCTGACTCACGCGCACTACCCATGCCGCCACCAGCGCGCTCAACTGCCACCCGACGCTGCTCGTGCCCCGACGAACAGGGCGACTCACCGCCTCGCCGTCTTCGGCCCCGGCGTCTGGCCGTCGGGCGTTTGAGCGTCGCGCGTCGCGCTGTCGCCCCTCTGAGCTTCCCGTCTCTGGCCGCTCGGCGTCTGGCCCTCGGGTGTTTGACGCTCGGGTGTTTGACCCTCGGGTGCCTGGCCGTCGGAGGTTTGGCCTTCAGTCGCCGATGTGGAAGCCGCCTTGGGCAACACCGCGGGCAGCTCGAGCGTAAACCGGGCCCCGTGACCCGGCCGGCTGTCGACCAGGATGCGCCCGCCGTGCTCGCCGACGATCTTCCGGCTCACGGGCAGACCCAGGCCCGTGCCCCGGGCCCCCTTGAACGAGACGAACGGGCTGAAGAGCTTGTCCACCTGCTCCGGCGGGATGCCCGGCCCGGTGTCCTCGACCACGATCTCAACCAGGCCGCGCTGGGCAAGATACTCGGTGCGCACCTCGACCCGGCCCGGCGGGTCCACCTCGCCCGCGGCGTCGATGGCGTTGGTCACCACGTTGAGCACGGCGCGGTGCAGGCCCTCGGGGTCGAAGACCATGTCGGGCATCTGCGGGCTCGGCTGCCAGAGGAGCGTCACCTCCTGGTCCCGGGCGTAGCTTTCGATCAGCTCGATCACCTCGGCGACGGTCCGGTCGAGATTGGCGGTGGCCAGGTCGGGCTTGCGCTCCTTGCTGAAGGTGAGCATGTCGAGGACCAGCGAGGAAATTTTCTGCTGGTTTTTCTCGACGATGTTCCAGCCCTTGGCCACCACGGACTCGTCGTGCTCGGCCAGCCCCATTTCGATCAGGTAGCTGCCCCCGCGGATGCCCTGGAGGATGTTCTTGATGTGGTGCGAAAGCGTGGCCACGGTCTGTCCCACGGCCGCCAGGCGCTCGGCCTGCACCATGGCCGAGTAGTAGCGCGTGTCTTCCACGGCCAGGGCCGCCTGGTGGGCAATGGCGATCATCAGCTTCAGGTGATCGGCCGTGAATCGGGCGGACGCCCGGCCCCGGCGGATCACCTCGGCCGCGGGGGTGAGCGTGTCGATGTAGATCACGCCCACCACGTCGTAGCGCCCCTGCATGGGCACACAGATGGCCTCGCGGATGCCGGCCTGGACCACGCTGGCCCCGGCCTGCCAGCGCTCGTCGCTGCGTGCATCGCTGGTCAGCACGCCTTCGTTGCGCCGGATCACGTAGTCCAGGATGGTGCGGCTGATGGTGATTCTTTCGTCCGCGGCGGCCTGCTGGCGCGTGCGGCGCACCTTGGGCTCCAGCTCGCCCGTCTCCGGACCGACCAGCATGATGCAGCCGCGATCGGCCTCGACCCACTCGAAGATCAGCTCCATGATCCGCTGGAGCAACTGCTCGATGTCCAGCGTGTGGCTCACGGCCAGGGCCGTGCGATACATCACCTGGAGATTGCTCCGCGCGCGGGCCAGCCAGGAGTTCTCGGGCAGCTCGGCGTCGAAATCGAGGATGCGGCTGCCTTCGGACTGCGGCAAGGCGCGGATGATCTGCGATTCGTGGACGGCCTCGCCCGCGGCCACCTGGACCGAGTCGGCCAGCTCGTCGACCGACTCGGTGGGCGTGCCGGTGAACAACAGCAGGCTGCGGCCGAGTTGGAGCTGGTCGCCGCTTTGCAGCCCGTGCTCGCGCACGCGCCGGCCGTTGACGAACGTGCCGTTGGAGCTGCCCAGATCGCGGACCGTGTAGGAATGCCCCGCGCGCCGCAATTCCGCGTGGATTCGCGAGACCTCGGAGTCGTGGAGCTGCACGGCGTTCGAGCGGTCGCGACCGACCCACACCACCGGCTCATCCAGATCGAACCGCCGGCCTTGATCATTTCCGCGGATGACGAACAGCGACGCCACGGCCCCGGCTCCCAAAGACTAGTCCCCTCGACCCGAGGGGTATTTGAGGTGTGCGTGGCCGATGATCGGTGGATCAGGACCGAACACCCTGAAGACCGGGCTCCCCTTGGTCGCCCTCCGGTCATGGGCCGTGCAGGAATCGACAGAGCCAACCCAGGCCCCTCCGGCCGCGCGCTGCTTGCCGCTAGTAGTCCGACACACGTAAAGTGTCGAGTTGGGTGCCACTGCTGGCTTGTCCAGCAGTGCCGAATACACGGTTGGGCAAGCCAACCGTGGCACCCCACAGTTTGGCCGTGTCGGGCTACCAGGCTCGCTGCGCGCCCGCCTCGGGGGCCACCTGGACCAACTCCTCAATTCTACGGATCAAGGCCCGATAGTCATAGGGCTTGGGGACCACGTCGCGGCCCGCGTCCTCGGGGCCGGCTGCGCTGCCCAGGAGAATCATGCGCGGCTGCGGGCCGCGGGCGTCTTCGGCCAGTCGCTCGGAGAGCGTGGCCGCGGCGGCCGGCTCCACGTCCACGTCGAGCACGATCAGGTCCGGCTGGTGCTGCCGGGCCAATTGGAGGGCTCGCGGGGTCCGGCCGGCCGCCAGCGTGCGCACTCCGCGGCGCTCCAGGGCGAGTTGCAACACCTCGCGGGTCTCGGGCGAGGGGTCCACGATCAGCACGCAACGCTTCTCGTCCAAGATTTCACCCTCCGTGGTCCCAGTTGAGCCGGACTTCCCTGTCCGGCCCCGGGGCGTGATCGCGGCTGGTCTGCCCTTGCCGGGCCACATGGTTGTGCCGGGCGATGGTGCATTCTTAAGCGGGCGGGAAGCTTAGCGATCCACCGGCGGTGTGTCAAAGGCGGAATCCGGCCGGGCAGCCCTGGGGGTGCGGGGGCCTGGTGATCCGGTCGCCCAGGATGTGTCTGACAAAGGAGTTTCCAGTTGTAGCCACCGTCGCCAGACGGTGGACAAATCCTGGCGCAGGAGATCGGGATCTTTCGGAAACCATCCACGCTCTGGCGAGCGTGGCTACCATTATCAGACAAACCCTGGTGCTCGGGCGTGCACAGGCGGGTGCAGGGAGATTGCTTGACTTGCCGCAATCCGGCCAAGACAATTTCAGGTACGTGGTGCTGTTTCCCGTCTCGCGCTACTCTACGCAGGTTGGCTCAACCATGCACGCTCCGCAAACATCCCATGCGTCCCCGTCGCCGCGGCTTCCTGCCTGTCACCGCATTGGCCGGCAGGCGCGGGCCGGGCGCGTTGGTTTGCCTCTCGGTAACCGACTCTTGCGTCTCCGGCTGACGGCGTGGTGCCTGTTGGCAGCGGTTGCGGCCTGTGGTCTGGCTTCGATCGCGGTCCGGGCCAGCGAGGAGCTTGGCGAGCGCCGCGCCGCACGCGCGGACCTGGCGGAGATCGAAGCCCGAGTGGCCCACAGCGCAGAGTTCCTTGCTTCCGACGAACTGGAAGGGCGCGGGGCAGGCACGAAAGGGTTGGAGGCGGCCGCGGACTTCATCGCCGACGAGTTCCAGCAGATCGGCCTCAACACCACGGCCTGTCGCGGCACGCCTTTCCAGACGTTCACCGCCACGATCGGCAGCCGGCCCGGCGCGGGCAACGTGCTGGTCTTTCGCGGCCCAAAGGTTGACGAAAACGCCGCAGAGCCCGAAGAACAAACCGTCGAGGCTGTCGCGGGCGAGGACTTTTCGCCGCTGGCCATGAGCAGCTCGGGCCGGTTCGACCTGGCGCTGGTGTTCGCCGGCTACGGCATCAGCGCCCCGAAGATCGGCTACGACGACTACCAGGGGATCGACGTAAAAGGCAAGGCGGTGGTCATCCTGCGCCATGAACCGCAGCAGGACGACGCGGACAGCCCGTTCAACGGCACCAAGGACTCCCCCTATGCCCCGCTGAGCCGCAAACTGGCCGCCGCCTTTGAGCACGAGGCCGCGGCCGTGATCCTCTGCACCGACCGGTTCGAGATCGAGCAGGAGCTTGCCGAGGCGCGCAAGCAGTGGCTCGAGGCCTTGGATCACCTGGACCGGGAGTATCAGGAGCTGAAGCGCCTGGAGCAACCGACCCCGGAGCAGCTCGACGAGCACCGGCGAAGAATCGACCGCCTGCTGGCCGAGGTCCAGCGCTGGAGCGATCAGATCAATGAGAGCTACGACCCGCTGCTGCCGTTTCGCTTCGGCGGACGGAGTGAGCAAGGCCGGGAAATGCCCGTGCTCCACTGCCGGCGCGAGGTGCTCGACCGCGTGCTCCAGGCGGCCACAGGCACGGATTTGGCCGCGCTCGAAGCGCAGATCGACCAGGGCCCTGCGCCGCAGAGCCGCGAGCTGCCGGGCTGGCGCATCAGCGGCCAGGTGGAGGTCGAGCGCCTCGAGGTCGAGATGCGCAACGTGGTGGCCGTGCTCGACGGTGCCGGGCCAAACCAGGCCCAGACGATCGTGCTGGGGGCCCATTACGACCACGTCGGGCGCACGTCCAGCGGCCGGCCCGACCCGTTGTCGTCCGAGGGTCCCATCTGCAATGGGGCGGACGACAATGCCTCGGGCGTGGCGGTGATGCTGGAGGTGGCCCGCCGGCTCGCGAGGCGCGGCGAGAAGCTGCCCCGGCGCGTGGTGTTCATTGCTTTTGCGGGCGAGGAGACGGGGCTTTTGGGCAGCAGCTTCTACGTGGCCCAGGCGGTCGTTCCGCTGGAACAGACCGTGGCCATGCTCAATCTGGACATGGTGGGCCGGATGCGCGACGAGAAGCTTTTGGTGCTGGGCAGCCAGAGCGGGCGCCAGTTCGGCGAGCTGCTCGAGCGGGCCAATCGGGCGCACGGCTTGAATCTGAGCAACGTGACTTCGCGCGCCGGGGCCAGCGATCACTTGGCCTTCTACAACCGCAAGATTCCGGTGATGCACTTTTTCACGGGCCTGCACGAGGATTATCACCGGCCGACCGACGACGTTGAGAAGCTCAACCTCACGGGGATGGCGCAGGTGGCGCGGTTTGTGGAGGACGTGGTCGTGGCGCTGGCCGAAAGGCCCCAACCGCCCGAATTCGTCCAGCTTCCATCGCCCAAGCCGGGAAGCGGGGGCGGAAACCAGGCATACTTGGGCACAATGCCGGACTTCGCTGCGCAGAACGGCCGGGGATATGCCATTGCCGGGGTCGCGGCGGGCGGGCCCGCGGACGAGGCGGGCTTGCGGGCGGGGGACGTGGTCGTCCGTTTCGGCAAGAGCAAGATCGGTGGTTTGGCCGATATGCAAAGCGCGTTGGGCCGGCACAAGCCCGGCCAGCGCGTGCGCGTGGTCGTGCTGCGCGACGGTCAGGAGAGGACGTTCGAGGTCACTCTGGGCCAGCGACGCTGAGCTGCCGGGGCCGACGGGCGCGTGTGCCGCTGCTTGCCCGCCGGGCAAGCAGTGCTGCGAGCGGCAGGGCACTGCTTTTGGCGAAGCAGTGACACCCTGAGTTCCGGGACACCGTCATGTCTCCTACACGCCGGGCCGCTGGGGGAAAGGCCCCGCACTGTGGACGATCCGGGCTGCGGCGAGGGGCGTTTTCTTTGGCCCGGCAGCACGCCAGCCGCAAGGAACACCGCCGAGCGGAGGCGGCCGGACGCCGCAACCGGCTGAAAACAAAGGACTTGCAGCACGCTTCGAGGCCCGGCATATCTGGCCTTTACGCGCCAGGCGGTTCTCGGCAGAATACCGCCTGCCCATAGTCAGCCCAGAGCGCCGGCAGGGATTGCCGCAGTCCGGACGCGTTTCTCCGATCCAGTCTTGCGGACCATCGCCCGCCCTCGCGTCCTTGGCGGCCAGGTCACAGGAAACCCGACTCGAGTAGCAAGGAGTGCTCAAGGTGAGATGGCCCCGACGATTGGCCGTGCTGGCCCTTGGTATCGCTTGTGGTTGTGTGTCCCTTCCGCTTGCCTGGGGCCAGGCTGCGCCCCCGATGGCCGGGCGTGCGGCGTCGGGCGGCAACATCGCGCTGATCGACGTGAAGTTCATCTTCGAGAAACACGCCCGGTTCAAGATGATGATGGACGACCTGCAGGCCGACGTCGAGCGTGCCGAGGCGCAAGTGCAGGCGGAGCGCGACGCCATCAAGAAGCTGGCCGAACGGCTGGAGAACTTCCGCGGCACCCCGGAATACAAGGCCATGGAAGAGGAGGTCGCCAAGCGGCAGAGCGACCTGACCGTGCAAATCCAGTTGCAGCGCAAGGAGTTCCTCCAACGCGAGGCGCGCATCTACTACCACGTCTATCAGGAAATCCTCCAGGAGCTGGCCTACTACTGTCCCCAAAACGGCGTCGACATCGTGTTCCGCTTCAGCGGTGACCCGGTAGACGTGGAGAACCCGAACAGCGTGTTGGGCTATGTCAACCGGCCCGTGGTCTGGTACGGCAAGGATCGCGACATCACCGGGATCATCCTGGAATCGCTGAATCGGCGGTTTGTGGGCTCCAGCGGGCTTGGAACCCGACCCACGCCGCCGCCGTTCCAGCGGTGAGGCGGTTGGGTGGCATGCCCAGAGCGGTCAGCGATGGGCGTGGTGGTCCATTGGTGGTGCGGTTGGGTCCCGATGAGCAATGGTGTGGCCGACCACGCCCTTCTGAGGGCGTGCCACCCCGGTCGCCCTGTTGCCGGATCACAACCGCGAGCCCGGTCCCTCGCACCCCCGGCGCCCGAGCGCCCGGACACCACTGGCGGCATTCATTTCGGCCAAGGACGGCGGGCCGCCTCATGAATCGCCGTCTTCTTTTTCGGTCAAGGACGACTGGCACCCTCGCATGCAGCCCCCACGGAACCAGCAGACCATTGCCGGGCTGGCTGAAGTCCGGGGCGTGGGCTACTGGAGCGGACGCGACGTGTGCGTCGAGTTCCGGCCCGCCCCGGCCGACACGGGCGTGGTCTTCGTGCGGCGCGATCTTGGCGGCAATCCGCGGATTCCAGCGCTGATCTCTTATCGGGCGGACATCCCGCGGCGCACGGCGCTGTGCTGCGGCGAGGCCGGCGTAGGCATGATCGAACACATCATGGCCGCCCTGGCCGGGATGCAGATCGACAACTGCGAGGTCTGGGTCGATCAGCCGGAGATGCCCGGCTGCGACGGTTCGGCCCTGCCGTTTGTCGAGGCGCTAGACAGGACGGGCACGGTGCGCCAGGCCGCCCCGCGCCGCTTTTGCCGCGTGCAGCAGCTCGTGCGCCTGGGCAACCAGAATGCCTGGATCGAAGTCCGGCCTTCGCCCACCGGCCAGACCACCTTACGCTACGAACTGGACTACGGCGGCGACAACCCTATCGGGCACCAAAGCCTCGAAATCACCCCGTCGCCCGATCTGTTTCGCCACATGCTGGCCCCCTGCCGCACGTTCATGCTGGAGTCGGAGGCTCGGGCCCTGCTGGCCCAGGGCCTGGGCCGCCGGGCCACCTGCCGCGACTTGCTGGTCTTCGGGCCCGACGGACCGATCGACAACCACTTGCGTTTTCCGGACGAATGCGTGCGCCACAAGCTGGTCGACCTGATCGGCGACCTGGCCCTGGCCGGGTGTGACCTGGTCGGCCATTTCACCGCCTACCGCAGCGGCCATCGGCTCAACGCCGAACTGCTCCAGGCCATCCTGGCCCAGCAGGCGGCCGGCGTCCCGCTGCGCCGCTGCTCTTGAGGTGCGTACACCCACCAGACAACGTCGCGCCCAGCCGCGGCAGACAACCGCCGGGTGCGGGCTGCCCCCTA
>CAYXPN010000054.1:0-21238 GCA_964467075.1 uncultured Planctomycetaceae bacterium
GGGCAGCTCGAAGGTCAGCTCCACGGTCTCGCCGAAAGGGTAGCGGGTCTTCTCGGTGATGCACACTTCCGTGCCGTGGCCCACCTTGGCCTTCACCTGAGATGCCCCGTAGATCGTGGCGGCCAGGCCGTTCCCCGGCGCAGCCATCCACAGGCGTTGGGCCAGGTAGGGCCAGCCGTGGCCCGTGTTGTGCTGGCAGCAGCGGTGTCGATGGGGGTCCATCAGGAACATCGGCCCGCGGTTCTGCACGCCGGGCGACTTGTTGCTCGCATCGGAGACCACCTGGTTCGGCGCGGTCAGATAGCGCAGGGCCTTCAGGTCCGCGGTCATCGAGGCGGGCAGGCTGTTGAAGGCCACCTCTTCGCAGCGGTCGGCCCACAGCCCGTTGCCCGTGATGCGGAGCATGATTTCGTGCGAGAGCATCATTTCGACCATCGAGCAGGTCTCCGCGGCCTGGCGCGGGCCGACGTATCCGGCCCGGCAGTTCTCGTCAGCGCCGAACATGCCGCCGGGCACCTGGCCGTAGAGGCCCATCACTTCCTGGTAGTTGGCCTCGACGACCGCCAGGTGCTTCGGATCCTTCGACTGCATGAAATAGCTGCCCGGCGAGCGGAAACACTGCGAGATGTTCACCCCGTGCCAGTTGGCCACGCCCTGGCTCCAGGGGGCCATGTTGCGGTGGATTTTGGTGGCCAGGTCCAGGAGCCATTCCTCGCCCGTGCGGTTGTAGAGCCAATAGACGGTCTCCAGGTTGTCGCCGGCGCGTTGCTGTTGCCAGAAGGGCGGCAGGAAGTCGTCGTCCGGCAGGCTCAGCTCCCAGCGGAAGTAGCGCTTCATCAATTCGATCACGCGCTCGTCGCCCGAGTGTTCGTAGTAGGCCTCGAGCACGTCGAGCATGATCATGTTGGGCCACAGGTCGGGCTTGCCGCCGGTGCGCGTGAGATTGCCGCGCGGTCCGAAATAGCCGTCGTCGCGCTGGCTGGCCAGGGCGGCCTCGATCCATTTCTTGGCCTCGCGCATGATCCGTTCGTCGCCCAGCACATAGCCCAGGTTCACGAATCCTTTGAGCCAGTAGGGCACTTCCTCCCAGCCGCTGCGGCCTTCGCCGTCGGGGCTGAGCCAGGCATTGCCCTCTTCGCGCAAGAAAGCGCTCAGCTCGGTCAGGCGGCCGGTGAAGCCCTCGGCCTCGAGCTCGAGTTGCTTGCGCAGCCAGCCCTCGGGCCGGACGGCGCCGACGGGCAGCTTGACCAGCGGGCTGGGCCCGAGCGGCGGCCGGTTGCCCGGGTAATGGTCGTTGCCCAGTCGGGCATCGGGCCGCGGGACGAACCGGGCGGCTTGCTCGGTGCCCGCTGCGACCGCCGTCGATGCAGAGATCAATGCGCAGAGCACCGCGGTGCCCAAGCATCCGGGCCTTGGCACGCCAAGAAGGGCCCGGACGCGCTGCCCGCGGCCGCGGTTACCTGCGAGCCGAAACGTGGTTGGAATCATGTTCATCGGGTTCATGGCCTTTGTCTTCTGGGCGAGTCGTGTGGGCGGGCGATTGTGTTGGAGAAATACGTCAGACACGTAGTTTGACACGTAGGGTGGGTCAAACCGGTGGCTCGACCCGAACCGGGCACTCACGTGCCCGGCTCGCCAGTTCTTGACGGTGGGTCTCGCTCTCGCTCGACCCACCCTACAAGCTGCAAGAGCAGTATGGTCGCTCGAATTCGGGGAGGCAAGTCACTTCGCCCAGGTCAAGCCGCCGGGTGGCCCCGAAGCGGGCGCTCACGTGCCCGGCTCGCCAGCACAGGAATTGCAGTCGCCGGCGAGGTGAGCGGCGTGAGCCGCCGGTTTTGTCGGCGGCACTGCTGGAGAAAGCCGGCAGTGGCACCCGGCCGGCGGTGTTGTCGGCACTGCTGGACAAGCCAGCAGTGGCACCCGGCGCGTCCCTCCAGGGGTAAGCACTGCTGGAGAAAGCCGGCAGTGGCACCCGACGCACTGGCAGAGCCAGTGGCACTCGGCAGCCCCTCAAGACGGGCTGCCCGGCCGCCGGGCCCGGCGCGCGCCGCGAGGCCAACCCCTGGTTGGTCTGCCGGTGATTCGCTAAGATCAGTCACATGCCCAGGAAAGCCGATCCCAAACATCCGTCGCAAGAACCCAAGCCGCCGGCCGGCCAGGCGCGGGACCACGTGGGCCCGCCGCTGGAGGTGCTGATCATCGACAACGATCAGGCCCACGCCGAGGCCGTGGCCGAGGCCCTGGACCGCGTGGGGTTCCGCGCGCGCGTGGCCGCCTCGGGCCAGGAGGGTGCCGACCTGGTCCGGGACGAGCCCTTCGACGTGGTGATCACCGACCTGGTGATGCCGGACATCGACGGGCTGGAGATTCTCACGCGCGCCAAACAGGAACAGTCGCACGCCGAGGTGATCATCATCACCGGCCACGGCACCGTGCCGTCGGCCGTCGAGGCCATGCGCAAAGGGGCCTTCAACTACCTGCTCAAGCCGCTGGACATGGACCAGCTTCGGGCCGTGGTGGAGAAGGCCGGCCAGAGCGTGCGCCTGCGCCAGGCCAACGTGGAGCTGCGCCGCCGCCTGGACGAAAGATTCGGCTTCGAGGGCGTCGTGGGCGACAGCCCCCAGATGCGCGAGGTGATCGAGCGGCTCAAACGCATCGCGCCCACCAACGCCATGGTGCTGATCCACGGGGAGACGGGCACGGGCAAGGAGCTGGTGGCCCAGGCCATCCACCAGAACAGCCCGCGCAAGCACAAGCCGTTCGTGGCGCTCAACTGCGCGGCGCTGAGCGAAAACATCCTGGAGAGCGAGCTGTTCGGCCATGTGAAAGGCGCCTTTACCGACGCCAGTTCGGACCGGGTGGGCAAGTTCGAATATGCCCACGGCGGCACCATGTTCCTGGACGAGGTGGGCGACATGCCCGTGGCCACCCAGATCAAGCTCCTGCGCGTGCTGGAGAACGGCGAGATCACGCGCGTGGGGTCCAACGAGCCGATCAAGGTCAACGTGCGCGTGATCTCGGCCACCAACCGCGATTTGGAGGAGGCGATCGAAGTGGGCACCTTCCGGCGCGATCTCTACCACCGGCTGAAGGTGATCACCATCCGCTTGCCTGCGCTGCGCGAGCGCCGGGAAGACATCCCCATCTTGATCGATTATTTCCTTAGGCAGCTCGCCTCGCGCCATCACAAGCAAATCCGGGGAGTCTCGGCCGCGGCACGCCATCGCCTGCTGGCTTTCGACTGGCCGGGCAACGTGCGCCAGTTGCGCAACGTGGTCGAGAGCATGGTGGTGGTGGACTACGACGGGCTGCTCGACGTGGACGACCTGCCCGAGGAGCTCGCGGACACTCCGGCGCCGAGCGAGCAGGCGGGCGCCGCTTCGCTGGTCCCCCTGGTCGGGCGCCCGCTGGAGGAGATCGAAAAGCTGTTCATCGCCGAGACGCTGCGCGTGACCGGGGGCAACCGCGAAGAGGCCGCCCGCACCCTGGGCGTTGGGGAACGGACCCTGTATCGAAAGATCAAGCAGTACGGACTTTGACCGGCGATGCGTCCCATCCGGCCCCTGCCGCCCAGTCTGGTCAACAAGATCGCCGCGGGCGAGGTGATCGAGCGCCCGGCCAGCGTGGTCAAGGAGCTGATGGAGAACTCGCTGGACGCCGGGGCCACGCGCGTGGACGTCACGGTGCACCGGGGCGGCACGGAACTGGTGCGCGTGGCGGACAACGGCTGCGGCATCGAGCCCGACGAGTTGCCCCTGGCCGTGGCCGCCCATGCCACCAGCAAGCTGGCCGCGGAGGACGACCTGTTTCGCATCGCCACGCTGGGATTTCGCGGCGAGGCGCTGGCCTCGATCGGGCAGATCAGCCGGCTGGCGGTCCGCAGCCGGGTGGCCTCACAAGACGCCGGGGCCCAAATCACGGTCCACGGCGGCCGGGCGGGCGAAGTGGTCCCCTGCGGCGGTGCGCCGGGCACGGTGGTGGAGGTGTCGCAACTGTTCTTCAACACGCCGGTGCGCAGGAGATTTCTGCGCAGCACCCAGACCGAGCTGGGCCACGTCAGCGAGGCGTTCGTGCGAGTGGCCCTGCCCGCCTTGCAGGTCCACTGCACCCTGCAGCACCACGAGCGCTCCATCTGCGAGTTGCCGGCCGGTGAAAGCTGGCCGCAGCGCATCGCGCGCCTGTTCGGGCGCGAGCTGGGCGCGGGCCTGATCGCCGTGGAGAGCATCGACGGCCCGGTGCGCCTGGCCGGCTACGTGGCCCATCCGTCCTTGAGCCGCAGCAACACGCGCATGCAGTATTTGTTCCTCAACGGCCGGGCGATCCGCGACCGCTCGCTCCAGCACGCCCTGGCCGAGGCGTATCGGGGGCTGTTGACCAGCGGGCGGCATCCGATCGCCTTTCTCACGCTGGACATGCCGCCGGAGCAGGTGGACGTGAACGTCCATCCCACCAAGCTGGAGGTCCGCTTCCAGGATGCCGGGCGCTTGTATAGCCAGTTGCTTTCCACCATCCGGCGCAAGTTCCTGGCCACCGATCTGACCACGCGTGTCCAGTCGGACGCCTGCCCGGCCGATCAATCCCCCGGCCTGGCGGCGGGGGTTGGCGAGCCCCACGACCAGGCCGCGGCCGACCGGCTGCGCGACCAACTGGTCGCCTGGGCCCAGGGCCAGACGGACCGCGACGAACCGGCGGCTGGGCCCGGTGAGCCTACCACGACGGAGACCGGCGGCGAGCATCCGGGGGATTGGGGCGGGCAATTGCAGCTTACGCGCATCCAGCGGCCCGGCGAGCCAGCGCAGGCGCAAACGCGGTGGTCCGGCCCCGAGTCGGGCCAACGTCCGTCAGGCACGGCAGCCGCGCCTGCACACCACTTGCCGCCGACCAGTCCGCCGGCACCTGCCAGGCCGGCCGTGCAAATTCACAACCGCTATCTGGTCACCGAAAGCGAAGACGGCGTGGTAATCATCGACCAGCACGCCCTGCACGAACGGATTCTCTACGAGCAGCTTCGACGGCGCATCGCCGGAGGAACGCTCGAGGCCCAAAACCTCCTGGTGCCCGAGCCGGTCGACCTGACGCCCACCGAACGGACGGCCCTCTTGGAGCACCGCGAGCTGCTGGCCCGCCTGGGCGTGCGCATCGAGCCGTTCGGGGGCGATACGGTGTTGATCACCGGGTTTCCGGCCATGCTGGCCAACCTGAGCCCGGCGGACGTGCTCAGCGGGCTGGTGGAAGGGCTGCTGGGGGGCAAACGGCTGCCCGAGGCCGCGGAGCTGCTCGACGAGTTGTTGCACACGATCGCCTGCAAGGCCGCGATCAAGGCGGGCGACCGGCTCAGTGCCGAAGAGGTCGCCGTTCTGCTGGAGCAGCGGCACGTGATCGACGACGCGCACCATTGTCCCCACGGCCGGCCCGCCGCACTGATCTTTACGCGCGAGGAGCTCGACCGCCGGTTCAAGCGCACCTGAGGCGCACGGCCCGGAAAACGCCGACCCCGGCGACCGGCAGGCGGGAGGCGTTTATGGCGCAGGCCGAAAGCAGTAGAATACAGGCAACCGAGAAGGGAGAGAGGCGGGCTCCCTTTTGACACTTCAGCGGCCTGGAGCAGTTACCCGGCCACGACAGAGCGTGGCCTTCCATCGGTGTTCGGCCACGACGAAGCGTGGCCCTCCATTGGTGCGGCGGCACCACCTGGAGGGACGCGGTCGCTCGCGTCCGTGGCCGAAACGGTGCGCTGCGGTCGCAAGCGCCGCGTGACTTCAGACGGCTGAACCGTTACGTTTTATCTCAAAGTGGGAAGTGGCCATGATCTGTGTGAGCATCGGGCGCGGAAGACACCGCCACATGATGGCCGAGCACCGCCACCTGGCCGAACAAGGCGCCAAGCTGGTGGAGCTGCGCTTGGATTACATCCGCGGGGAGATCAATCTCAAACGGCTGCTGGGCGAACGTCCCTGCCCGACGGTGATCACCTGCCGCCGGGAACGCGAGGGCGGCAGGTACAACGGCAGCGAGGAGCAGCGACGGCTGTTGTTGCGCACGGCGATTGCCGAGGGCGTGGAATACGTGGACCTCGAAGACGACGTGGCCGGGGCCATTCCCCGCTACGGAAAGACCAAGCGCATCGTCAGCCTGCACGACTTCCACAGGACGCCGGACGACCTGGAAGACATCCACCGGCGCCTGTCGGCCCTGGACCCGGACATCGTCAAGCTGGCCACGACGGCCAATCACCCCCACGACAGTTTCCGCATGTTGGACCTGGTGGGCCGCAGCAAGGTGCCCACGGTGGGCATTTGCATGGGCGATATCGGCACTGCCACGCGCATCCTCTGCGGCAGGTTCGGCGCGCCGTTCACCTATGCCACCTTCCATCACGAGCGCACCCTGGCGCCGGGGCAGCTCAGCTTCCAGCAGATGCGCGACGTTTACCACTACGACCGCATCCAGGCGGAGACGGAGGTCTACGGCGTGATCGCTGATCCGGTGGGCCACAGTCTCAGCCCGCTGATCCATAACGCCGCCTTCCGGCACCTGAAGCTCGACAAAGTCTACGTGCCGTTTCGCGTACGGCGCGAGGATTTGGACCAGTTTATCGACGACGCGCCCGGGCTGGGCATCAAGGGCCTGAGCGTGACCATCCCCCACAAGGAAGCCGTGCTCCACCGGCTGACCAACGCGGACCCTGCCGTGCGCGGCATCGGCGCCGCCAACACGGTGATCTTCGAGGGCCAGGAGCGACTGGGCTACAACACCGACTACCAGGCCGCCATGAGCTGCCTGGAAGAAGTGCTCCGCCCCGGTCCCGACCCCGAAAAACCCTTTGCCGGCAAGACCGCGCTGGTGCTGGGTGCAGGGGGGGCGGGCAAGGCGATCTGCTTCGGGTTGGTCCGCCGCGGCGCGCGCGTGGTGGTCACCGACGGCGTGCCCGAGCAGGCCACCGAGCTGGCCCATCGTTGCAAGTGCCACGCCGTGCCCTGGGCCACCCGGCATTCGGTCAGCGCCGACGTGCTGATCAATTGCACCCCGGTCGGCATGCACCCAAACGTCGACGAATCGCCCTTCGAGCGCCACCATTTGCGCCCGGCCATGGCGGTCTTCGATATCGTTTACAACCCCGAAAACACCCTGCTGATCAAGGAAGCTCGTACCCGAAGCTGCACCGTGATCACCGGCGTGGAGATGTTCGTGCGCCAGGCCTGCCTGCAATTCGAGCTGTTCACCGGCCAGCCCGGGCCGGCCGACCTGATGCGCCGGGAAATCAAACGCGCGACCGCAGCGGTCAGACTCTGAGCAAGGCCCTCCTCGGGAAACCCTGGCAATGAACCTGGTGCTGATCGGCTATCGTGCCACCGGCAAGACCACCCTGGCCCGGCTGCTGGCCCAGCGCCTGGGCTGGAGTTGGGTCGACGCCGACGTGGAGATCGAGCGCCGCGCCGGCAAGGCGATTGCCCGAATCTTCGCCGAAGACGGCGAGCCGGCCTTTCGCGACCTGGAAGCCCAGGTGGTGGCCGATTTGTGCCGCTCCCGGCACCTGGTGCTGGCCGCAGGTGGCGGGGCCCCCATGCGCGAAGAAAGCCGCCGCCGGATGCGCGCCTCGGGCAAGGTGGTCTGGCTCGTGGCCCGACCCGAGACCATTCTTGCCCGCATGGGCGCCGACCAGACCACTGCGGCGCGCCGCCCGAGCCTGACGGGCAAGGCGCCCCTGGACGAGATCGTCGATCTGCTCGAACGGCGCGAGCCGAGCTACGCCGCCACCGCGCACGTGTGTGTGGATACCGAGGGCAAGTCGCCCGAGCAGCTTGTCGATGAAATCCTGGCACAGGTCGATTTGGACGAGCACGGAGCACCGGCTTGAGCGGCGCCGGTCGAGCAATTGCGGCGAAGCGGCTGCCGTGTTGTGAGACGACACGCGACTGCCGATCGAAACCAGTGCTCCTTGTAGCAAAGTACCAGTAGTGAACGGACTCCTGGGGATTCCCGAACCGATCCGCCTGGCCGCGGTCTTCCTGCTGGGCGCGTGTCTGGCTGCCGCGGCCAACTTGGCGGTCTATCAACTGGCCGCCCGTCGGCGCCCGATCAGCCCCTGGGGGCCGCGCCCCCCGGGCGTGCCAAAGCGCGGGATCATCGCCCGGCTGCCGATCGTGGGCTGGTGGGCCATGCGCCGCGAGGCCGCCTTGCACGGACCCTGGTTCTGGGTGCGCCCGATGCTCTTGGAAGCGGGCTGGGGAGCCACGCTGGCTGCGCTGTATTGGTGGGAAACACTGCGCCTGGGGCTGCTCTCTGGAGCCGTGCCGCCGGGCAGCCCGGAGTTGCAGCTTGTCGTCCACACCCAGTTCGCGGCCCACGCCCTATTGGGCACGCTGATGCTGGCCGCGGCCATGATCGACGTCGACGAACAGATCATCCCCGACAGCATCACGGTGCCGGGCACGCTGGCCGGAGTGATCCTCTGCACCACGTTTCCCTGGCTCTTGTTGCACGGCCAGGAGCCGTTGCTTTTCGGAGACATCCCGCCGGGCTTCTGGGACGCCCAGACCACGGCCACCTGGCCGCTCCTGCACCTCTTGGCGCCCAAGCCCTGGGACGCGCTGCCTGAATGGATGGACGGTGCGCCCCATGTGGGCGCGCTGGCTTTGGCGCTGGGTGCCTGGTGGCTGTGGTGCGTGGGGCTGATGCCGCGCGTGTGGTACGGGCGGTTCGGAGTGCGCCGGGCCGTGCGCTATTTCCTGGCCAAGCTGGCGCGCGAGCGCTCGACCTATGTGATGCTCGGCCTGGGCGTGGTCGGCTCGCTGGGCATCTCGGGGGTGTGGCTGGCCGGCGGCCGCCCTTTCCTGGGCCTTATGAGCGCCCTGCTGGGCGTGGCCCTGGGCGGCGGCCTCGTCTGGCTGGTGCGCGTGATCGGCTCGGCCGCCCTGGAGCGCGAGGCCATGGGGTTCGGCGACGTGACCCTGATGGCCATGATCGGCAGCTTCGTGGGCTGGCAGCCCTGCGTGCTGATCTTCTTCCTGGCCCCCATCGCCGGGGTGGTCGTGGGCGTGGCCCAATGGCTCGTGGCCCGCGACCACGTGATCCCCTACGGCCCGTTTCTGTGCCTGGCTGCGTTGACGGTGATCGTGCGCTGGGCCGCGTTTTGGGACTGGACCTGGCCGGTCTTTGGACTCGGGTGGTTCGTGCCCGCGGCCCTGGGCGTGTGTCTGGCCTTGATGGGCTTGCTCTTGGGGCTGTGGCGCCGGGTGCGCGAGGCCCTCTGGCCGGAGCGCCCGCAAAGGCCGTGACAGCGGCTACGGTGAGCCGGCCGACAGCCGTAGGGTGTGTGCTTGCACGCACGCGCGTCGGCGAAACCGTCATGCGCAAAGCGACGGCCAAACGCTGATCAGCCCTGTAAGGTCATTGCGCATCGCAACTCGGGTCGATTTCGCTGCGTGGCACGTTCAGCGCGCGCGCAGCGTTGTCGATCGTCACGTGCGTTGGTGCGAGCAGACCGCGTTCGATGCGCGAAAGCGCGCCTTGGCTGATGCCCATTTTCTCGGCAAGCTCTGTCTGGCGCAGGCCCGCTCGCCTTCGGTGCTCCTTGATACGCTGTCCGACCTCCGCAAACCAGCGTGCCGCTTTCTTCGCTTCCGGGCTGTTGGGGGCGACAAGGTGTTCGACCCTCCGGACGTCCACCCCTTCCAGCAGTTCCCTGATCGCTTCGACGACTTCTTCGAACTCCTCGCGGTCTTCTTCGGACGGGTCCTCGCATTGCACCAGCCGCGACCAATGCTTCAAATAGACAGCAAGGCTGCGGCGTTTGCGCCTCGACAACTGAGGCCTGATCGCCTGAAACGAACTGAGAACACGTACGATCTGGGCGATCTCATGCTGGTTTTCCGGCTGGGCTGTGGTCTTCATTTCCGCCTCCTCTCACGGCTGGCAGTTGATTCGGTGAACGCCCTGCGTTCAATTGCCTCGTTCAAACGATTGAGCATCGTCTCATAGACGTACTCAATCCCGCGCTGCCTCTCTTTCTTTGTCACGCCCAGGATCACGATCTCCTTTCCCACCGCGAAGAACACACGTACATTCAACTTCCCGATTGCCCCGCCTTTCAGACGCATCTCCCAGATGGCCGAGTAAAGCCCCTTGAGCTTCTTGACAGGCACATCCCCCATCAACTCAGGCGCGTCCCAGTGCTTCAGCCGCTCGACGAGCATCTGGAGCTGCGCCTGCGCGTTCTTGTTGGGAAACAGCTTCTTGGCCTGCTTTTCGGCCGCACCGAGCCAAAGGACTTTCATGACCATGGGGGGCTTCCTTGATGAAACGTCGGCTTTCCGGCCCGCCTGGAGTAATATTACCACGAATATTCCTGGTTCACAACTCCGGTTTCCGGTCGCTCGCACGGGCACCACACCCCCCATTATGCGGGCATCCCCGATCCAGGGCCCGCCGATCCGCAATTCGGGAAAACTGGACAAGATGGGCCGTCTGGGCCGACCCAATTGCCATTGCCCCCCGAGAGTGGTTCTGCTACGTTCCCGCCCGATTGTCGGCCCTTGGGGCGGTCCTGCGCCGCCCTGGGGAGCCGACCGCCTTCCCTCGCTTGCCAGCGAACCTGTCCGACGAGGCCGCTGCCTTGCCGCTCGCTTTTGGAGCGACGCGTGGCCGGCTGACGGATCGTTCGGCCTACGCGAAAGCCGCGGATCGCTCGGCAGCGGATCGCTTGTCGATTGAGTCGCTTAACTCGTCAATGTTCTTTCCCCATTCGGCCGGGAGAGTGCCGCCATGGTGCGGAGATTCAAGACGGCCCGCCCCCGGGCCGCGGTCTTGCTGGTGCTGGTCGCTGGCGCGGGCCTGGGCGGCTGTGCGAACAACGCCCTGGCGCTCAAAGGGCAATTGGAAAGACAGCAGCAACAGCAACTGGCCCTGTCGAACCAGTACGAGCAGTTGCAGCAGCGTGCCGCGGCCCTGGACCAGGACAACCAGCAATTGCAGGCCGTCTTGGCGCAGAGCCGCCAGGAGTCGCGCCTGCTGGAAGACCAGCTTGCGGCCGTGCGCGAGCAGCTCCGCAGCACCGCGGCCCAGTTGGCCCAGCTCAAATCCTCGAATCAGGAGCACGAGCAGCGCGTCGAGGCGCTCACCGCCTCGATGCGGCGCCAAGGCACGGTGACCATCCAGCCGAACAACAGCCTGCTCCAGACCCTGCCGCAGCTCGACCTTCCGCCCGGCCACGTGCGCCGCGACGGCGACGTGATCCGCGTCGCGCTGCCGGCCGACCGGCTCTTTGCCCCGGGCACGGCCCAGCTTCAGCCGGGCGCAGCCAACTTCATCGCCGACGCGGCCGCCGAGCTCTATCGCCTCTATCCGCGGCAGATCATCGGTATCGAGGGATACACCGACAACGCCCCGCTGGCCACTTCTTACTGGCGCACCCACCACGAGGTGTCCGCGGCCCAGGCCTTGGCCGTCTACGACGTGATGGCCACACGCAGCTCGTTCCGGCCCGAGCAGTTGTTCGTGGCCGCCCACGGGGCCAACCACCCACTGGTCTCCAATGCCACCGAGCAAGGCCGGCAGACCAACCGCCGGGTCGAGTTGGTCGTCTATCCTGAGCAGCTCGGCCAGTGAGCCGGCGTGCGGCCTCTTGCCGGACAACTGACCGAAGGCCATACTGCCTTCCAGGCGAGCCGCCGGCGTTAGCCGGCGGTTCAGCCGGCGCGAGGCGAGCGGTTCGGACGGCGCGCGATTAAACGTGCTTGCTCGTTCCGCCCGAACCGGTCACTCACGTGCCCGGGTCGCCAGTGCGCGTCGATCAGCGATTCCACTGCGAACCGGGAGCTGACGCTCTCGGAACGCCCGCGATGCCGCGGCAGTGACTGAACCACGATAACGACCAACCAATGGACAACCCGATCGTCATCGTCGACTACGGGATGGGCAACCTGCGAAGCGTGCAGAAGGGCTTCGAAAAGGTGGGCCAGCCCGCGGTCGTCACCAGCGACCCGCAGCGCGTGGCCGCGGCGGCCAAGCTCGTCCTGCCCGGCGTGGGCGCCTTTGCCGACGCCATGGCCGAACTTACGCGCCGCGGGCTGGTCGAGCCGGTGCTCGAGGTGATCGACTCCGGCCGGCCGTTCCTGGGAATTTGCCTGGGGCTGCAACTGCTGTTCGAACGGGGCCACGAGAACGGCCGGCACCGAGGCCTGGGGGTGCTCCGCGGCGAGGTGGTCCGCTTCGAGCTGCCACCGGAGTATTCCGTGCCGCACATGGGCTGGAACCAGCTCTGGATTCGCCGGCCCGCGCCGGTGTTGGCCGGATTGGAGGAGGGCAGCTACGTGTACTTCGTCCATTCGTACTACGTGGTGCCGGCCGAGCCGGAGGTGGTGGCCGCGGAGACCGACTATGGGCGGATGTTCTGCTCGATGGTCTGGCGCGAGAACGTGTTCGCCACGCAGTTCCACCCGGAGAAAAGCCAGTCGGTGGGGCTGCGGATTCTGGAGGGCTTTGCTGCCCTGGGGGCTGCGGTGGGCTGAGCCCACGGCCCGCCCTCCTATTGGCCCGGCCGCTCGGACGCAACGGGCGGCCCCGCGGCGTGGCGGCTTGTCAGGGGCCGAAGGTTCTGTAAGATTAGGTGTTTTGCCGCCAAGACCGGCGATCCCACAGGAGTAGTAGCGCGGTGGAAGTCTGGCCGGCGATCGACCTGCGCGCAGGCCGCTGTGTCCGTCTCCAGCAGGGGGACTACCAGCGCGAGACCGTCTTTGGCGACGATCCCGGGGCCATGGCCCGCCATTGGGTGGCCGAAGGGGCCCGGCGCCTGCACGTGGTGGACTTGGACGGAGCGCGGGCGGGCCGGCCGATCCAATTGCCCGGCATCCAGCGGATCGTCGAATCGTCGGGCGTACCCTGCCAGTTGGGGGGTGGTGTGCGCGGCGAGTCGGCCATCCAGGAGATGCTCGATCTGGGCGTCCAGCGCCTGGTGGTGGGCACCGCCGCGGTGCGTCGGCCCGACTGGTTCCGCCGGATGTGCGCCCGGTTTCCCGGCCGACTGGTGCTGGGCATCGACGCGCGCGCAGGCCGGGTGGCCACGGACGCCTGGCTGTCGACCAGCGAGCTTTCGTCCCTGGACGTGGCGCGCCGCTTCGCCGACGAGCCCCTGGCCGCCATCGTGTATACCGACATTGCCACGGACGGGATGCTCGCCGGGCCGAATCTGGAAGCGATGGCCCAGATGCAGTCGGCCGTGGCAGTTCCGGTGATCGCCTCCGGCGGCGTGACGAGCCCGGCCGACGTGGCCCAACTGGCCGAGGCGGGGCTGGCCGGCTGTATCATCGGACGCGCGTTGTATGAAGCAGCGCTGTCGCTGGCCGACGCCTTGATCGCCGCGGGCGACCTGGAATAGAGGTGGGCCGGCGAGCCGGTCTCGGCCGGGGCCTTTGCCTCGGGGCGGCTCTCCCAGGGGCCGGTGGTTCGAGATGCTGCCGGACACACGGTTCGAGATACCGCCCGAGAGGCCGCGAAGACGTATGCGCCGCCCGACACCGAGGGGGTGCCCGGGCCGGGCGGCGAGAAATCGACAAATCACCTGATTGTTCACGATTGCTGAAGAGGAACTCGCCATGGCCGTTCGCAAAGCGGAACAGATTCGTAACGTGGCCTTCTGCGGACACGGCTCGTCGGGCAAGACCACGCTGGTGGACCGTGTGCTCGTCGACACCGGCACGGTGAAGCGCCAGGCGAGCGTGGACGACGGCACGAGCATTTGCGACTTCGACGAAGAAGAAAAACAGCACAAGTATTCCATCGAAGCCACGCTCACTCATTTCGACCACGCCGGCATCCACTTCCATGCCATCGACACGCCCGGCTACCCCGACTTCATCGGCCAGGCCATCGGCGCGTTGCGCGGGGTGGATACGGCCGTGGTGGTGATCAACGCCCAGTCGGGCATCGAAGTGAACACCCGCCGCGTGTTCGCCGAGGCCGAAAAGGCCGGCGTGGGCCGGATGATCGTGCTGGGCAAGATGGACCTGGACAATATCGACTTCACCTCGCTGGTGGAAAGCGTGCGCGAGGTGTTCGGCACGGCTTGCGTGCTGTTGAACGTGCCGGTGGGCCTGGGCAAAGAGTTCCGCGCCGTAGCGAGCACCTTGCGCCCGCCCGAGGACACGGCCGGCTGCCTGGTCGATCCGGCCGAAATCCACGAGCCGCTCTTGGAATCGATCATCGAGGTGGACGAAGCCGTGATGGAACGCTACTTCGAGGGCGAGCAGCCCACCGACGAGGAGCTCGCCCGACTGATCGCCCGCGCCGTGGCCGAAGGTACCCTGATCCCCATGGTCTGCCTCTCGAGCAAGACGGGCGTGGGAGTGCCCGAGCTGCTCGACGCGCTGGTTACGTGTGCGGTCCCTCCGGGGCTCATCCGGCGCCGGGGCCGCAAAGCGGCGGGCGAGCCGGTGGACGTGGCCCCTGATCCGGCCGGCCCGCTGGTGGCCCAGGTGTTCAAGACCCGCATCGACCCGTTCGTGCAGAAGCTGAGCTTCATTCGGGTTTACTCGGGCACGCTGAGGAAGGACTCCACGGTGCCGGTCGTGGGGGCGCGCAAGGGGGTGAAGCTCGGCCAGTTGCTCCACGTGCAGGCCGACCAGACCGAGCCGGTCGACGAGGTGGGGCCGGGCGGGATCGTGGCGGTGGCCAAGGTGGAGGAGCTCGAGACGGGCAGCACGCTGGGCGAGCTGGAGATGGCGCCGATGGTCTTCCCCACGCCGATGGTGGGCCTGGCCGTCAGCCCCAAGAGCCGGGGGGACGAGGCCAAGCTCTCCGGCTCTTTGGCCAAGATCGCCCAGGAGGATAGCACCTTTCGCGTGGACCGCGATGCGCAGACCAAAGAGACGGTGATGTTCGGCATGAGCGAGCTGCACCTGCAGATCATCCGGGAGCGGCTCAAGCGCCGCGACAAGGTGGAAGTGGAGACCAAGGAGCCGAAGATCCCCTATCGCGAGACCATCCAGGCCAATGCCGAGGGCAGCTACCGCCACAAAAAACAGACGGGCGGCCGGGGCCAGTTCGGCGAGGTCCACATCCGCATGTTTCCTTTCCCCGCGGGCACCGACCCGGAAGAGTACGCCACCAAGGATCGCTTTCCGTCGATGAAAGAGCCCCATTACCACGAGAAGTACCATTTCATCTGGATCGACTCGATCGTCAGCGCCACGATCCCGGGCAATTTCATGCCCGCGGTGGAGAAGGGCTTCCTCGACCGCATCCAGCGGGGAGTGATCGCCGGCTACCAGGTGCAGAACGTGTGCGTGGAGGTCCACTTCGGCAAACACCACCAGGTGGACAGCTCGGAGCAGGCCTTCAAGACCGCGGCCTCCATGGCCTTCCGCAACGTGTTCCAGCAGGCCCGGCCCGCGCTGCTGGAGCCCGTCGTGCGCATGGAAATCACCGTGCCCAGCCAGAACGTGGGCGACATCAACAGCGACATCTCGGGGCGCCGGGGGCGCGTGTTGGGCATGGACTCGGCCGGCGGCGGCATGCAGACGATCACCGTCGAAGCGCCGTTGGCCGAGGTGAGCACCTATGCGCGGAGCCTGTCGAGCATCACGGGCGGGCAGGGCAGTTTCACCATGGACTTCAGCCACTACGACATCGTGCCCGGCAACGTGCAGCAGGAGATCATCGCCAAGGCCAAGCTGGCCGAAGAAGAGGAAGACTAGGCTTTGTCTTAGAACGCATCCATCCTCGTAGCCACCGAAAGCCAGACGGTGGCAGAACCCGCCTGTGGCAGGGCGTTTGCACGTACCGCCCCACGCTCGCCAGAGCGCGGTCACCGGGTGCCGTTGCCGGCTTGTCCAGCAGTGTGTCGGGTGGCCGGGGCTGGAGCGAAGCCCCGGGAGGTCCGCCGGGTGCCGTTGCTGGCTTGTCCAGCAGTGGCAGGAGCGCATGAACTCGAAGTGAACAAACACGGATGGACAAGCCACCCGTGCCGCCCGGGCTATTGCAGCCAGCGGGCCAGGTCTTTGGCCCAGTAGGTAATCACGATCTGCGCGCCGGCGCGCCGGAAGGCGGTGAGCATCTCCAGCACCACGCTGCGCTCGTCCAGCCAGCCGCGCTGGGCCGCGGCCTTGACCATGCTGTACTCGCCCGACACATTGTAGACCGCCAGCGGCACGCCGGGAAACCGCTCGTGCACCAGGCGCACCACGTCCAGATACGCCAGCGCCGGCTTGACCATCACCAGGTCTGCGCCTTCGGCCAGATCGAGCTCCACCTCGCGCAGGGCCTGGCCGGTAGCGGCCGCGGGGTCCATCTGGTAGCCGCGCCGGTCGCCCTGCTGCGGGGCACTCTGGGCCGCCTCGCGAAACGGCCCGTAAAACGCGCTGGCATACTTGGCCGCATAGCTCATCACCGGCAGATGCACGAAGCCGGCGCCGTCCAGGGCCGCACGCACCGCGCTCACCATGCCGTCCATCATGCCGCTCGGCGCGACCATGTCGGCCCCGGCCCGGGCGTGAACCACGGCCTGCTCGCCCAGCAGGGCCAGCGTGGCGTCGTTGTCCACGTCCTGTGGCGGGCCTATAGCGGCAAGCGGGCCGCAATGGCCGTGGTTGGTGTATTCGCAAAAACACAGGTCAGTGACCACCAGCACGTCGGGCGCCGCCTGTTTGGCCGCGCGGATGGCCTGGGGGACGATCCCCTCGTCTGAGAGCGCCTCGCTGCCCGCGGCGTCCTTGTGTGCGGGAATGCCGAACAGCAGCACCCCGCCCAACCCCAATTGGCCCGCCTGTTGGACCTCTTCGGCCGCCAGGTCGGGCGAGAGCTGGAACACGCCCGGCATGGCCCCGACCTCGCGGCGCACCCCGGTGCCGGGGCGCACGAACAACGGCAAGAGCAGATGGCGCGGCGAAAGGCTTTCCTCACCTACCAGTCGGCGCACCGCGGGATGCTGGCGCAGACGGCGCATGCGCACCGCGGGGAACGCGCCGGGATGGAACCCCTCGGGCATAATCGCTCCTCGCAGTAGGGTGCGTGCTTTGCACGCACGCGGTTTCTCAAGAGTCGTAGGCACGTAGGGTGGGTCAAGCCGCAGGCTCAGACCCACCACGAAAAGCCTTGTCGGTGGGTCTCGCTTTTTGCTCGACCCACCCTACAAACCTACGTCTGCCTTAAGCCCTCGCACGACGCCGCGCCGTGCACACGCCGACCTAGCGGTGGTTTCCGTAGATCAGGGTCATCAGTTCGGCGCGGGTGGACGGGCTGGTGCGGAACGAGCCTTTCATGGCCGAGGTGACACACAGCGAGCCGGGCTTGCGCACCCCGCGGATCGTCATGCACGTGTGGACCGCTTCGATCACCACGGCCACACCCCGGGCCTGGAGTTGCTCTTCCAGCAATTCCGCGATCTGTTCGGTCATGCGTTCCTGGACCTGGGGACGGCGGGCCACGTCTTCGACCACTCGGGCCAGCTTGCTCAAGCCTACCACACGTTTGCCGGGCAGATAGGCCACGTGGACCCGACCCATGAAAGGCAGCAGGTGGTGTTCGCACATGCTCTCGAAGCTGATGTCGCGCACCAGCACCACTTCGTCGCAGGTTTCGGCGAAGAACTTGCGCAGATGCCGCCGCGGATCAATGTGCAAACCGCGAAACAGCTCGTCGTAGAGCCGCGCCACCCGCGCCGGCGTGTCGCGCAGGCCGTCGCGGTCCGGGTCCTCGCCGATGGCCAGCAGGATTTCGCGCACCGCGCGTTCGATCCGCGGCCGGTCCACGCCTAAGACTTCGCCGCGAGAGGGTTCCTGGTGCGCGCCGGCCCCCATGCCCGAGCGCCGTGGGGAAGACTCCGCACAGGACTCAGCAGGTGGATCCACGGGAACGACCTTTGCAAGGGCCGGGCAGGCGTGTGCTGCAAGAAATCACCCATCGCGGCCGGCGGCTACCGCCCGCTGCACATCCCCCGCGCCACCCCGATCCCCCATGCTATGTACGGCTGCACCGCGGGTCAAGGTGCCGGGGGCGTCAATTGGGGCTGAAGTGCGGCAGGTAGCGTTCGGCCTGCTCCGCCCTGGCACACTGCCGGTCGAGACGCTCCAGGTGCGCCAGCACCCGTTTGGCCCGACGCAACACATCCGGCTCGGCCAGCAGGGCCAGCTTCCTCTCGATGGGCAGCTTGAGCAAATAGCTGACCATGTCGGTCAGCACTCCCAACGAGAGCCCGCTTTCGAGCAGGCAGTCAAACTGCTCCTCGGCCTGGCCCAAAGCCGGCAGCACCCGGAACAACGCCGTGCGCAAGCGTTGCTTCCACTGCGCCTCGATGCGTTCGTCCTGCGGCAGCCGGTCGTCGATCAGCTCGACTTGGGCGACCCGATAGGGCCGGATGGGGTCTTGTTCGCCGAGCAGCCGCACACGCCGCATGCCCAGCAAAAGCAGATTGTAGGTTCCATCGTCCAGCCGGTGGTGGGTGGCCACCCAGCCCAGACACCCCATCCGGTAGACCGCGGGCCGACCTTCGTAGTCGCCTTCCCAGCCGGCCCGCAGCACGGCCATGGCGATCAGCCGGTCGTCGGCCAGCGTGTCTTCGAGCATGCGACGGTAGCGCGGCTCGAAGATGTGCAGCGGCTGCAACACATGGGGAAACAGGACCACGTTGGGCAGAGGAAACAGGCGGGCCGTGCCCGTGAACTGCTCCAAATGGCACGATAAATCATCAAACTCGGGCATCGCCCTTCATCTCCTCGGGTATGGATGAAGCGGTCTCAGCGTGGCGTGGGTGTTGTCGAGCCTGCCGATCAGACCCGCGGCCCGTCCCCCCCGACGCGGCGGAGCGATCCGGTTGACGAGAGGGCTGCTGCCTGTTGGGATTATACGCTGGGGCAAGACCTCGGCCAGGGTAAAACCGGCCCAGGCGTCGGCCAAAACCGGGGAATCGCGCGCAGGGCCGGCCCAGGAGGTGATTCGATCGCCGTGGAATGCCCGACCGGGGGGCACCACACACGGCCGGTCGCCGGAGACAGCCGGCGTGCGGCACCGCGTGGCAAAGCGCCGCGGACCCCCACGTCTGTGCGAGTGCTATCACCGCGTGGTCCCATCGCCCGGTAGACCCAATCCGCGCCCCACCCTTACTTGGGCCGAAACCCGCACCGGCCAAATCGCCCGCGGACCCTGCGATTCCCGCCTCTGACACCCTGCTGCTGCCAAGACCAGCGCGAACGCGGCCCTTGACACCCTGCCGGCCCAAGCACCAGAATCGACGCCGAACGCCGGCCAGTCTGCTTGCGGCCGAACCCCACACGGCAGACCGTCCGGGCCAGCAACCGGCCGTGTGCCGGGCGACGCACAGGTCCAGTCGGCCCTGCCGCGACAAGTGCGGCACCACTGGGGGGCATGTTCTGGTCGGATTGTCCGGTGGAGCGCGTCGGCACGCCACGGGCATGCGACGGCGACCCCCCTGCCCGAGCCCGCGGCGGGTGGGACATTGCTGATGTCTGCATTGTCAACCATTGGTGGATCCGGCCCGGATACCCCGGAAACCGGCCGTTCCCTGGTCGGCCTCGCTCATGGGCCGCGCAGGGTCCAATAGGAGTTTCGGAGCGCGCCGATGGCAAAAAGCAGCCGCGCCGGCAGCAGACACTCTGGCAAGCAGGCCCGCCCGGCGGGCCCTGCGCTGCGGCGCCAGGCCCGGCAGATCGTGCGCCTGCTCAAACAGCACTATCCTCAGGCCGTTTGTGCGCTTAATTTCCGCACGCCCCTGGAACTGCTCATTGCCACGATCCTTTCGGCCCAGTGTACTGACGAGCGCGTCAACCAGGTCACCCGGGAGCTGTTCCCCCGCTATCGCTCGGCCGCGGACTATGCGCAGGCGCCGCTGGAGCAATTGAAGGAGGAAATCCGCAGCACGGGCTTCTTCAACAGCAAGGCCCGGGCCATCCAGGGATGTTGCCGCGCGCTGGTCGAGCAACACCGCGGGGAGGTGCCCCGGGAGATGGACCGGTTGACGAGCCTGCCCGGCGTGGGACGCAAGACGGCCAACGTGGTGCTGGGCACGGCGCTGGGCATTGCCTCGGGCGTGGTGGTCGATACGCACGTCGGGCGCATCAGCCGCCGGCTGGGCCTGACACAGCAGAAGGACCCCGAGAAGATCGAAGCCGACCTGGTGGCCCTGATCCCGCGGGAGGAATGGGTGGATTTCGGCCATCGCATGATCCACCACGGGCGCCGTGTCTGCACGGCCAGGCGGCCGAAGTGCGAGGCCTGTCCGCTGGCCGCCGTCTGTCCGCGCATCGGCGTGGAGCAGGGCGCGTAGGTTGGGGGCCGGCACGTCGGGTAGGGCGGACCTCCGGTCCGTCACGTTGGATCCATGTGTTCATGCGCGTGCGTGCGAGCACGCACCCCATTCGGCAAACCGGCCGAAATCACTGCTTTCATGTGTTCATGCGCGTGCGTGCGAGCACGCACCCTACAGACTGGGCGGTTGCGTTCCGCATCGAGAGGGAGACCCGCGGCATGGTCCTTTCCGGAGAGGAAATCCAGCGGCAGTTGGGCCGGAATATCGTCATCGACCCGTTCGACGCGGCCCGGCTCAACCCGAACAGCTACAACCTCAGCCTCCACGATGAGCTGCTGGTCTATGAGGACGAGGTGCTGGACATGAAGCGGCCGGCGCGCACGCGCCGGCTTCTGATCCCGTCCCAGGGCCTGGTGCTCGACCCGCTGCGGCTGTACCTGGGGCGCACCGCGGAGCGGACCGAGACGCACAACCTGGTGCCGATGATCGAGGGGCGCAGCTCGGTGGGGCGCCTGGGGCTGTTCGTTCACGTGACCGCCGGCTTTGGGGACGTGGGCTTCTGCGGCTACTGGACGCTGGAGATGTTCGCCGTGCAGCCGGTGCGGATTTATCCGGGCGTGGCCATCTGCCAGATTTTCTACCACGACATCCGGGGCTCGTTCACTGAATACGCCAGTGAGAAGTACCAGCACAACACCGACATCCAGCCCAGCCTGCTGTTCAAGGAGCTCGGCGACCGGCCCGGCGAGGCTTAGGGCCTGTCTGATCGTGGTAGCCACGTTCGCCAGAGCGTGGAGGCACGCAGGGTGAGTCAAGCCGTAGGCGCAGACCCACCATCTTTTGAGCTTGTCGATGGGTCTCGCTTTTCGCTCGACCCCATCGCGTCATGAGCACATTGTCCACCGTCTGGCGACGGTGGCTACGAACGTCTGGCGACGGTGGCTACAAGCGGGAATCCCTTTGTCAAAGACGCGCTACAGC
>CAYXPN010000055.1:0-2336 GCA_964467075.1 uncultured Planctomycetaceae bacterium
CTGGCCACCGACGTGATCCTGCACGACACCTACTTCGTGGTGGCCCATTTCCACTACACGATGATGGGCGGCGTGCTGGTGGCGTTTCTGGCCGGCCTGCACTACTGGTGGCCCAAGATCACCGGCCGCATGTACAGCGACCTCTGGGGACGCATCGCCGCGCTGGTGGTGTTCGTGGGCTTCAACCTGACGTTCTTCCCCCAGTTCCTGCTGGGTACCCACGGCATGCCCCGGCGATATTTCACCTATCCCGAGAAGTTCCACACCGGCCACGTGCTCTCGTCGATCGGCGCGTTCGTGCTGGCGGCCGGCATGTTGCTGATCTTGGTTTACCTGGTCCATTCGCTTTTCAGAGGGCGCCGCGCGCCGGCCAATCCCTGGGGCAGCGCCACCTTGGAATGGCAGTGCAGCTCGCCGCCGCCGCACGATAATTTCGCCTCGCCCCCGCGCGTAGGCGACCCCTACGACTACAGCGACCTGCGCTACGACGAGAAGCTCGGGGGATTTGTCGGCAAACGATCATCATGAGTGCACCAGACCACAACCAGCCCGATGCGCACCCGGCCGGCCCGGCCGAGGCCCGGGTGGCCCACCACTTCGAGTCCGCCCAGCAGCAGTTCGCCGCGGGCAAGCTGGGCATGTGGATTTTCCTGCTCACCGAAATCCTGCTCTTCGGCGGGATGTTCTGTGCGTATGCGGTGTTTCGGGCCAACCGGCCGGAGGTTTTCTTCTACGCCGAGCAGTTTCTCGACAAGACGCTTGGAGCGGTCAACACGGCCGTGCTGATCACCAGCAGCTTGACCATGGCCTGGGCCGTCCATTGCGCCCAGCGCGACCAGCAGCGCGGCCTGGTCGTCTGCCTGGTGCTCACGTTGCTCCTGGCCGGCGGGTTCCTGGGCGTGAAGTACGTGGAATACAAGCACAAGTGGGAGGAGGGGCTGCTCTGGGCCGGGGCCTACAAGCCACATGAACCCAGCGGCGAGCGGCCCGAGACGCAGCCGCCGGCACACGCCCGAGAGGCCGGTGAGCACGGCGAGGCGCAGCAGGAAGCCCGAGCCAACGCCGGCACGTTTTTCAGCGTGTATTTCATGATGACCGGGCTGCACGCGATCCACGTGCTGGCGGGCATGGGCGCGATCGGGTGGATTCTCGTGCTGGCCCGGAAGGGCCGGTTTGGCAGCCGGTCGTTTGCTGCGGTGGACTTCGTGGGCCTGTACTGGCACCTGGTGGATATGATCTGGATTTACCTGTTTCCGTTGTTGTATTTGATCCATTAGTGAATCGCCTGGGGGGGCACGCGTAGGGGCACGCGTAGGGTGGGTCAAGCCGTAGGCGCAGACCCACCAGAAAAGCCTTGTCGGTGGGTCTCGCTATTGCTGGGCCCAGCCTACAAACTTGCGAGGCTTTCTGGCGCAGGCCAGTTGGTCAAAGCGCGTGCGTGCAAGCACGCACCCTACGAGGCTGCACGGCGGCAGGCAAACGCAGCATTGGTCATTGGGATTTGGTCATTGCACATTGAGGGGTTTGGGGATTTCGGGACCGGGCGCCTCCGACCTCCGCTTTCAGAGGTAGAGAAATGAGCAATCCGACAACATCGGCCGGACAGGCGTCGAGCGAGCACCGCGGTCTGGGTCACGTGGTGCCGGTTCCCGTGCTGCTGGCCGTATTTGCCACGTTGATCGTGCTCACCGCGGCCACGGTCGGTGCCACGTGGGTGGACCTGGGTAGCTGGAACCTGGCGATCGCCATGGGCATCGCCACGGTCAAAGCCGCCCTGGTGGCCCTCTACTTCATGCACCTGCGCTACGACCATCCCTTTCACGCGCTGATCTTTGTCACCGGCCTGGTCTTTCTCACCCTGTTCCTCTCGCTCACCTTGCTCGACACCTTGCAGTACCAGCCCACGCTGGAGGCTTTGCCGCGGGGCATGTAAATGTGTGAGCGTAGCACCCCTTGGTCATTGGGATTTGATCATTGGGGATTTCGGGATTTGGGGAGTCCAGAGTCAAGAGTCAAGAGTGAAGAGTCCAGAGTCCAGAGCACCTTTCTTGCCACCCGACTTCCGCTTTCGTCCCCGGGGCTTCACTACGTTCCAGCCCCGGCCACCCGACCTCTGCCTTCCGACCGGCCGCTTTCGCCCTGGGCTCCCGTGGGGATAAGCCCCACGGCTCGCGGGTTTGTTTTCGCTTTCGGCTTTCCGCTCTGATACCCGGCAGGTGGCACGGGTGGCTTGTCCACCCGTGCTCGTCCGCTTCGAGATCATGGGCTGTCGCACTGCTGGACGAGCCGGCCGCGGCACCCGCGCGTGCGTGCAAGCACGCACCCTACGGCACTGC
>CAYXPN010000055.1:2436-16028 GCA_964467075.1 uncultured Planctomycetaceae bacterium
ACGAGCCGGCCGCGGCACCCGCGCGTGCGTGCAAGCACGCACCCTACGGCGCTGCTGGACGAGCCGGCCGCGGCACCCGCGCGTGCGTGCAAGCACGCACCCTACGGCGCTGCGCTGGTTCCGGCCTGCGGCTGCTAATCCACCACCTGCTGCCAGGTGGCCGGGTCGATCTTCATCTTGATCTGGGCCACAAAGCCCGGCGGCGGGTCATTAAGATACACCCCGTCGTAAGTCAGCGTGAGCGCCTGGGGCTCGCTGGCCGTGAACTTCGTGCCCGCCACCACCGATCCGCTGATGCTCGAGCTGCCGTCGGCCGTAAGATAGTCCGAGACATACACCAGCCCTTTGAGCACCGAGGGATAGCTGTCGCTCTGATCCGTGTCGCTCGTGCCGTCCGGATAGGGGTAGGGCGTGCCCGCGGGATTGAAGTTTACTCCCTCTGCGCCTTCGTCCAGCGGATCGCCGGTGAAGCGGAGCTGCATGCTGCCCCGGACCATCAGCGCCGGGTAGTTGGCCACGGCCGGCTGCCAGTTGAGCTGCCCGCTGATCCTGGAGTTCGAGTTCGGATCGAGCAGCACCAGCGTGCCCACGATGCGCACGTCGCGCACAATGATGATTTGGCCCTGGCAGTCCACCACGTAGATGCCCTCGGGGCTGGTGTTGCCGGCGCCGTAGGGGTTGCTCTGCGGGCTGAGCACCACTTCCTCGATGTAATGCCTGCCGTCGCCGTCTTCCTCCTCCTCCCCCTCGCCCTCTTCCTCGGGAATCTGGCTGATCGAGAGCAGCGTGCCGTTGGCCGTGGCGTGGTCGATGTAGTAGTCGAACACCGTGTTCACGTCGGGCAGTACGCGCGGGGAGATGCCTTCGGTGGTGCTGCCCGTGTGGTTGTTGAGCGAAATCTTCTTCACGGCCTCCACGTCGGCCACGATCGGGTCGCTGCCCGACTGGGTGGCGTCTTTATTGGTGCTGATGATCTGGTCCGAGACCAGCCCGCCGGTGAATTCCAGGTCGTCGCCGGCATGGAGCGAGACCTCCAGGCAGCTTAGGCCCAGTGAATCCGGTACCAGCGTGACCTGGAGGCGCTGCACCGCGGGGCCGCTCTTGCCCGTGGCCACGATCACCACCGGATCGTCCGGCGCGTCGGTCAGGTCGCCGTCGTCCGGGTCGGAGGCGCTGAAGCTGTAGAAGCCCTGGCCGATCGGCTGGTCGGTTTCCCATGTGCCGGACGCCATGCTCTGGCGCCAGTTGGAGTCCGACGCGGTGCGCAGCAGGGCCATCTCCACCGCGGCCTGGGCATAGAGGCGCGCGGCGGCCAGGTCCGCGTGGTCGCGCAGGCGGCGGCGCTCCACCCGGCGCACCGTCAGGGCCCCCAGTGCCAGCACCGAGACCACCAGCGAGGTGGCCAGCACCACGATGAAGATGGTGCCGCGCCGTCCTGGTCGAAAGAAGCGCGGCGAAGCGCTTCGCGGGCTACTGTGTGTCTGATAATCGTAGCCACGCTCGCCGGAGCGTGGTGAGGCATCGACCAACGCCTTGCAGCCGACGAGTTCTTCCACCGTCTGGCGACGGTGGCTACGGCCGCAAATCCCGGTTGTCAGACACGCCCTAGTGTGCATTGGTCCGGATTCCCACCAGTTGGGCCAGCGTCCGGCCGTCGTGCTCCACGGTGACCGTGATCCGTTTTATCCCCTTGTCCTCCGCGCTGGTTTGCAGCAGGTCTTGCGGATTTACAAACTCCACGCTGACCGTGCGTCGCCAGCCCTCGTAGCCGGCCAGGGGTGTGCCGTCGGGCTCTTGCGGCGGCGAAGCGCTCCAGCCGTGGAAGTCGTCCACGTCGTCCAGTGCACTGCGGTCGCCAGTTTCCTCCGCCCCTTCCGGCCCGAACACCGGGCTCTCGTCCGGATCCGCATACGGAAGCGCGAGCACCTCGGACATCAGCGATTCGGCCAGCAGCACCGCCGCGGCGTAGTGGGCATTGGCCAGCGACGCGCGGGCCGAACTGCCCGCGGTGCGCATGGCCGCGACCAGCAACAGCCCGATCAGCAGCGTGGAGACCACGGCCTCCAGCAGGCTGAATGCGCCGCAGCGGGGCCTCGGCTTGCGGGTCGTTTGAAGCGACACCTCGGACGCGAGGGACCGCGTCCCTCCAGCGTCGGACGCGACAGAGCGCGTCCCTCCAGACACGCTAATGGAGGGCCACGCTCCGTCGTGGCCGGGCAGCTTGTAGGGTGGGTCGAGCCGTAGCCAGACCCGCCGGCCTCGGGCTGTCGCTTTCGGCTTTCCTCTTTCCGCTTTCATTTCCGGTGGGTCTGCGCCTGCGGCTTGACCCACCCTACGTATCTGCGACAATCGGGTGTGGCGAGCGCTGGTCCCAATCACGGCGCGGCAACCTCCGGCTGGGCGAGCACGTGGGCGGCCCCTTGCACCTGGGCCCAGGAATTTCCGCCGGCCCGCAGGGTGGCGTCGATGCGGGTCACAAAGTAGCGCGTCGTTTCGCCCGATTCGCCGCCGGACTCGGTAACGGTCTTGACCACGTAGTCCAGGGCGAACTCTGCCAGATTGTCCAGCACGGCGACCTGGGCCCCGCCGTTGTATTGGCGCAGGAGCGGGTCGCCCGACGTGCCCGACCACTCATAGCGGATGGTCTCGGGGCCCAAGTCGCCGTTGCGGTCGGCCACGGTGAACTCCACGGTGGTCGGCGTGCGCTCGGTAAAGCTCAGGGCCATCTGCAGCTCGCTGAGCATCTGCTTTAGCGCCGTGCAGCCGACCTGGCGGTCGCGCGCCGGCCCGGATGAATCCGTGGCCCGCGACGCCACATAGAACGTGGACATCAGCCCGGCGACCAACACCCCGCAGACCACCACGGCCACGACCAGCTCCAAGAGGGTGTGGGCGGTGGGTCGCGGGATGCGGGAGCGTGCGGTTTGCTTCGTGTTCATGATGGATTCTGAGTCTGTAGCAACATTACAGAGGAACCACGAAAGCACGAAAGGACGAAAAGGCGAAACAGACGAGAAAATACGAACGCCAAGACCTTTCGAGCGAGCAGTTGTAACAACCCTTTTGTTTCGTTCCTTCGTTCTTTCGTGTTTTCGTGGTCTCTGAAGTGTGACTGTCGCAACCAGCGCCTGTATTGATGCTACACTCTCTGGATTCTGCCTTGTGGATGTCGGGACTACGAGTGGAGGGTCGTCGGGCCTGCGCGCCGTTTGGCGATCGGACGTATTGGCCAGGCGAGCCGGCGGCGTGAGCCGCCGGCTCACGTGGCGCGAGCCGAAAACCGTTGGGGCGGTTCCGTTCCGCACTGCCGCAGCGCTCCGCACGGCGTTGGCAGTCGGGCGTTACTGGTCGCGCCGACCGAACCGGGCACGTGAGTGCCCGGCTCGCCATGGCGCGGCGGCGCGAGTGACAGTCCAGCGCGGCCAGGCGCGCGAGGCGCTGCGGTTTAACGGCAAGCCGCAGGCGCCTGTGTCCATGCCCCGGCCAAGCGCCCGCCGCGCTGCGGTTTAACGGCAAGCCGCAGGCGCCTGTGTCCATGCCGCGGCCAGGCGCCCGCCGCGCTGCCCTCCCCTCTTGCAAGAATAGCTCTCCGGTGCCGCGCGCCAGGGCGTGCGCCGCCTTCGAGCGTCGCAGCGCGCGGCTGGCTGGTGGGGTCCGGCTTTGCGGGCGGCAACGGGCGAGCGGATCGTGCGGGATGAATGACCTGGCGTCCAGAAAAAGGTGACAGGCACGATTTGCCGGAACGGCCCAAAGGGTGCTTCGCTTGTGTGCCACTGGCTCTGCCAGTGCGCGCGTGCGTGCAAAGCACGCACCCTACGACACTTGTGTGCCACTGGCTCTGCCAGTGCGCGCGTGCGTGCAAACACGCACCCTACGGTCTGCACTGCTGGACAAGCCAGCAGTGGCACCCGGCGGCCCGTAGTCGCACTACAGCCCCGAGAACCATTCGCCCACCGGGTCGCCCGCATCGCGAGTGATCAGGAACATGTACATGCCGCCGTCGATCTGTTTGCTCACGGGGCGTGCCGTCCCGTCGGCGAACAGGTGGTTGACCACCTCGGGGTGCCCCGAGGAAGGACCGAGCTTCGGATCGGCGATGCCTTGTTCGGCCAGCGTTCCCAGCCCGTAGTATTCCTCGATCTCGGGCAGCATGTAGGTGGCGTAGCGCATTTCCAGGTCTTGGTAAACCGGATTTCCCTCGTCGTCGAAAATGCCCTGGAAACCGGTGGGTGCGTAGTACCGGTTGCCGAACAGGGCGAAGGTGGCCAGTTGCGTGCCCTCGGGCAGCACAGCCCCGGAGATCAGATTGGTGGGCAGGCCCACCAGGGTGACCTCGGCCCCGAAGAGCCAGCGGCTGGCCGTGTAGTCCTTGGTCTCCGCGGCCAGGATCGTGTGCGAGGTGCCGTCGCGCCCGAACGAGCTCGGCCCGGTCGTCGAGCCGGGATAGACCGCACCGTCGGGGTGGCGCCCGGGATAGAGCGCCTCGCTGCCGGGATTCCAGGCCACGTAGAGGCTCTCCTTGTGCGTGGCGCCCATTACCTTGTAGTTGGTCAAGGCGTCTCTCAGTTCCGGGTCGTCCGGACTGAGGTACCTGGGGTTGGGGTTGCTCGGGCAGCCCAGTTCGGCGATCGCCGTATTGCGCGCCTGGATCAGGCTCACATCGTTGGCGGCATACACGTTTGTCAGGCGCAGGTTGAGCGACTGGTAGATCGCCTCCCATTCCATGTACGGCAACAGGTGGACAAAACAACTGTAGCCGATCGGCTGGTTGTCGAGCACCCGGGAGGCCGGTGGGAAGCGCTTCTTCTTCTCGGCGTAGTTGTGAAACGCCAGCCCGATCTGCTTCAGGTTGTTACTGCACCGGGTCCGGTTGGCGGTCTCCCGGATCGACTGAACCGCGGATACCAATAACACCATGAGGATGCTGATGATGACGATCACCACCAGCAGCTCGACGAGGGTGAACCCCCGCCTTTGCGAAGAACCAATCATGATACCACCTCCAACAAAGAAAGGATGACGAAAACGAAAACAACGTATCAAACAGGCGTTGCGCACCCGCGCGGGCAAACCAGCCTCGCGCATCCTGCGCACTGACCACCTAGGTAATACCTGCCATACGCTCCTCAGCGGTCCCAGCGGGGCCTTGCTCTCCTCGTCCGCAGATGAGCCGATGATGAGCCCAAACCACCAGAACCCACGGTCATTTTAGCCGAGCCGCAAGCCCCCGTCAAATACCCTGAACGGGGCACATGGATTGCCTGGGGTCGCTATCTTGTTGCCTTCATAAGGCCGATGACGCCAGCCCGAACAATCTCCGGGAGGCTGGGCAACCTCGGCGAGGGCGAGCCAATCTCTGGGAGGGCGAGCCTCCTGGCGAGCCGCGCATGGCCCAATGTCCGCGGCTCGGCGGGAGCCTCGCCCTCCCGGTGATCCCGCTCGGCACGCGCGCCCCAGCAGAATGCCCCGGAAAGGCTGGATCGTACTACCCGTTATGGGCACCTGCTCGCTTGACAAACCCCGGCCACCCGGGAGAATGCCGGAGAACCGCTTCGGGCGGAAAGCCCCCAACTTGGGGCGTCTGCGGCAAACCCGCCCGCGGCCCGGAGCACCTGAGCAACACGGGGAGCTGACGCGACCGTGCCCGGCAAGTTGACAGTACTGACCGGTCCGGCCCGCTCGGGCAAGACCACCTGGCTCATCGAGCGCTATCGGAGCGTGTTGGCGGAGGGACCGCTCGGCGGCGGGCTCTGGCTGGCCCCCACCTGGCGTGCCGCGGCCCAGGTCCGCGAGGAGTTATTCGACGGGCGGCACGCCGGCTGGTTCGCCCCCAGCGTGATGACCTTCGACCGGTTCGCCGAGGCCACGATCGAGTGCTCGTCGTCGGCGGTCCGTCCGATCGACCGGGCCATGAAGCGCCAGCTCGTGCGCCGCCTGCTCGATCAGGAGCGCTCCGAGGGGCGCTTGCGCCATTTCGGCCCGATCGCCGAGACCAGCGGCCTGGTCGATATGCTCTGCGACTGGATCAGCGAGATGAAGCGGCTGGAAATCTGGCCGGAGCAATTGAGCCGCGCCTGCACGGCCGGGGGCATGAGGGAGAAGGACCGCGAGCTGCTGGCCCTCTACGAGGCCTATCAACAGGTCCTGCTCGAACACCACCTCTACGATGCTGAGGGGCGTTTCTGGTCGGCCCGCGACTGGCTCAGCCAGTGCATGACCAGCGGCTCGAAATCGAAGAGGCCGCCGGCCGGCCTGCCGCGCCCCTGGCAGGGTCTGCGCCTGGTGGTGGCCGACGGGTTCAGCGATTTTACGCGCACGCAGCACGAAATCCTGGAGCTGCTCGCGCGCGGGGTCGAGCAGTTGATGGTCTCGCTGCCCCTCGAAGGCGATGCCGGGCGCGACGACCTGTTTGCCAAGCCGCGCTCCACGCTGGAGCAGCTTCGCCGGCGGTTCCGCGGCCTGGAGCTGGTCGAATTGCCGCGATCGCGGTCGCCTTCATGGCCCGCCGCGGCCCACTTGGAACGCAAGCTGTTCGCCAATCCGCGCCAAGCCGAGCCCGCGCCCGACAGTGAGGGCTTGGAGATCATCGCCGCGGCCAGCCGGCTGGGCGAGATCGAACAGCTCGGCGCGCGCATCAAGCGCCTGCTGGTCGAAGGGCACGCACGCGCCGGCGAGATCGCCGTGGTGTTTCGTTCGCTGGCCGGCAATGCGGAGCTGGTGCGCGAGGTGTTCGGCCAGCGCGGCATTCCCGTGGCCCTGGAGAGCACCGAATCGCTCGAGCGGTGCCCGGCGCTGCGGTTCCTGGTGCGCCTGCTGGAACTGGATGGGGACGACTGGCCGGCCGAGGACGTGCTGGCTGTATTGCGGAGCAACTACTTCCGTCCGGATTTGCCGCAGCACCAACAGCCCGGCGCCGTCGGGCAGGTGGAACAGGCGATCCGCGCCTGCGGGGTCTCCGGCGGGCGCGAGCAATTGATCGGGGTCCTGCGCCGCCGGAGCGGCTCATCTTCGGCCGGGCCGGGGGATGCGCAGTCGCCCGACGAGTCCGAGGCGTCCGACTCGGCTGCGCCCGACTCCGATGTGTCCGATTCGGCTGCGTGCCAATTCGAGGCGTCCGAGGTCCGGGGGGTTGCCCTGGCACTGGCGGTGGTCGAGCGATTGAAGAGCGCGCTGGCGGGATTGCCCGGGCGGGCGACGCTGGCCGGCTGGGCCGAGGCCTGGCACGGCCTGGCCGAACAGATCGGCCTGTTGCAGGCCGTCGAGCAGCTTCCGCCCGATCATGCCGAGCTGGCCGAATTGGACACCCTGGGCTGGGCACACCTGATGGAGGTCCTGCGCCAGAGCGAGCGCGTGTTCGCGTGGCTGGGCGAGCAGGCTCCGCTGTTGGATCGCGACGAGGCGGTCGTGGCCCTCCGGGACGTGCTGGCCGCGGAGTCGCTGCCGTGGAGCGGGGACGAATGGGGCCGGGTGCGCGTGCTGTCGGCCTACAGCGTGCGCTCGCTCGAGGTGCCCTACCTGTTTGTGGCCGGGCTGGCCGAGCGGGCCTTTCCGCCGCCCGAGCGCGAGGACCGTTTCTACGGCGATACGGAACGGGAGCAGCTTCGCGAGCAGGGGTTGCCGCTGCCCCCCCGCGTCGAGCGCAGCCAGGAGGAGATGCTGCTGTTTTACGAAGTGGTCACGCGCGCCACGCGGCGCTTGTATTTCAGCTATCCGGCCCTGGACGAGAAGAGCCAACCGCTTTTGCCCAGCCCCTACCTGCGCGAGGCGGAGCTGGGCATGGGCCGGACGGGGATCGCGCGCACCGAGGCCACGGACCTGAGCCCCATTCCCGAGCCCGACCGGTTGTTCGCCCCGGCCGAGTTCCGGGTGCGCGCCATGGCCGAAGCGCTGGCGGGCGAGCCGGAGCGCCTGGCCGGGTGGTTGGCTGCGCCGGCCGGCAGCGCAGCGGCCGAAAACCTGCTGGCCGCCATGCGCGTGACCCAGTTGCGCCAGCAGCGCGACAGGTTCAGCGAGGCCGAAGGGCTGCTCGCCAGCGCGGCTGCGCGAAGCTGGTTTGCCGAGCACTACGGGGCGGACCGCATCTTTCGGGCCACGGATTTGGAGGCCTACGCGCGCTGCCCGTTCGCCTTCCTGTTCGACCGGGTGATGAAGGTCTCGCCGCTGGAGGAGATGGTCGAGGGGGTGGACTTGCTGGAGCGGGGGTTGCGCGTGCATGACATCCTGGCCGCTTTCCACCGCCGGGTCAACGAGCAGTTGGGGCGGCCGGGCTCGCCGCTGGAACTCGGCGCGGAAGAGACGGACCGGCTGCTGGCCGAACTGCTCACGGAGTGTTTTGCCCGCGTGCCCGACGATCCGCTGCGTGCGGCCCTTTGCGAGATCGACCGCCGGGTGATCAGCGCCTGGTTGCGGGGATATCGCGTGCAGTATGAGAAGTACCAGGCGCTGTGCGAGGGCAAAGACGCGCACGTGGTGCCGGAGATGTTCGAGGTGTCTTTTGGCGCACGCCGCGAGGGCGACGATCCGGCGTCGGTCGACGAGGCGCTGGAATGCTACGGCATGGAGCAGCCGGTGCGCATCGCGGGCCGGATCGACCGCCTGGACACGGGCCGGGCGGGCGACCAGGCCGTGTTCAACGTGGTGGACTACAAGTCGGGCGGCAGCGGGGGGCCGAAGCCGGAGAATGTTCTCTCGGGCACCGAGCTGCAATTGCCGCTCTACGCCCTGGCCGCGGGCGAGCTGATTCTGTCAGAGCGCAATCCGGTGCCCCTGTTGGTCGGCTACTGGCGCGTGCGCAAGGGCGGTTTCAGGGACACGGCGCTGTACGAGATGCGCAAGCCGGATCAAGCGTCCGGAGGCTCGAAGAAGCGGCGGCGCTCCGGACAAACGTCCGACCCGTCGCCCGATCAAGCGGCCGCCATCGCGCCGACCGAGGACTGGCAGCAAGTGAGGCTCGAGCTGCCGAAGATCGTCGGCGCCCTGGTCCGCGGTATGCGCCGGGCCCAGTTCCCTGTGTTCAGCCAGGACAACGGTTGCACGCGCAACTGCCCGTTCGCCATGCTCTGCCGCATCAACCAGGTTCGTTCCTTGGAGAAGACATGGCCTCTGTTTCCGGACGAATCGTAGACGAACACCGACTCACCGACGAGCAGCGCCGGGCCGTTGCCACGCGCGGCGTGTCCGTGGGTCTGTCGGCCGGGGCGGGCTGCGGCAAGACCCTGGTCTTGACCCAGCGCTTTCTCTCCCACCTGATCGGCGACGGCCCGGACCGTCCACCCGCAGAACTCTCGAGCCTGGTGGCCATCACGTTTACGGATCGGGCGGCCCGGGAAATGCGCGACCGCATCCGCGCGGCAGCCACCGAGCGCCTGCTCGAAGCGCCGGAAGAGCAGGCCGCCTATTGGAGCGGGCTCTTGCGCGAGCTGGATACCGCTCGGATCAGCACGATCCATTCCTATTGCACCTCGCTGCTGCGGCGCCACGCAGTGGAAGCGGGCCTGGACCCGCGGTTCCAGGTGCTCGACGAGGCCGTGGCCGGCATGTTGCGCTACGAGCTGATCGCCGAAGGGATCAATCGCCGGCTGGCCGAGCGCAATGAGCTGGTCATTGAGCTGGGCGCCACAGCGGGCGTGGACCGGTTGCACACGATGGTGGCCGATCTGTTGGCCTATCGGCGGGAGATCGACTGGGACTATTGGCGGCGGGAAACGCCCGAGTCGCTGGCCGTGCGCTGGGAACGATACTGGCACCGGGTGCGCAAGGACATCCTCCGCGCAGCGGCGCGCACGCCTGTGGCCCGCCGCGTGTTGCGCCTGGCCGCTTGCGCACAGTGCAGCAATCCCACGATGCAGCAGCGCTTTGCCGATTTGCAGTGCCTCTTGGGCGGGCTGGCGGAGAGCAGCAAACCCGAGGCCGACTTGCAGGCCATTCACGAGGCGGCCAAGGTGCAGGGCGGCGGCGGCAAACGCCCATGGGCCAGCGAAGAGCAGTACGAGGTCTTCAGGACTGCGGCCGAGAAACTGCGCAAAGAGTTGAAGGACCGCCTCAAGGCTGCCGCCTTCGACCGCCAGGGCGCGCAGGCCGCGGCAAAGGTTGCGCTGGCCTTGCTGGACGTGACCAGCGAGGTGGCGTGCCAGTATGACGAGGAGAAGCGCAGGCTGGCCGCCCTGGATTTCGACGACCTGCTGGTGCGCGGCGCCCGCCTGCTTGCCGCCCCCCGGGCCGAAGCCCTGCGCCGGCAGACCAGCGCGGGCATCGAGATGCTCTTAGTCGACGAATTCCAGGACACCGAGCCGGTGCAGGTGGAGCTGATCGAGCAGCTTTGCGACGGCCAACCAGAGGCCGGCCGGCTGTTTTTCGTGGGCGATTTCAAGCAGTCGATCTACCGGTTTCGCGGGGCCGATCCGCACGTGTTCCGACGACTGCGCGACAAGCTGCCCCCTGACGGTCGTTTGCCCCTGTCGCAGAATTTCCGCAGCCAGCCGGCCGTGCTGGATTTTGTCAACGCGCTTTTTGAAGAGGAGTTTGAGCCCGACTACGAACCGCTGCGCCCGGCGCGCCCGCAGGTCGGTCCGCGACCGGCGGTGGAGTTTCTTTGGGCCTTTCCCAGCGAAGAGATGCAGCAGGAGGGCCGGCGGATTCGCACAGACGAGCTGCGTCGGCGCGAGGCCGACTACATTGCCCGCCGTCTGCGCCGCATGTTCGACGAAGGGGAGCAACTGGTCTGGGACGACGAGGCGGCCCGGGAGGGCAAGCCCGCGGTGCGCGCCGTGCGTGCCGGCGACGTGGCCCTGCTGTTCCGCGCCTTGTCGAGCGTGCAGTTGTACGAGGAAGCGCTGCGCGACTATGGGATCGACTACTACCTGGTCGGCGGCCGCGGGTTCTATGCCCAGCAGGAAATCTACGATCTGGTCCACCTGCTCCGCGCGGTGGACAACCCGGCCGACGTGCTCAGCCTGGCCGGGCTGTTGCGCAGTCCCATGTTCTCGCTCGAAGACGAGACGCTGTTCTGGCTTTCGCGCCATCCGGGCGGGCTGGGCGAGGGGTTGCTGGCCGATGCGCTCCCCGAGCCGATCAGCCAGGCGCAAAAGCAGCAGGTGCGCTATGCGGCCCAGGTGATCGCGGAGCTGCGCGCGCTGAAAGACCGCCTGCCAGTGGCCCGGCTGATCACGCTGGCCATCGAGCGCACGGGTTATGATGCCGCGTTGCTGGGCGAGTTCCTCGGAGAGCGCAAGCTGGCCAACCTCTACAAGCTGATCGACCAGGCGCGAAGCTTCGACCGTTCGGGTATCTTCAGCCTGGCCGATTTTGCCACGCGGCTTTCGGAGTTCGTGGCGCGCGAGCCCAAGGAGCCGCCGGCTGCCACGTGTCCCGAGTCGGTCGACGTGGTGCGCCTGATGACGATCCACCAGGCCAAGGGGCTGGAGTTTCCGGTGGTGATCGTGCCCGACATCAATGCCGCGTTTCGGGGCGAGACCGGCTCGGTGGCGTTCCATCGCGAGCTGGGGCCGTTGATCCGGGAGAGTGTGAGCCCCGACGCGGGCGCCGGGGGCGACGATTCCCTGGGCACGTTCGCATTATATCGGCAGATGGAAAAGGAGGAGGAGCGGGCCGAGTTGATGCGCCTGCTCTATGTGGCCACCACGCGGGCGGCTGATTACCTGGTCCTGTCTGCCGGTCTGCCGGCGATCGACAAGATCGCCAGTCCGTGGACGGAACTGCTGGGCGCCCGGTTCGACTTCGAGAGCGGGACATTTCTCGGCGCGGACAGCCCGGCCACAGCAGAGGGCGCCCCCGCGGGGCCCGAGCGCACGCTGGTCCAGGTGGTCACGAGCGTGCCGCTGCGCCGGCGCCGGTTGCCCGCGCGGCGGCGCAACCTCGAGAAGCTGGCCGAGAAGGCGCGCAAGGCAGCGGCGCGCGGCAAGGCCGCCACGCCCGAGTTCCTCGCTCCCGTGCCGCCCGACGCGCGCGCCCGGCGTGCGTTCTCTTTCTCGCGCCTGACCGGCCAGTTGCACGGCCCGGTCGCGCCCGCCACGCGCCCGCCGGGTATGCCCGCGGAGCCTGAATTGGACGCGCGCGGGCTGGGCACGCTGGTCCACGCGGTGATGGCAGAGCTGGATTTCGGTCAGGCGGTGGACGTGGAGGCGCTGGTGCGCCGGCATGCGCTGCGCCACTTGCCCGAGCTGGAGGACTTCCAGGAGCCGGTGGACATGATCGAGCGGTTCCTGGAGTCGCTGCGCGCAGACGACATGGCGGCTGCGGCCGAGATGTATCGGGAGCTGGAATTCATGCTGGCCTGGCCGCCGGGCACCGACGACCCGCAGGCCCCGTATTTGCGCGGCTACATCGACTGCCTCTACCAGGACGCCAACGGCAACTGGCGCGTGGTGGACTACAAGACCAGCCAGGCCGACGAGCAGAACGTGCACGAGGCGGCTGCGCCGTATGAGATGCAGATGCTGGCCTACGGACTGGCCGTGGAGGAGATTCTCGGCCACCCACCCGATGCGCTGGTGCTCTGTTTCCTGCGCCCGGGCTTGGAGTATCATATCTCGTGGGACGCTCGGGCCCGGCGGCGGATCGTGCAGGCGATCGACCAGGCCCTCTCCCGGCTCGAATGAGCCGGTGCGCACGGCGCCGGCCGCAGGCCGCGATCCACAAGCCCCTTTTGGTTGTCTGCCCACCATGGACCCTTCATCGGCCCTCTCGCCCGAGGCCCAGCGCCGTTTCGCCCTGCAGGTCGTGCGCCGGCTGCGCCAGGCCGGGTTCGAGGCCTATTGGGCCGGCGGCTGTGTGCGCGACCGGCTGCTGGGGCGCACGCCCGTGGACTACGACGTGGCCACCAATGCGCTTCCCGAGCAAATCCGCCGCGTGTTCGGCTATCGGCGCACACTGGCCGTGGGCGAGGCGTTCGGGGTGATCTCGGTCCTGGGGCCCAAAGGAGCGGGCACGATCGAAGTAGCCACCTTCCGGCGCGATACGACCTACTCGGACGGCCGGCACCCGGATGAGGTGATCTTCAGCACCGCGCGCGAGGATGCGCTGAGGCGCGATTTTACGATCAACGGCCTGTTCTACGACCCGCTGGACGACCGGGTGATCGACTTTGTGGAGGGCCAGGAGGACCTGCACAGTGGCGTGATCCGCGCGATCGGCGATCCGCGCTGCCGCTTTGAGGAAGACAAGCTGCGCATGCTGCGCGCGGTGCGCTTCGCGGCCACGTTCGACTTCCGCCTCGACCCGGCCACAGCCGAGGCCGTCCGCGAGATGGCGCCCCAGATCACCGTGGTCAGCCCCGAGCGCATTGCCCAGGAAATGCGGCGCCTGCTGGTGCTCCGGCGGCGTGTGGCCGCGGTGCGCCTGCTGATCGAGACCGGCCTGGCCGGGCCCGTGCTGCCGGAAATCCTTCCCCGCAACCCGGCCGCGCAGAAGCAGCTCGAAGATAACCTCGGCGTGCTCGAACGCCTGTCCGAGCCGAGCTTTTCCCTGGCCATGGCGGCGCTGCTCTGCGGGCTGGTCGAGCCGCGGGCAGCCGAGCGCGTCGGCCGGCGCTGGCGCCTGTCGAACAAGGAGATTCAGCGCACCAACTGGCTACT
>CAYXPN010000055.1:16128-21233 GCA_964467075.1 uncultured Planctomycetaceae bacterium
TCGGCCGGCGCTGGCGCCTGTCGAACAAGGAGATTCAGCGCACCAACTGGCTACTGAACAACCGCCGTGCGCTCGACCAGGCCGAGCAAATGCCCTGGTCGCGCGTGCAGCCGATCCTGGTGGCCGAGGGGATCGAGGAGCTGATCGCGCTGTGCAGGGCCTCTGCGCCGCCGGGCCCGCAGGTGGCCGCGTGGTGTGCGGAGAAACGGCGCCTGCCACCCGAGGTGCTCGATCCGCCGCCGCTTGTGACGGGCAGTGACCTGATTGCCCACGGGCTGGAGCCCGGGCCGGATTTTCGCCGGCTGCTCAGCCGGGTGCGCGAGGCGCAGTTGAACGGCGAAATCCGTTCGAAGCAGGAAGCGCTGGCGCTGGTCGATCGGCTATTGGACGAGGCAGAGCCGCGTGACCATCATAGCGACGAGACGTAACATCCACCGAACGGCGAGCCGGCTTGCTTTACCCCGCCGGGGAAAACGTAAGCTACTGGAGGGGCGACCGATGCATCGCCCCTGCCAGCACTGACGCTTTCCCCAAAAACTGCATTGCGCCCCCGGGGATGAACCCCGGGGCTCAGCGGAACCACACTGATCCTGAAGGAGACCCAACATGACACGTGCTTCGAGATTGCTGGTGACGATTCTGGCGGTGGCGGGTTGGACGGCGGCCGGTTGGGCCTACGGCGCGGCGCCTGGTTCGAAGCGAGCGGCGCGCCTCCCCCAGCGCCCCAACATCGTGCTGATCCTGGCCGACGACGTGGGACGCGAGGTGCTCGGCTGCTACGGCGGCATCTCCCACAAAACCCCCAACATCGACGCCCTGGCACGCACCGGAGAGCGATTCACCCACTGCTACTCCATGCCGGTCTGCCATCCCTCGCGGCTGGTGCTTCTGACGGGGCGCTATCCGTTTCGCAACCCCGCGGGCTGGGGCTCCTGGCCCGAGGGGGCCGAGACGTTTGCCCACGTGCTCCAAAAGGCCGGCTATGCCGCGGCCGTGGCCGGCAAATGGCAACTCGCGCTTCTGCGCAACAAGCCCGACCATGCCCATGAGCTCGGCTTCGACCAGAGCGCGCTTTTCGGCTGGCACGAAGGCCCGCGCTATCACAACCCCATGATCTACCGCAACGGCGAAGTGTGGAAGGAGAAACAGCGCCCGGAGGTCTTCGGGCCCGAGGTCTACGTGGAGTTCCTGAGCGATTTCATGTCGCAGCACCGCGACCAGCCGTTCCTGGCCTTCTACTCGATGGCCTTGTGCCACGAGATCAGCGACGACTTCTCGCCGGTGCCCCCGCCCGCGCCCGACGGGCACTACCTGAGCTTTGCCGAGATGGTCGCCGAGATGGACAGGATGGTCGGCCGGCTCGTCGCCGCGGTGGACCGCCTGGGACTGCGCAAGCGGACGCTCATCATCTTTACCACCGACAACGGCTCGCCGGGCAGGTATCTGACAAGCATCGAGTTTGTTGACGGCAAGCCGCGCCGCCGACACGCGCCGGTGGTCTCGACCATGAACGGCCGGGAGGTCCCCGGCGGCAAGGGGCGGCTGACCGACGCGGGCACGCGCGTGCCCTTGATCGCCAACTGGCCGGGCGTGATCGAGCCGGGCACGGAGTGTGAGGCGCTGGTGGATTTCAGCGACTTTCTGCCCACGCTGGCCGAGCTGGCCGGCGCGCCGCTGCCCCAGGGCGCAAAGCTCGACGGGCAGAGCTTTGTGGCGCAATTGCTCGATCCGGGCGCCGAGGGGCGGGAGTGGGTCTTCTGCGAACACCAGGGGCGCAAGTGGGTGCGCACCGGGCGCTGGAAACTCTACGACGACGGGCGGCTTTTCGACATGCAGAATGATCCCGAAGAACGCCACCCCGTGGCGGCCGACGAGCAATCGGCCGAGGCGGCAGGCGCGCGCAAGCTGCTCTTCGATGCGTTCCGCTCGCTGGGCATTGGCGAGCCGGCAGCGTAAGAGCTTGGAAACGAATGGTTTCCCATGTCGGAGGGGCAAACCGGGGTGGCCGGGGCTGGAACGAAGTGAAGCCCCGGGAGAGCACGCTAGTAGGTCAGGCACTCACGTGCCTGACAACCGCCTCCTCGTATTCTTCCTTGCACTGCTGGACAAGCCAGCAGTGGCACCCAGTCACCGGTCCGCTCAGTCCGCCCTCCCTTTCAACAATTCGTGCAAATACCCGCGGCACTTGGAGAAAAACTCCTGATAATCGCCGCGCCGATAGTCCGGAAACGTGTACTCATGCGCCTGCCAGCAGTGGTGCCGGTAGGTGAGCGTCACTTCGGCATAGACGCCGTCGCGCAGGTAGATGCGCTGGGCGAAGTCCTTGGTCGACCCCAGCACCAGCTTGCCCAGCGTCAGGTAGCCCGGGTCCAGGTTCAGCGGGCGCGGCTCCGCGTGCCCGGCTTTCCCGGCGTATTCCTCCTCGCAGGCATTGGTCTGGAGCTTGATCTCGGGCAGCCGGGCCGCATCGACCAGCCTCTCGAAAGCGAAGAACACCTTGCGCAAGCCCGCCCCCATGGTGGGCTGGTAGTAGTCGGTCTCGGCAAAGTCGAACCGCTGGCTCTCCAGCGCGATCGGCCCCCAGGCTTCCTCAGCCCGCCCGCGGGCCCAGTCCAGGGCCGCGTCGTGCCGGCTGAACGCAGCCAGGATCAGCAGCACCGGTGCATGGGGTGTCGGCTTGGCCATCGGTTTGACCCCTTCGCCCGGCAATGGCACCCTGTTCGTAGGCTCGTAGGCCGGAACAAGCGCAGCGCCGTTCCGGCGAGCGCTTATGCCGGAACGTCGTCGCTTACGCGACTCGTTCCGGCCTACATGTCTGTTCGTAGTGACCCGATTCATCGGGTCATTCAATGACCGTACAAGTACGGTCACTACAAGCCGTTGGTGGCGACCCAATCCGTGGGGTAAGTCCCCGCACTGCTGGACGAGCCGGCGATGGCACCCGGTCCGGCATCAAAGCTGAACGTCCATGCGCCTTAGGCCTTCATCTCAGGTAACCGCCTCACGCAAACGCCTCGCGCAACTGCTCGATATATCGCGGGCAGGCCTGGCGCGGGTCATCGGCCTCTTCGTATTCCAGCACGATATAGCCCCGATAGCCCGACTTGCGCAGGATCTCGGCCAGGCGTTTGAAGTCGGCCGGCTCCCTGCCCCGGTCCGGCCCGGAGACCATCACCTTGACCTGCACGTTGAGCGCATAGGGCGCCAATCGGGCCAGATCGCCGTAGATGTCCTCGCCGTGGAAGTTGCCCGTGTCCAGGTTCACGCCGAACCAGGGGCTCTTCACATCGTGGACCAGCTTGAGCATGCCTTCGACCGTGGCCGTGAGCCCGCCGTGGTTCTCCAGCGCCAGAAACACGCCATAGCGGGTCGCGTGCTCGCAGGCCTCTTCGATGGCCTCGACGGCCAGGCGATGGGCCTCCTCGATGGTTTGCCCGTCGCGCTGCCGGCCGGAGAAGATGCGGATCACCGGCGCGCCCAGGAAGGCCGCGTGTTCGATCCACTCGCGCGCAAGCTGAAGCTGCGCGTCGCGCTGGGGGCCGGGTGCGTGGCAGAAGTCATTGCCGATGGCCGTGCCCGAGATGTCGAGCCCCAGGCGAAAGGCCAGGTGTTTCAGATGGCAGAGGTAGTGATTGGTAACCGGTTTTGGGAAGTAGTAGGAGGTGGGCTCCGTGCCTTCCAGGCCCATGCGCGCACAGTCGGTAAAGAAGTCGTCCAGGGTCAGCTCGGGCGGATTGCCGGTCAAGAGCTTGCGATAGCTGTAGCCGGCCAGGCTGAACTTGAACTTGGGCGTGCCGGTGCGCTCAATGGGCTCGACGGCTTTCAGCGGCGAGGCCAGGCTGGTGCAAATCACTCCGCCGGCGGCTCCGGCGGTGGCCAGGAATCGGCGTCGCGTGAGTGGGGACATGGGGAGGTCTTTCTTGGCTGGAATTTGATCTTCGCTGGAGTCTGACACGATGCTTGGATCGAAGTTCACAGGATGCCGGCCGCCAATGCGTGTGGGGCAAGGGCGGCCGCCGGGGAAACAGGATAGCTGGAAACTCGTGGGAATGCGATACCCGCGGGCGGAAGCGGAAAGCCGAAAGCCGAAAGCAGGTGGGTGGCACGCCCTGAAAGGGCGTGGACGGAGGCCGGAAGTCCGAGGTCGGAGGGTGGCCGGGGCTGGACCGAAGGGAAGCCCCGGCTGAAGAAAGTGGAAGGCCGAAAGCGGATATCGGAAAAGGTTGTGCGGTCGGGCCGCCCCGTAGGAAAACGCACATATCGTGGCTTCCGACCTCCGATTTCCGACTTCCGACTTCTCGAAACCGTGCTTGATTCGACCACCCAGCTCTGCGCACCAAGGGGCCGTGCAAATATTAGTTGGTCCCGCCCTAGCGCAGCAAATACTTGATCACCACGAACCCGCCCACCAGCAGCACGAAGAACACCAGGCTGGCGATGCCGAAATAGCGGTCCAACACCCGGCGGATGCTCGGTCCGAACAGATAGATGCACGCGCCCACGGCCAGAAATCTGCCGAACCGGCCGATGGTCGAGGCCACCAGCAGCACCCAGATCGACACCTCGAAGATGCCCGCAGCAATGGTGAAGACCTTGTAGGGAATCGGCGTGAAGGCTGCGCCCAGGATGGCCAGAAAGGCGTTGTCGTTGTAGAGCCGGCCCACGTAGTCGATGTTCTCGGGCGAGCAGCCGGGGACGTACTGCTCGAAAAACCCGCCCAAGGCCGACCACAGGGCCCAACCGATCAGCCAGCCCAACACTCCACCCACCACCGAGCCCAGCCCGCTCACCGCGGCATAGAAGAACGAGCGCCGCGGCTTGGAAATCGACAGGGCGATCTGCAAGACGTCGGGCGGAATGGGGAAGAACGAGCTTTCGGCCACTGCCAGCAAAAACAGCGCCGGCGTGCCGTAGGGCGTGTCGGCCCAGTGCAACACCCAGAGGTAGAGCCGTCTCACGGGCCCGAAACGGGTAGCTTGCCTGGCTTCGACAGCCGAGTTCTCAGGAAGATGGCTCATCAACGGCTCACTGGCAGGAAGGACGGGAGATGCTGAGAGTGTAGCATCAATACAGGCGCTCGTTGCGACAGTCACACTTCAGAGACC
>CAYXPN010000056.1:0-21148 GCA_964467075.1 uncultured Planctomycetaceae bacterium
CTGGTTCTGGCCCCGGGCCGCACTCACGCCGGAACTGGTCGAAGACATACTCCGGCTGAAGCCATACCTGAGACGGCGACTGGACAAGCCGCCGGGCTGGCCGGTGTGGGTGCCCCTGCCTGGCTGGTGGCCGGAAGTGGCCCTGGGCTTTGAGATTCTGCGGGCCCGAGAACGGTGGTGCCCGAATTGCCGCTATCCGGTGGCGGTCTGCTGGGAGAGCCCTGGCGGCCCCCGGTGGTGCTGCCCGAGATGTGGCGCCCCGAGTCCGCAGGGAGCCAAAGGCCCCGGAAACCGCCCATTCCGGCAGCCGGCCCGAGAATCCGAAGCCACCAGAGACCCGTAGGGCGAGAGTTACGGGCCTGAACGTATCTTGATACCCCATTGACATATTTTCAAGCCAAGGGTAGGATAAGGCCATGCCCCGATTCACAGACCAGCTACGGCGCGCGATCGCAACTAGCGGCTTGACGCTCTCGGAGATTGCGCGCCGCACGGACATTGACCTGGGCCAGCTATCCCGGTTCTATCACGGAAAGTGCGGTATCGGCATGGAACGGACCCAAGCGCTCATTGATCTGCTCGGCTTGGAGTTGGTCGCCCGCAGCGAAGTCTCACGCGGCAAGCGCGAAGCGCACAAACGCGCGAAGAAAACACGCAAGCGGGCACAACGCAAGAGGTAAACAAAATGCCCGGCAGGCACAGGTGAGGCGCACTGCCGGGCAAACACGAAAGGGTGTTCTGATGGCCAGTCTATCGCGCGATTCCAGCGGCAGCAAGCGACTGCTCTACGTCGATCCGCAGAGCGGGGACCGCAAAACGCTCTATCTCGGCAAGCTGCCGGTCAAGGCCGCGGAAACAATCAAGCACCACCTGGAAGTCTTGCTCGCCTGCAAGACCAGCGGTGCAGCCTGGCCCCAGCCCACAGCCCAGTGGGTGGCCGAGTTGCCCGACGGCCTGGCCGGGAAGCTGGCCAAGGCGGGCTTGATGGGCCGTCGGCAGAGTGAAACGCTGGGCGTGTTCCTCGCCCGGTGGCTGGACGGCCGGCGAGACTACAAGCCGACCAGCCGAGTGGTCTGGGGACAGGTGGTGCGCGACTTGTTGGGTTTCTTCGGCAAAGACCGACCGCTTGCCGGCATCGGGCATGAGGCAGCCGAGGCATTCCGGCAGCATCTTGTCGAGCGCCGGCTGCGGCCCACCACGATCAACAAGCGCTTGCAACACTGCCGGATGTTTTTCAAGCACGCCATGCGGGAAGCATTGATCGGCGCCAATCCCTTCGAGCACGTCCAGCATCGGGGCGGCAACGTGGCCGAGCGCCGGGCCTACGTGAGCCGCGAGGACATCATGCGGGTGATCGACCGCTGCCCGGACGTTCACTGGCGGGTGCTGGTGGCCCTGGCCAGGTTTGCCGGCCTGCGGACCCCCTCGGAGAGCTTCAGCCTGCGGTGGCAGAATATTGACTGGGCTGAGGGCCGCATGGTGATTCACAGCCCCAAAACGGAGCACCTGGCGGGCGGGGACAGCCGGGCAGTGCCCCTGTTTGCCGAGCTGCGCCCGTTTCTGGAAGCGGCCTGGGAGCTGGCGCCCGAGGGGGCGGTGTACGTGGTGCCCGAGGACCTGCGCAGGCGTGCCCTGGGGCCGCACGGCTGGCGTAACGCGAATTTGCGCACGCGGCTGGCCAAGATCGTCCGGCGGGCAGGATTGCAGCCCTGGCCTCGGCTCTGGCATTCTCTGAGGGCGTCTTGTGAGACGGACCTTGTGCGGAAGTATCCCCTGCCGGTGGTGGCCAAGTGGCTGGGTAATACCAGCATGGTGGCCATGCGCCACTACGTGGACGTGACCGACGAGCACTTCCGCCAGGCGGCCGCGGAGGGGCTGTCTGAGGCAGCGCAGAATCCGACGCAGAATCCGACGCAGCAGGGAGCCGCACAACGCAGCATTTTACGGAAATTGCCAACTCAGCCTATTCCGCAATTCGATTCCCTGCAAAGACTTGCGACGCCGTTCTGCTCTACGCACCCCTCAAGAGTGGAGGATAGGGGGCTCGAACCCCTGGCCTTCTGAATGCCATTCAGACGCTCTCCCAACTGAGCTAATCCCCCATTTGGTGGTGTGCGTCGGCTGCGCGGTAGCCACGCGGCGCACACAACACTCGGCTGCCACTTGGTGCAACGGAGTGCCGATGCCAAGCCACCGCAAGCCCGAAAACGAACCGCTCTCAGCGGCGCAACCGGCCCCCGATGCCGGGCCACCGCGAGCCTGGACCGGGTGACGCCGACACCTTGTGCCCTGTCTTGAGCCGCGCAATTGGCCCTGATGCCGGCCCACCGCCAAGATACCGCCGGGCCGACGACCCGCCCAATCCAGCATCGGCACCCAGTGCCGCCCGGGTGAAGGGACGCTTCGGCGGACTTTCGCGCGGGTCGGCCCCTCCCTGGTCAGATTATCGGTCCGCAGCCGGGAAAGTCAACCGGGAGCCGGGCCACGGGCGCGGGCACGCGCGATCCCGCCAGCGGCGGCGCGCCGGCTCAGCGGTCCCGAGGCTAGCAGGCCCGCGGATCGGGCCCGATCGGCCTTGGTGGTTGGGAGAAGATTGGCTAGACTTTGGAATCCTTACAATTTGCGGCGCTTGCCAAGAGGAGACGGCTGCCGGGCGTGGAAGCGCAACTTATTGCTGTGCTTCAAGATACAGCCAATCGCCTGTCCCGCGCCGGCGATTTCGTGCCAGTGGCCCGAGGTTTGCTCCCGCAGAGGCCCGGCCACCCGGGGATTCGCGGGCCAGACGGCTGAACGTCCCGCAGGCCGCGGCCGGAGAAGGCGGCGGGCAGCGGATCGCAGGCGGCCCTGAAGCCGGGTGAGCCGCACGCCCGGCCGGCGGTTTGGCGTCGCGGTGCAAGGAAGCGTTGTCGTGCCGGTCGGCCCTTAGCAAGGCGGCCGGCACCCCAGCAAGAAACGACACGCAGGGAGGCTCAGAAGAGCATGGAAGCTCGCATGCTTCGGGCCGTCGGCCTGGCGGCCCTGGTCGTTGCTGCACTGGCTAGTAGTTTCTCTCTGGCAGCCCAGCGCCGCAGTCCCAATTTCCTGGTCAACACCTCGGATGCGCGCCTGGCGCAGCAAATCTGCCAGGCGGCCGAGAAATACCGCCACGATCTGGCGGTTTCCTGGCTGGGCCAGCCCATGCCCAACTGGTCGGCCCCGTGCGTGATGACCGTGCGCGTGGGGCCGAACCTGGGGGCGGGCGGGGCCACCACGTTCATCTTCGACCGCGGGGAGGTGTTCGGCTGGCGCATGAACATCCAGGGATCGGTCGAACGCATCTTCGACTCGGTGCTGCCCCACGAGATCACCCACATGATCTTCGCCAGCCACTTCCGCGAGCCCGTGCCCCGCTGGGCCGACGAAGGTGGGGCCACCAGCGTGGAGCACCCCAGCGAGAAGGCCAAGCACCGGCGCATGCTCGTCCAGTTCCTGCGCACCAATCGGGGCATTGCGTTCAACCGGATGTTCGCCATGCGCGACTATCCGGCCGACGTGATGCCGCTCTACGCCCAGGGCTTCTCCCTGGCCGAATACCTGATCCAGATCGGCGGGCGCCGCAAGTATGTCGAGTTCGTGGGCGACGGACTGAAGACCGGCGACTGGCGCGGTGCCGTCAAGCGCCATTACGGGAGCGCGGACCTGGGAGTGCTCCAGAACAACTGGCTGGCGTGGGTCAAGCAGGGGTTCCCGGCGATTGAAAGCCCAGAACAGTCGCCCGCCGACAGCCCGGACCCCGACATGCTGGCCGAGGGCCGGCGCCTGCCGCGGCCTGCGCCCAACTTGATCCACCACATTCGCGGCCAGGACCCGGGCGCCGGCTCGACCTCCGCGCCGACCAGCGCATCGCCAAAACCCGTGGCCGGTGGTTCGTCGATCTATGCGCGGGTGGCCGCGGCTGGCCAGCAACAGGCGGCAACCCATCAGACACCGGCAGCGGCCGCTGCTACCTGGCAGGCCGCGGGTACGGGCGGGTCCGCAGCCCAGTCGTCGCAGGTTGCCACTCACACCAGCCCGGCCGGCGCGCTGGTGCGGGTGGAGCAGGCTGAGGCCGTTGTGCCCACGGGCGACACGACCGACGCGCGCCTTGCGCCCGGGCTGGTTGTGCTGCCGGCGTCTGGCTGGCGACCCGCGGGCACGTCGGCCGGCGGTGCGCCGGCCATGTTGGCCGGCGGCGCGGTGGCGGGCGGCGATGGTTCGTTCGGCGCGCCGCGCTGCGCGGGCGGCGTGTGTGCTCCTGCGGGCACATGCGCCGGCGGCGTATGCAGCACACCGGGCGCATGCGCTGGCGGGGCGTGTGGCAGCGGTTGCGGCATTCCCGCGGCAGTGGCGGGCCCCGGCGTCGGCCAGCCCACGCACACCCAAGTGACCCATCCGCAGCCGATCGAGCCGGCGCGCCAGACGGTGCTCGAGTGGTCGCGCGTGCCGGGGACGATTCTGCGCTAAGAGACTATCCGAAAAGGGTCGATTGCGCGTCCCCTCTCCCGGAGGGAGAGGGTTAGGGTGAGGGGAATTGGCGACGCACCACGCGCCTAGTTTACCCAAACTTAGTAAGCCCTCACCCCCCACCCCCTCTCCCAAAGGAAGAGGGGAGTTTTCGGATAGTTTCTAAGGGCGACTTTAGCCTTCTTGCGCGGGTCCGCTTGACCCGTCCCGTGCCATCACAACTCACGCCGCGCGTGGGCCGCAGCCGATGTCAATATGGGTCGATTACGTAGAAGAGGCAAGCCACATAGTACGGGCAACAAGAGCAGCACAGGCCAACTGTCCCAGTCATAGCGATTGTGCCGGCCCGTCGCCTCGACTGACCCACAGGTCGTCTTCCAACGGACCGTTTGCCGAACAAGAGGACCCACGAGCCCGCTGCCCCCCCCGAATCGAACCCGCCCAGCATTCGACCCTCCCGAAACCCCTCCCCAGCAGCAAGCCGTGGCCAAGTCACCACCGCAACGCCTGAAGCTCTATACGGAACAGCCGCCCGCGGCCTTCGATCCCTGTTTGGAGGCCGACGGTTCGCTCGGGCGTCTGTGCAGGGCCTTCCAGCAGGCCACCGGCTGGAATCTTCAGTATGTGCCCGACGCCGCCCCTTGCGCGCGCACGCCGAAAAGCAAGGGCCGACAAAGCCGCCGGCAGGCCTCGGGCAGATCCAAGCCGACGAGGTGGTCCGCCCCGGTCAGCCCGGGCAAAGGAACCTCTCTGGGACACCTCAGGCTTGATCTGCCCGACGCCGCGGCCGAGAGCGGCATCGAGACAGCCGATCCGCAGGCTGCCCAGGAACTTGCCGCCTCGGTGGCCGGATTGCTCGGCGAACTGGCGCGGGCTCGGCACGCGTTGTGGTTGCGCGAGGCCGAGCTGGCCGCGGCGGTTCCAGTCGTACCGCATCCCTGCGAACAGGCCCACCTGGCCGATCGGCTCGAGGCCGTGCTGCGTGCGGGTGCCGAGGCGGTCGGCTTCCAGGCAGCCGGTCTGTACGTGCTGGACGAAGGTACCACGCGATTGAAACTCCGCTCGTGCTGGGGCCTGCCTCGCGAGCGTTTCGAGGCCCCGGCCCGACCGCTCCGAGACGCGGTGGCCGACTTGGAGGCCCTCTTGGGCCATGCGGTCGTGCTAAGCGACCCCACCCTGCTCCAGGCCTGGCGCAGCCCGGAGCAGTTCCCCACCGCGGTGTGCCTGCCGGTCTCCAGTCCCACGACCTTGTTCGGCACGCTGTGGTTCTTGTCGACCGAGCGCCGCGATCTGAGCGCGCGGGAGACCGGCGTGCTCGAAGTAGTGGCCGGTCGCGTGGCCGCGGAGCTGGAACGTGAGGTGCTTCTGGCCGAAGCCTGGCAGACCCATCGACTCACGAGCCAACTGGCCGCGGCCCAGCGCCTCCATCGCAACCAGCTTCCCGCGGTGCCGCCGCTGGCAGACGGGTGGCATCTGGCCGGCGGCGTGTTCGGCCACGAGGGCCTGGGCGGGGCCCTGTTCGACTGGTACACCCTGCCCGACGGCCTGCTGGCCTTCACGGTCGCCCGAACCACGGGAACAGACATGGAGGCGGCCCTCTCCGCGGCGGGCCTGCGCACCGCACTTCGGGCCCATGCCCGATACCACCGCGAGCCCGCGGCGTGGCTTCGGCAGGTGAACATGACGATGTGGACCGGCTCGGCCGGCGACTTCCGGGCCGAGGGGTTCTGCGGTCTGGCTGAAACGACGACCGGCCGGATCGGCTTTGCGGCCGCCGGCCCCGTCGCGGGGCTGCACCTGCGACCCAGCGGCGCCGAGCGACTGGAAACCGAAGGACCACTGCTGGGGGCGGGGGCTGAGGCGGGCTACGCTTCGGCCGGGGTGGCACTGGCTCCGGGCGAAAGCCTCGTCCTGTTGGCCGGCTTGGAGGTGGCATCTGGCGAGTGCGGGCAGTCCGACTGGTGCACATCCGAGCTGGCCCAGATGCTGCTGGGCCACGCGCACCTGCCGGCCGAGCAAATGGTCTCGTCCGTGGCCCGATGGCTCGACCGGGGGTCATCCGAGACCAAGCCCTCGCAGGGCGCGATGCTGGTCGTACAGCGTACCGTCTGATGCATCGCGGTTTCCGGCAACGGGACAGTCTGCGGGGAGTGGCTTCTTTGACTCCGTGTTTCCGAGCACTGGAGGGAGGGGAGTGTCGGGTTGACTCGCCGCGGGAAGCAGGTAGGATGGAAGCGAAGCCTGACGGGGCCTGTGGGGCGGCGGTGTGCAGGTCCGGCCGAGAAGCGCAGTGCGCCGACCGGTAGGCCCATTGGTGTCTGCATTGTCAGTGGTTCGGCGGATCAGGCCCACGAATCCTGAAACCGGGCTCCCGTTGGCCGCCAGCGGTTCACTGGCCATGCAGGGAGTCGATAGAGCGTTGGGGGGGCCCAACGCCGCTTGCGGACGTGGCGGAACTGGCAGACGCGCCAGGTTGAGGGCCTGGTCCGGGTCAACCGGGTGGAGGTTCAAGTCCTCTCGTCCGCACTTGCTCATCACCGCACGCCCCCGTCGGGCGCGCATTGTGGCTCAGGCGTCTCGCCTGCACCAAGCATTCCCGGCAGTCCAGCGATGTGCAGCCGGGACGGCCGCACCACAAGGCAGTTCTGTCGCGGGCAGACAACGCAGGACGCCACCGTGGAGGACACCTATCCAGCCTACGCAGCGTTGCTCGAAAGCGGCCGGTTGGCCCAGCGGGCCCGGCAGGCCGTCGGGATGCTGGCCGATTGCCACCTTTGTGGCCGACAGTGCCATGCGGACCGCCGCGCGGAGACCGTCCCGCTCGCGTTCTGTCGCACCGGGCGCCACGCCGTAGTGAGCAGCGCCTTTGCCCATCACGGCGAGGAGGACTGTCTGCGCGGCACGCGCGGGTCGGGAACGATCTTCTTGAGCCACTGCAACTTACGCTGCGTGTTTTGCCAGAACTTCGAGATCAGTTGGGAGGGCGAAGGCCGGCCGGTCCACGCCGCGGAGCTTGCCGATCTGATGCTCGGCCTCCAGCGGCAGGGCTGCCACAACATCAACTTCGTCACCCCCTCCCACGTCGTGCCCCAAATCCTCGAAGCCCTGGTGCTGGCCGCGGAGCAGGGACTGCGCCTGCCGCTGGTCTATAACACGGGCGGATATGACCAGGTGGAAACGTTGCACCTGCTCGAGGGCGTGGTGGACATCTATATGCCTGACTTGAAGTGCCTCAGCCCCCAACTGGCACGCGCCTGGACCCGCGCCGAGGACTACCCCGAAGTGGCCTGCCGGGCCATCAGGGAAATGCACCGCCAGGTGGGCGACCTAGTGCTCGACGCCGATGGACTGGCCCGGCGGGGGCTCTTGGTGCGCCATCTGGTGATGCCCAACTGCCGGGAGGACACGCGCCGCGTGATGCGCTTCCTCGCGCGGGAAATCTCGCCGAATACCTTTGTGAACCTCATGCCCCAGTATCGGCCCGAGGGGCTCGCGCACCGATACGACGAACTCAGCCGACCGCTGAGGATCGAGGAATACCGTCGGGCACTGGCTGGCGCGCACGAGGAGGGAATCTGGCGGTTCGACCGGCGATAGGGCGCGCCGAAGGGCGCTGGGCCGGCCTGGCCGCCGCCCCCAACTGGCACTGCCCGGAGGGAGTTGCTAGGCTCAATCAGCGGGCAGCGTGGCGCTGGCGCCCCGCGCAAAGGGTGCAGCGCGTGTCTTGGTGCGTTGCGATTTGTACTTGGCGGCCGAGGGCTGTTGCTCCAGAGAATCGCGGGAAATCCCCATGCTGCGCTGGCGGTTGTTGGTCAGCTCGCTGTTGATCGCGCTGTTGGTCGGGCTGGTCTGGCTCGACCACGGGGCGAGCCGGCCGGGGGTGTGGCTGTTTCCGCTGGCGGCGATCTTGGTGGTGCTGGGGACCGACGAGCTAGTCAGTCTGCTGGCGGGCTGCGGCATGCGTCCGGCGAAGCTCGTCGTCCAGGCCGGCAACCTGCTGATCATCACCGCGGCCTGGCTGCCGCTGGCCCTTGCGTCGGGTGCGACCGCGGGCCGGTGTCTCTTCCCGTTCGGTTCGGCAAGCGGAGCCCTCGACGCTTCCGCAGGCACGGCGGGCGGGATCGGGCTGATCGTTTGGCCGGCCGCGGCGCTGGCGGTGGCCTTGGGGCTCGTCTTTGTGGTCGAGGTGGTTCGCTTCGACACCACCGGCACGGCCGCCCAGAACCTGGCCGGCGGCATCTTTGCGCTGGTGTATCTGGGCGTGATGTTCGGCCTGCTGGTCCACCTGCGCATGGGGTGGGGCATCGGCGCGCTGCTCTCGCTGGTGGTGGTGGTCAAGCTGGGCGACATCGGGGCGTTTGCCACGGGCCGGCTCGTGGGCCGCCACAAGCTCACCCCCCGACTCAGCCCTGGGAAGACCTGGGAAGGACTGGCCGGCCAGCTTCTGACCAACTCGGCCGCCAGTTGGATCACCTTCACCTGGATCGTGCCTTGGACGGCTGCCGGGCCAGTCGCGCCCACGGCGTGGTGGCGCTGGTTGGGGTTTGGTCTGGTGGTCGGTCTGGTCGGACTGCTGGGCGACCTGGCCGAATCGCTCATCAAACGCAGTGCCCAGCGCAAGGACTCCAGCACGTGGCTGCCCGGACTGGGCGGACTGTTGGACGTGCTGGACTCCCTGCTGCTGGCCACACCGGCCGCGTGGCTCTGTTGGGCCCTGGGCCTGGTGGGCGGGCCGGCGGGCGGCGCTTGAGCCCACGGAAACAAGCCCACGCGCTGAGCGATGGCTATGTCCGGCGGAGTGTAGTCCAAGGACAGCCGGTCCGGCCGGGGACTGACCGACGCGATCTCGACAGCCCTGCCCCCCCACACTGGGCGGGCAATCGTGTCCCAAAGAAGGCGTTTCCGAGGTAGCGGATTGTGCTGGATTGGACTAAGATGGTTAGAATAGGAACTGCGCTCAGACGCGGCCGCCCGAACCAGTGCCGCGGAAGCGTGAATCCGCAGTGTCCAGCGGCAGGCGTGCGGTGGTTTGTGGCTTGCGCAAGGGGCCCCGCTTGGGGCAAGCTGTGGTGATCGCCGCTGGCGCAGGGGAATAAAGTCGGGCTGCGATGGGGAACGAAGCTCTGGGAGAAGTAGGCAAGGGCTTATAAGGTCGCAGCAAAGGAGGCAGCGTCCGGAGCCGGAACAGAGTGGGTACTTGGTTACCTGACCCGTCGGAACAGAGAACCAGGCCCAGAGCCGGTCCTGGGAGATCCCGACGATGGCCATCAAAGTGGTCTGCCCGAACGGGCACGTGTTGAAGGTTCCGGACAAACTGGCAGGCAAGTCAGGACTCTGTCCGGTCTGCCGAGCCCGGGTCGTGGTTCCCCGGCCGGGCCCCGACGCTTTGTCAGAGGACGCCATCCTGGGTATCTTGGGGTCGCACACTCCCCGGGCGGCCACCCAGATCACTGCGGAGCAGCTCAGTGCTGCCCGGGCGGCGGCCGGGGCGGACACGGAGGGACCGAAGAAGGTCTGCCGGAAGTGTAATCGGGAGATTCCCGCGGCCGTGCACATCTGCCCGTTCTGCCATACCTACATTGCGGGGTTGCACGATTTCCGGGGCTAGTGTCCTCACCTGTCCGCTTTTCCCCCGATCGGGGTCGGCCGGTCCACTTGAATTCGTCTCTGCGGCATAACCCCTGTCCTTCCCAGGGATTACAAGGCGATGGCAAACCCCTGGCCCGAGACACGTAGAATTGTATAGTGGACAGGGGGCGTGTGGTTTCGGGGGGGTGGCTTCGTCGTGGCCCACGGCGCCGGCCCAAGGGACCGGCGCAGCATTGGATGATTGAAGACACAGCGATTTCGGTTGTCAGCTCCAAGGCCCTCTTGACGCTCTTCGGCGCGCGGGACCAGCATCTACGCCGGGTCCGCGAGGCGTTGGGTGTGAGCATCACGGCCCACAACGGCCGCATCCGCATCCAGGGTCAGCAGCAGGCCGTCGCCCGAGCCACCGAAGTGCTCGAGCAGCTCCAGGAGTGTGCCCGCCGCCAGGGAAGCGTGGAGCCGGAGGACGTCACGCGCGTGCTGGCCCAGGTATGCAGCGGCAGTGCCTGGGCCCAGTGTCCTCCGATCGAGGTTCTGCGGGCCGGGCGTCTGATTCGTCCCCGCACCGCGGGACAGGCTCGATACGTGGAGGCCATCCGCAGCAACCACGTGGTGTTGTGTTACGGGCCGGCGGGCACCGGCAAGACGTATCTGGCGGTGGCCACTGCGGTTGCCGCGCTGAAGCACGACCAGGTGCGCAAGATCGTGCTGGTGCGGCCCGCGGTGGAGGCGGGCGAGAGCCTGGGATTCCTGCCCGGCGACTTGCAGGCCAAGATCAATCCTTACCTGCGTCCGCTGATGGACGCCTTGCGGGAGATGATGGACTACGACCTGATCCGGCGCTTCACGGAAGAAGACCTGATCGAGGTGATCCCCCTGGCCTACATGCGTGGGCGCACGTTCAACGAGGCCTTCGTGATCCTCGACGAGGCGCAGAATACGACGGTGGCGCAGATGAAGATGTTTCTCACCCGGATGGGACAGGGGACGAAGATGGTGGTTTCCGGGGACGTCACGCAGATCGACCTTCCTGCCAAGGCCCGCAGCGGCCTGGTGGATGCGTTGCACCGACTGCGTGATTTGGAGGGCATCGAGGCGATCAAGCTCACCGGGGCGGACATTGTTCGCCATCCCCTGGTGCAGCAGATCGTGGATGCCTACGAACAGAGTCCCAAGCGCCGCCGCTGAAGCATAGCAAAGGCCCATGGCCACCGCCGGTCAGAGACGGACCCGATCCGAACGCGTCGCCGCCCTGGGAATGCCTCCGGGACAGTGGGAACGCGCCTGGCGGAGTCTGCGCCGTCGCGACGTCTTGGCGCGGATCGCCATGGCGCTGGCCGCCTCGGTTGTCTTGTGCATTGTGGTGCGCGGCTGGGAGCCCCCATTTGCGCTGCGCACCGGCTACGTGCCGCGGCACGATCTGACGGCGCGGGTGGACTTCTCGTTGCGCGACCCGGTCGCGACCGCCAACGCCCGGGACCAGGCCCGACGCCGCACTGCCTGGGTCTTCCGCCACGATCCCGAGCCGCTGCTGCGCATGCGCGCCTCGCTGACGGAGGCCTTGCGCCGCGTGCGCGCGGCCGAGCGACCTGAGGAGGTTGACCAGCAGTTGCGCAAGGCGTTCACCACCGGCCCGGCTGCCCGGCCGGCAGAGCCTGGCGGCGGGCAATCGGAGGCCGCGACCACCCCAGGCGCGCAGACCGCTGCGACTGCCTCGCGCGCGGCAAACGCGGTGCCGGTCGATGCGATGTTTGAGCAGTTCTTTCAGGCGCTGGCTGCCGGGCCGGAGCCGGCCGAACTCGATCAGGCCGTGGCCGAGAGCCTCAGGCCGTTCGAAGAACACGGACTCTTGAGAGAAATCCCCGCGGCGGTGGCCAGCTTCGTGCCCGACGGCGATCTTCGGCCCGGGGGAAGTCCGGTCACCGAGCATCCGGTGGTGATCCATTCCGTCGGAGCCGCGGGTCCCGAACGCATCACGCAGCTCGGCGAGCTGTTGCTGGATGAACATACGCGCAGCAAATTGGGGCGGCGACTGGCCGAGTCGCTTGCCGACCCGGCCCTGGTCGAACCCCTGCTGGCCTGGCTCGAGGCCCACCTGCCGGCCACCCTGCAGTTCGACGAGGCCGCCACCCGGCGAAGAGTGGATCAGGCCGTGGCCCAGGTGCCGCCCGTGGTGCGGCGATATCTGGCCGGCCAAACGCTGGCCCTGGCGGGCGAACACCTGGACGCCGAGCGTCTGGCCCTGCTCAGGGCGGAACACCAGGCGGCCCTGGCCGCCGCCGGCTGGCCCGCCACACAAAAAGTGTCTCGAGCCGTGGCCCTGACCGGGATGACTTTTGCGCTGTTGCTGTTGTGCGGCACTTACATGCGTTACCGGCAGCGCGGCCCGCTGGCTAGTTTGCGCCGGCTGACGGTGATCTTGCTGCTGGGCATTGTCGGGGTCTGGGCGTCGTCCCAGGGATATCGGGACGCGTGGCGGGCGGAGCTGGCGCCGCTGTTGCTGTTGGGCATGACGATGACGATCGTCTATCGCCAGGAGCTGGCCCTGCTGCTCGTGGGCGCGGCGGCGTTCCTGGTGGTCATGGCCGTGGGCGGCGGCTTGCGCGAATTGATCCTGCTCAGCGGCGTGAGCACCGTGGTGGTCTTGAACATGGGCACGATCCGCAGCCGGGTCAAGCTGGTTTACGTCGGCTTGCTCGCCGGAGTGGTGGCGATTCTGCTCGACATCGCCTTGGGATTGCTCGAGGATCAGCCCTTCGCTCCGCCGCTGCTCGTGGGGGCCCTGTACCACGGGTTCTGGGCGGTGGTGGCGGGCTTCCTGATGACCGGGCTGCTGCCGTTCGTGGAGAAGGTCTTCGGCGTGCTCACGGACTTGAGCCTGCTCGAGCTGGGCGACGTGGCCCATCCACTGCTCCAGCGTCTCATCCGCACCGCGCCGAGCACCTACAACCACTCGATCACCGTCGGCGCGATCGCCGAAGCCGCGGCCGACAGCATCGGCGCGCGGGGCCTGCTGGTGCGCGTGGGCGCCTACTTCCACGACATCGGCAAAATGCTCAACCCCAACTACTACGTCGAAAACCAGGGCACCCAGGCCAGCCGCCACGAGTCGCTCATGCCGGCCATGAGCACGCTGGTGATCATCACCCATATCAAAGACGGGGCCGACCTGGCCCGAAAACACCGCCTGCCCGAGCCGATCGTCGACCTGATCCGCCAGCACCACGGCACCACCCTGGTGGAGTTCTTCTATGATCGGGCCCACCAGCAGAAGCTCTCCGATCCCAACGCCGGGGTGGTGGACGAGAACACCTACCGCTATCCCGGCCCCCGGCCCCAGACCAAGGAGGCCGCGGTGCTCATGCTGGCCGACGCCGTGGAAAGCGCCAGCCGCACGCTGGTCGGCCCCACCCCCTCGCGGATCGAGAACATGGTGCGCGACATTGCCGAGCGGCGCCTGCACGACGGCCAGTTCGACGAGAGCGGACTGACTTTGCGCGAGCTGAGGACCATCGAGCGCAGCCTGGTCAAGTCGCTTACCTCCATCTACCACGGACGCATCAAATACCCCGAATCCAAGACCGCTTGAAGCTCGAGCATGTTTCCCGTATCTGTTGAACACCGTCAGGGTCGTCGTTTTGCGGGCGGCCGGGCCGCCGGCCGCCGGTGGTCGCTTGGGCGCCTTGTTTCCGGGCATGCCCAATCGAGCTGCGCCGGCCGCGGTCCCTTGTGGGGCGAGCGGGCTCCGGCGGCGACGGCAGCCGACCCGAGGGTCCTGGGCGTGGGTCTGTCGATGTGATCACTGTCAGCACCTCCAATCAGCAGAGTCAGATGCCGGTTGACGGGGGCCGGATCAAGGCTGCGGTGCGGGCTGCACTGCAGGCGGAGGGGATCGAGCGGGCCGCGGTGAGCGTGGCGGTGGTGGACGATGCGACGATCGCCGGGCTCAGCGCCCGATTTTTGGGCGAGGGAGAGCCGACCGACGTGCTCAGCTTCGTGCTGGAGCGTGAAGACGGATACCTGGAAGGCGAGGTGGTCGTCAATGCCCAGAGAGCGGCGGCCGAGGCATGCCGGTTCGGGTGGTCGCCGGCCGACGAGCTGCTGCTGTACGTGGTCCACGGCACACTCCACCTGGCCGGTTACGAGGACACCACGTCCGATGGGCGCCAGGCGATGCGCCGGCGTGAGCGGGCATGTCTGGCGCGGTTCGGGCTGGCGGTGAGCTATCGGCCGGAAGGGCCCGGGCGCCGGCCGGGCCGGCGCTCGAAAGGCTGAATATCCGAGAGAGGAGGAAACGAACCGCAGTGAGCGTTCACGCCGTATTCTGGCTGGCCGCCGGGGGTTTGGTGGTCACCTGCGTGGCGTCGATTGCCGCGCGCTCGGCCGCCGAGTTTTCGCCGCACGAGCTGAAGGAGATCTCGCGCCGCCACAAATCGCGCCGGCGCCTGGCGCGGATCATTCGCCGCCACGACCAGGTGGCCCTGGCCACAGAGACGTTGCAGGTGGTCTCCACCGCGGTGTTCATCGGCGCCGGCACCTTCTGGATTTGGACCGACCTGAACCTTCAGGGGCCGCCTCACTGGATCGCCATCATCTGCTGCCTGGCCGGCGGCGCGCTGGCGCTTTTGGCGGTCGAGAGCTGGATTCCCCGCGCGGTGGCGCGCCTCTGGGGCAATCCCGTCCTCTACTACGGCTGGCCCGTCTGGGATACGCTCCACGTGGCTTTGTATCCGCTGGTGCTGGGTGGACGATTCGTGCAAGCCGTCTTCTGCCGTGTGGCCGGCCGGATGCCCGAAGACCGGGATGAAGAGTCCTTTGAAGAAGACATCCGCACGTTCGTCGAGGAAGGCCACCGCGAAGGGCTGCTCGAAGAGGACGCCCAGGAAATGATCAAAGGGGTGATCGAGCTGGGCGACGCCGACGTGGCCGAAGTGATGACCCCGCGGACCGACATGGTCTCCATACCCAAGGGCCTTTGCTGGGAAGAAATGCTGGCGTTCGTCACCGAAACCGGACACACACGCATCCCGGTCTTCGACAAAACCCGTGACGACATCGTCGGTATCCTCTACGTCAAGGACCTCCTGCCCGAGCTGGCCAAACCACCCGACAAGCCGCGCCGCGCGTGGACCGAGTTGCTGCGTGAACCCTATTACGTACCCGAGACCAAGCCCATCGATGCCCTGCTCCAGGAATTCCGTGAAACCCGCAGCCACATGGCAGTCGTGTTGGACGAATACGGCGGGGTCTGCGGGGTGGTGACCATGGAAGATGTGCTGGAACAGATCGTCGGGGAAATCGTGGACGAATACGACAAGGAGGAAGAGGAGGAGATTCGCGAAGTCGGCGACGGCGTGTTTGAAGTCGTGGGCAAGACCCACCTGGACGAGATCAACGATCGGCTCGATATCGAATTGCCCGAGCACACGGATTTCGACACCATTGCGGGACTGATCCTCGACCGGCTGGGCCATATCCCCCGAGCGGGCGAGACGGTATTGCTCGACAACGTGCGGATCACTGTAGTCCAGGCCACGCGGCGCCGGATCGAACGGGTGCAGATCGAGTTGCTCGAACATCCCACAGAGCGGGAAATCGCCTGAGAGCCCATGCCGGCCGAAAAAGCCACCGCGATTGTTCTGCGCACCGTGGAGTTCAGCGAGAGCAGCCTGGTGGTAACCCTGTTTACCAGGGAATTCGGCAAACTGGGGGCTTTGGCAAAAGGAGGCCGGCGGCTGAAAGGCCCGTTCGAGTCTGCTCTTGACGTACTGGCAGTGTGTCGAATAGTCTTCCTCCGCCGGTCGTCCGAGGCCCTGGATCTGCTGACCGAGGCGAAACTGTTGCGCCGGTTTCGTCCGCCCGGCGGCGACCTGTTCGCCCTGTATGCCGGCTACTACGTGGCCGAACTGCTCCGGGAACTGACCGACGAGGACGATCCCCACCCGGAGCTGTTCGACCTGGCCGACCAGACCCTCGAAGCCCTGGCCCGCGCCTGTCCGGTGCGCGGCTTGCTGGTGCGATTCGAACTGGGCGCCCTCAGGCTGCTCGGACACATGCCCTCGCTCGACCGCTGCGTGGAATGCGGCCGGGCAATGCCCGAGAATGACTCGGTGGCCTTTGGGCTGCGCGACGGCGGGGTGCTCTGCCCGCGGTGTCGGCCCGGCAAGCGACAGGTGGCTGTAATCAATCCCCGGCTTCGGTTCACGCTGGTCGAGTCGGCAGACCCGAACTCGGACGCGTGGAAACAATTGGACGCAGACCTCTTGCGGCCCCAGTGGGGTCCGCTGCGCGGGCTGCTGAATGCTTATCTGACCAATCTGCTGGGCAAGAAGCCCCGTTTGCACCGTTACCTCGAACCGCTGTGGCGCTAAATGACCTTGCGGGATTCCGGGAGAAAGGTGGCAGGCACCATTTGTGCGAAGCCGGGCACCGACCGGCCCGGGTCCCACGCTGCGGGCGAGGTACCGGAGGACAAGGACGTCTCGATGTCGCCCTCTCGATTGTGCCCTACGCTCCGGCTGCTCTGGTCGCTCTTGCTGCTCGGCGCCTTGAGCGGCGCCGTGTGCCCGGTGGGCGGCTGTGCGGGTGTGCCGCCGGTTCCGGAGCGGGCCAAGACGCGGCCGGAATGGGCCGAGCGCCACCGGGACCCGGAGGAGGGCTGGCTGTTCAGGGCGCTCGTGGGCGCAGAGGAAGCTGATCCGCCCTCCACGGCATCGACGTCCGTGCAGCCGGGCGCTGGCGCCGCGGGACCGGCTGGTGGCCAGCCGCCTGCGCCAGCTCCTCCTTCGGCGCCGGCGATTCCCCAGCCCCCGCCCGAAATCCGCGCGCCGGCCGTCGAGCCGCAACCAGCGGCGCCGCAGCCCGGGGCGGAAGGACAACCGGGAAGCGACCCGCTGCCGGGTCCGATATTGCCCGTTCCGCCCGAGCAGCCCTTGCCGCTTTCGGTCGAGTTCCCCCAAGAGGCCCCGCCGCCGGGCCACAAGCCGCCGGCCGCCCGGAACGCGTCCGCTTCGCTTCCCGGCAGCCCCTTGAGCGAACCGGCCGAAGAGGCGGAGGATTCCGGCCTTCAGCTTTCGGACCTGAGCCCGAAGAACCTATACCTGAAGGCCAAGGACGCGACGGGCTATGGGCCGGACGAGCAGGTCGCCCGCGCTGCCTATCAGCAAGGCGAGACGCTGTTCCGCGACAAGAAATACGCGGAGGCCGCGGAAGAATTCAAGACCGCGGCCGCCCGCTGGCCCGATAGCATCCTGGAAGAAGACGCCCTGTTCATGCTGGGCGAGAGCTACTTTTTCACCGACCAGTATCCCGAGGCCCACGACACCTACACCAAACTGCTCAAAAAGCACGAAAACACCCGCTATCTGGAGACGGTCGTCGCCCGGGAATTCGCCATCGGGCGCTACTGGGAGCAGTTGTACCAGGCCGACCCGGACTGGCCGATCACACCCAATCTGACCGACCCGAGCCGCCCCCGCTTTGATGCCTACTCCAAGGCCTTGGCCGCTTACCAAAACGTGCGCCTGTACGACCCCACCGGGCCGCTGGCCGACGACGCGCTGATGGCCACGGCCAACGCCCATTTCGTTCACGGCGAATACGAGGACGCCTCGTATTACTATGACCAGCTTCGCAAGGAGTATCCACAGAGCGAGCACCAGCTCGCCGCCCACCTGCTGGCCGTGCAGGCCAAGCTCCGGTTCTATCAGGGCCCGGACTACGACGGCACGCCCCTGGAGGACGCCCGCACCATCGCCGAACAGACGCTCACCCAGTTCGGCGGCCGGTTGGGCGAGGAAAAGGAACGGCTGCTGAAGACCTATCGGCAAATCCTCGAACTCCAGGCTGCCCGCGACTGGAACATGGCCCAGTATTACGAAGCCAAGAGATACTACGGGGCGGCGCGCCGCTACTACCACCTGTTGATCAAGGAATACCCGGATACGCGCCACGCCCAGATGGCGCTGGCGCGGCTCGAAGAAATGCGCGGCCTGCCCGATGAGCCGCCCAACCGTTTCGGATGGCTCATCAGCTTGTTTCCCGAAGAGAAGTGACGTATGGGTCCGCGCTTGGGCAACTACCGTCTCGGCGCGCGAACCGTGGCGACCACCGCGGCAGACAGACCGCTTGCGCCCGTGCCCTCGGCGCGCGGGGTGCCGAGCGTTCTCTGTGCGATCGTGCTCCTGGCCGGCGGGTGTGCCGGCTACCAACTGGGCAACTATTCGCTCTATCCCGCTGAAATCCGCACGGTGGCCGTGCCCGTCTTCGAGTCGGACAGTTTTCGCCGCGGGCTGGGCGAACGGCTGACCGAAGCGGTGGTCAAGCAGATCGAACTAGTCACGCCTTACAAGGTCGTTTCCGGTCGCGCGGCCGACAGCACCCTGTCGGGCCGGATCGTGGGCGAGAGCAAACGCGTGGTGGTAGGCTCGCGTGCCGGCGACCCGCGCGAGCTGGAAATGGACCTGCGCGTGGAAGTAAGCTGGGTGGACCACCGGGGCAATCTGATCCGGCCGCCCACCTACGTCCCCCTGCCGCCGGAGCTGATCGACGTGGCGGCCACGGGCAGCTTGATTCCCGAGTTGGGCCACTCTGTGGGCACCGCCCACCAGCAGGCCATCTCGCGCCTGGCCGAGCAGATCGTCTCGATGATGGAAGCGCCCTGGTAGTCCGCGCACAGCCCGGGCATCTGAGAGCACCGCCGGGGTGGCCCAGGTTGCTTGTCAACCTGGGCCGGCGTCAGCCGGCAAGAGGTGCTTATCAGACCCACTCGGTCCGCACTCTCACCGCCCGTGTCATCGTATGAGCCAAGCACGCTTGCTCCGCACGGGGCGATCGGCTTGTGAGACCTCTTGCGACTTTGTCGCCGAAGGTTGCCAGCAACCGGGGCCACCCTGCGCAAAGCGCCCCCGTAGGACTGGCAAACCGAGACCGACTGCGAGATTGCGCCACCACGGTTGGGCAACCGAGGCGGACTGGCGCATAATGGCTGAAAGACCGCGTGGCCGCCCGTCTGGTGTCGGTCGGCCGCGCTGCCCGCTTCAAGCCGTTTCTTACGAGTCCGCGGCCATGAGCCACTTCGCCGCCGTGCCTGTTCGCTGCTGGCGATTGCGCAACCGCACGCTGCGGTTCCAATCGCTGCCGCTGGTGATGGGCATTGTCAACGTCACGCCGGACAGCTTCTCCGACGCCGGGCGCTATTTCGAGCCCGCGGCGGCCGTGGAACATGCCTTGCGCCTGGTGGCCGAAGGGGCGGACCTGCTGGACGTGGGCGGCGAGAGCACCCGGCCGGGTGCTGAGCCGGTCTCGGCCGACGAAGAGCTGCGCCGCGTGATGCCCGTGCTCGAAACGCTCTGTCCCCGCGTGCCGGTGCCCGTCTCCATCGACACGTCCAAGGCGGCCGTGGCCCGCGAGGCCCTCCAGGCCGGTGCGCAAGTGGTCAACGACGTGACGGCCCTGCGGGGCGATGCACAGATGCTGCCGTTGGTGGCCGAAAGCGGCTGCGGGGTGTGCCTGATGCACATGCAGGGCTCACCGCAGACCATGCAAGAGGCCCCGCACTATGACGACGTGGTCGCCGAGGTTAGGGCCTTTCTGGCCGCGCGCCGCGATGTGCTCTTAACGGCCGGAGTGGATCGGGCGCGGATCGCCCTGGACCCGGGCATCGGTTTCGGCAAGACGCTCAAACACAATCTGGCCCTGCTGCGTAATGCCCGGTGTCTGCACGAGCTGGGCTGCGCGGTGCTGGTGGGCCACTCGCGCAAACGATTGATCGGCCAGGTCTTGGGCGACCCGGCGATCGACCGCACCGCGGGCAGCGTTGGCGCGGCCCTGGCCCTGGCCCAACAGGGCGTGCAGGTGCTGCGCGTGCACGACGTGGGCCCCGTGGTGCAGGCCCTGAAGCTGTTCGAGGCCACAGGCGGGATGGGGCCGGCTTAAGGGGCTACTTTTCGGGCTTGGTTGCGCAGGGATGGTCTTTGGCCTCGCCGTGGCATTTGCGGATTTGTTCGGGCGTGCAATCCTCGGGTTTTCCCTTCAGGTGCTCGGGTTTCTGGCAGCCTTCGGTCGCGTTTTTTTGATCACACATTCGGCAGCTCCTTTCGGGCCAGTGGTTGGTTCGGCTGCTGGATCGAGCAGCCGTCCGACGGCCTCCCGCCACTTGGCGAGGGCTTTTTCCTCGAGGCGATAGTGGACGTAGTAGCCCCGCTTCCGAGCGGCCACCAACCCGGAATCCCGCATAACCCGCAGGTGTTGCGAGACAGCCCCCTGGGTGATACCCAGCCTGGCGGCCAAGGCGTTCACACACAGCGTGCGGCCTTTCAGTAGCTGCACGATCTGCACGCGGGCGGGCGCGGCGAGCAGCTTCATCAGGGAGGCCAGTTGTTGGGGTGTCGGGTCCATTTGAGTATCCGCTAATATCCTAACACACTTAGCCCCTGATTGTCAATCCCCTGCCTCGGCCGGTCGCTGGGCATCGCCGACACTGCCCGGTCGAACCCCGTTTCGCTTCCGATCGGGGCGTCCCGGTATGTGTGGTAGGAGACCGACCGGTGGTGGCTCGGCGGCCGTGGTTTGGGGGGCGTACCCGCCGGGGCCCGCGGCCGGTCGGCGGGCTGCCGGGACCAGGAGGCGTTATTGCTTGCACGAACGGAAATTCTCGTTAAGATCAGAGCAACAATGGTCGGCGTGGAGAAGGGGCTTGTCACGTGCGGCTGCACCCGGCGACGCGTATGCTATGTTTCATATGGCGGCATGGTTGCCGGGCCGTAACCGGCTCTCCCCTCTCATCACGCGATCCGTTGTCCGATTCCGGACATCGCGTCCCGTAGCTTTTTGGTACCTGCAGGACACCGTTGTCCAGGCCGTGCTCGCAGTCTGCGCATAGTGTCCGCGGTTCGACGGCCAACTTGTTGATTTGGCACCTTGAGCACGCGAGTCCGTCGAGGGTCAATTATGCGCCGCCCACGCCTATTGCACTGTTGGATCAGAGGGGGATTGCAGTTCACTCGGGGCAAGTCGCACCACGGTGGGAAGACCGGCATCGGCTGGTCCCGGCAAGGACCGTCACTGGGCTGTTTCA
>CAYXPN010000057.1:0-21007 GCA_964467075.1 uncultured Planctomycetaceae bacterium
GGCCACCCAGCTACGCGCCGGTTTTCGGATAGTCTCACAAAGGGGAAGCCACGGGCCGGTTTTCCGGGGCTTCGCTTCGCTCCAGCCCCGGCCACCCAGCTACGCGCCGGTTTTCGGATAGTCTCTTAATGTTTCACTATACCCGCCCTGGACCTCGCGGCCGAGCGCAGTGCGCGTCGGGCTTCTGTGGAGGTACCTCTACCGTTGTTTTCACAATGGCCCATAATAACTATTTAGGCACCCGGGCTCGCGCGCGGGATGCTCCTGGTCGCATGAGCCGCACAGCCAGAACCTCCTTGAATCCCTCCGCCCCTGTTTGCTCCTCCCGCCGGTTTCAGGCCAGTTTCGCCAGCCGGCGAACCACCCATTCCAAGCAAAGTACCCCAAGCAACACGTACATCAGCCATCGGCGCCAGGTTTCTTCCCACAGCGGGTTCGGCGTGCCGGTGTGGACCACCGTGCGCGTGCAGTCCTTTAGTTGAGACGCCAGTCGCCGCACAGAGGTTTCGTCCAACAAGGTCTCCGTGCCCACCTCATACTGCCCGCCCGTGGTCCGGGCGATCATGCTCAACAGTGCGTCGTTGCGCTGCGGTTTCTCGCGTTCCAGGTTCGGAATGCCCACTCGAATCCGCTGCACGAGCCGGTGTTCGTCGCTGCCGGGCAGGGGCAGTTCGAGCCGGTAGTCGCCTTCCTGCAGCACGGAGAACTGCCCCAGGTAGCAGCCCGGGCGCGTGGGATCGGCGTGCAGGGAGACCGTCTCCACGCTCTGGTCGGGCCGAATCACCTGGAGCATCACACTGGGCTCGGCCAGCGGCTCCAGTTGGGCCCCCGTGAGGCGAAAAGCCTCGACTTCGACCGTATTGCCCGCCCAATAGTGTTCCTGTCCCACCAGGAGCATGCCGCGGCTCGATCCGCGCAGCAGCCGGCCCTTGGAGATGTGGCGGATCAGCTTGGTATAGAACTTCTCGAAGTAGCTGTCGTCCATCGCCCGCAGGCGCCACATCTCGCCGCTGCCCAGGTAGAACACCCGACCCGACCCGTAGAACTGCCAGGCCATGTAAACGGGCAACTGGCCGTCGCGTGCGGTGCGGGGATCAGAAAAACGGGCCAGCACGGTGGCGCCTTCTTTGGGGCCGCGCACGGGGAAGAAGCTGTACACGCCGGGGAAGCCAGCCCAAATCTGCCGGCCCTCGCTGGCCGAGTCGGCGGGCATGATGAATTCGCATTCCAGCCCTTCGCGCGTCAGCTCCAGCGGCCAGCACTCCTCGGACGCATACATGCTCTCTTCCAGCACGGCATAGCGGCGCTGGAACTGCACGGGATAGAGCGCCCGCACCTTGGCCAGTGCCGGGTTGCGCTCGTCGGAGCCGCGATCGCGAATCCAACCCCGCACGGGATCGCCCATATACACGGGCCCGGCCACCAAGATCAGCCCGCCGCCCTGTTCGGCCACCCAGCTTTCGAGCACGTCGATCTGCTCGGGCCGAAGCGCCTTCCAGTCGGGATCAAAGGCCACCAGGCAATCGTACTCGTACATTGCCTCGCGCGTAGTCGGAAACTCGTCGAGCAGGCGGTCGCTCTCCTGGGAGATGCCCGGCCGGGCCGTCTGCAGCAGCACGTCCACGGTGGTCGACCGGTCGCGATACAACAGGTTGCGCAGGAACTGGTATTCGCGCATCGGTCCGCCGGCAAACAACAGCACCCGCGTCTTGCGATCCACGATCTCGATGTCCGCCTCCAGGAAGTTGTCGTCCTCGCGCCGGTCGCTCTGCGGCGCAAGCACCCGCAGACACAACGTCTGCCGGCCGAGCTGGTCCGCGGTGACCTCGAAGCGCACGGGCACCTCTTCCCCGTCGCCACCCAGGGTGACTTGGGTGCTGTCGATGATGCGGCCCGTGCCCCGGTCGGCCGGAGCGTCGGACTTCGCATCGCGCGACAGCAAGCGCACGGGCACCACCTCGCCGGCCACGCGCCAGGCCTGGATCACGCCGGTGACCGTGTAGGGGTCGCCGGGGAACGCACGCGGCGGCGGGTCGAACGCACTGACGCGCACGCTGGGCGGCAGGCGGTCGGAGCCTATGCCGATGGTAAACACGGGGACCTCTCGTTCGCGCGCGATTTCGATGGCTGCCTCGGGGCTCAGGCCGGCATTCTGGCCGCCGTCGCTCACCAGGATCACGCCCGAGATCGGCTGGCCGGCCGCCTGTTCCAAGAGCATGCGCAGGGCCTGGCTCAGGCGCGTCTCCTGGCCTGAGAGCTTGAGCACCTCGTCCCAGCGCACGGTCGGTTCCGCTTCTCCACCGGCGCTTTGCTCGGCGGGATCGCCTGGTTCGTCCTGCGAGGGATTCCCGGCAGAAGCCGCACCCGACGCCGGCGGCTCCTCTGCGCCCGGTGAGTCTTCGGCCGACTCAGCCGCGGCCGGCAGGCGCGCAAGCGAAACCACCCGATCGCGGTGCAACTGCTCGTCGAACTGCCACACCTGCACCTCGTGGACCCGGCGCAGCAGATCGAGCAGGGGCGATTGCTCCAGGGCCGCCCGAACCTGTTCCACGCGACTGCCCGACTGCGCCGCACCGTCCGGGCCGCCGGGCCCAGCGGGCAGCTCGTCCTGGATGCCCATGCTCATGCTGGTATCGACCAGCAGCAACGCGCGGGAGGGGATCACTTGTTCCTGTTCGGTGCGCCACTGGGGGCGCAGCCAGAGGACCAAGAGCCCGATGAACACCAGCCAGCGGCAGACCGTCAACAACGCGCCGAGCCCGCGCGGCAGCTCCACGGCGTCGCGCCGGTAAATCCAGTGGATCAACATCATCAGGATCGCCACGACCGCCAAGGGCAGAATCCAGTCGCTATTGGACTGGATACGCCCCCACTCGAACGTGGTCCTTTGGACGGGCTCGGCAGCCGCCAGCACCCAGCCGAGGTGGTTCATCGCGAGCCTCCTTGTGCTGGGTTGCGCGCAGTGCGCGGATGATAGCCGGCCGAGTAGGCCAGCAATTGCTCGCCGACGAGCAACACGATCAGCCCGTAGAGCATGGCCTCGCTCAGATCATAGCCGGCCGCGTCGCCCACGTCGTACTGGAAGCCGCCGGCGCGAACGTAGCGATACTCCACGTCCTTCAGCCGGCCGGCCAGCTCGGGCGCGCCGAGATGGGCCAGATTGCCTTCGCTGGGGTCCACGTTGACCGCGTAGTGGCGCGTCTCGGCCGAGCCGTCCAGGCGCGCCAGCTCCACCCGATAGATGCCCGCCGCGTCCGTCTCCTCGAAGGCGGCCTTCAACGTGCCCTCGGGAGTGGGTTGGGCCTGGATCGTCGCACTGGCCGCGCTCTGGTCGGCCGGCGGCAGGAAGCGCACGCGGCGCTGGTAGGCCGCGGTGTCGAGTGTGACCTCCAGCGGCATGCCCACCTGGGTCGATTCGTCGGCCGGTTGGGCCCCCAGCAGCCAGGCAGCCAGATCGAGCATGCTCACGGCAAAGCTGGGTTGCCGGGCCCAATTGTTCCAGGTCGGCGCCGCGGTGGTCAGAAAGGCCACCACCCGCCCCCGGCCCAACGATTTCTCCAGGACCAGCGGGGCCCCGTTGCGCAACCGCGCGATGATGCGCACACCCGAGTCTGCGCCGGGTTCCCACCCGGCCGGCACCGCGAAATACCGCTCGACGATGATCGCCGCGGCGAAGTTGTTGCGCGGGTCGGCGAACACCCGGAAGACGAAATGGTCGCCCGGCTCCAGGTCCGGCGCGCGTTCCAGCCGATCGACCAACAGATCGGCCGGGCCGTGGAGCGGACAGGGAAACAGGCCCTCGCCGTCGCGGTAGAGCTCCTCGGTGATGAACTTGCTGCGCGAGCGCTCGCCCAGGAACATCACCAGCCCGCCGCCTTTGCGCACGAACTGCTCCAAACGCTTCACCGCCGACTCGTCCAGCCGCTCGACGTTCGCCAGGGCCACCGCGCCGAAACGATCCAGCGCCTTGAAGTCCAGGTAGCGGGGGGTCTCGATCTCGGACAGCAGTCCCGTGCGCACCGGTCCGCCCGGCGAGAGCGCCACGCTCAGGAATCGGGCGTCGAGAGCCTGGGGGTCGCCGTCGATGAGCAGCACGGGCACCTCGGCGGGCAGGCCGACGGTGACAAAACGGCTGTTGTCGATCGTGAGCGCATCGGGTTCGAGTCGGGCGATGAGCTGGTGTTCGCCCGCGGTGGGGAAATGGACCAGGAACGGCTGTTTGGCGACCTGGCCCGGCGGAATCCTGGCGATGGCCACTCCCGGCCGGGTGCGACCGTCCTCTTCCAGGAGCACGGCCACGTCGTGGGCCGCCTCGGTGTCGAAATTCTGCACCGTCACTTCCATGAAGAAGGGCACGCCGGCCGCGCGCACGCCTTCGCCTGGTTGCAGGCCGGTGACGGCCAGGTTGGGGCGCTGCTGGTCCACGCAGTCGATCAGGTACAGTTCCACGCCCTGGTCGCCCAGCCGTCGGAGCAGGCGGCGGAGGTCGGTCGGGTCGTCCCATTCGCGCGTCCGGAAGTCGCTCACCAGATAGACGATCCGGCGCTGGCCTTCCGAGGCCCCCAGCCATTGGTCGACGGCCTTCAAGGCGGCACTGGGACCGACGGCCAGTTGCGAGCAGCGAATCTCATCCAGGGCCTGCTCGAGGCGGTCGAGGAACTCGGTCTGGCCGACCGGCTGCTCGATCAGTTCGGGCTGGCGGGCGCGCGCCGCCCGGGAGAAGCGCAACAGGGTGAACACCTGGGCGGAGGGCTGGGCCGCGGCCTGTTTGCCCAGCCGGCGGATGGTCTGCTTGGCTTCGGCCAGGGCGCTGGTGTCGGCCCAGCGGTCGCCCATCGAGTAGCTGTCGTCCAACAGCACGATGTGGTGGGTGCGCGAGGTGCCGAACAGGTTACCCCACTGGTTTTTCAACAGCGGCCGGGCGATCATCAGCACGATCGCGGCCATGGCCGCCATGCGCAGCAGCATCAGCAGCAACTGCTTGAGCACGATCCAGGTGCGGTTTTTCTTCTGGCTTAAGAGCAGGAACTCCATGGCCGCCCATTCCACCCGGCGGTGCCGCAGCATGTTGATCAGGTGGATCAGCACCGGCGCGGCCACCGCGGCGATCAGCGTCGCATAGAGCGGGCCGAGCAGGGCTGGATGGACGAAAGCACCCATGGGTGTCCCAGCGCGGCCTTCAGGGCCGCACGCGAAGTCGGAAGTCGGAGGTCAAAGGTCGGAAATCGGCTGGCCGTTTAACGGTAAGCCGCAGGCGACTGTGTCTGTTGGAAGTTGGAAGTCGGCGCGTGGCGAGCCGGGAACGTCGGCTCCCGCTTCAGACGGAAAGCGGAAAACGGAAAGCCGAAAGCGGAAGTCGGAAATTGGAAGTCGGAAGTGGTAAATCACAGATCTCAAATCTCAAATCTCAAATCACAGATCACAGATCTCAGATCTCAGATCTCAAATCACCGTAGGCTGCCTCCCCTCGCGGCTCAGGTGCGTTGCCGAATCCTGCGGCTGCTCAAAAACGCGGCCAGCGCGGCGTCCAGCGGCTGGCTGGTCCTGAGCAGCATGTAGTCCACGGCGTTGCGCGTGCAGCCCCGGCGCACCTCCTCCAAGTAGGCGCGCAAAGCGGCCAGGTAGCCCTCGCGCAACGCCCGGGGGTTGCAGCGCACGATGTCGAGGCTCTCCAGGCCCTCGAAGCGCGTGGGGCCGGTAAACGGGAACTCCATCTCGTCGTCGTGCAAGACGTGGAAAACCAGGGTTTCGTGTCCGCGGCTGCGCAAGAGCTTCAGTCCCCGGAACAGGCCCGGCCGCTCGACCAACAGGTCGGAGATCAGCACCACCAGGCCGCGGCGGGGGTAGGTTTCGGCCACCGTGTGGAGGACCTGGTACAGGTCGGTCTTCTCGCGGGGCAGGCTCACGTCCAGCGCGCGCACGATGGTGTCCAGGTGGTTGCGCTTGGTGCGCTGGGGAATGGTGGTGCGGATCGACTGGTCGAAGGCCACGCAGCCCACGGCGTCCTGCTGGCGGAGCATCAGGTAGGCCAGGCTGGCGGCGATGGTGCAGCCGTATTCGTATTTGCTCCATGCCTGCTCGCCGTAGCGCATGCTGTGCGAGACGTCGCACAGCAGCGTGCAGCGCAGGTTGGTGTCTTCTTCGAACTGTTTGACATAGTAGCGGTCCTGCTTGGCCCAGACCTTCCAGTCCAGATAGCGCAGATCGTCCCCCCACGAATACTCGCGATGCTGGAGGAACTCGACCGACTGGCCGAAGTAGGGGCTGCGGTGCATCCCCGAGAGGAAGCCTTCGACCACGTAGCGGGCACGCAGCTCCAGGCGCGAGATGCGCTGGATTACGTCAGGATGCAAAAATCTTTTGGAATCGGGCATCTCGCGTCAGCTCATCCTCGCGCACCGGGGTGATTTCCAGCAGCCGATCGACCACGTCGTCGGCGCCGAGGCCCTCGCTTTCCGCAGTGAAGCTCAGCACCAGGCGGTGGCGCATCACCGGCCTGGCCAGCACCTGGATGTCCTCGCAGGTCACGTGCGTCCGCCCGTTGAGCAATGCCCGGGCCTTGCCCCCCAGGATCAGAAACTGCACGGCTCGCGGCCCGGCGCCCCAGTTGAGCTGCTCGTCGATGAAATCCGGCACCCCCGGCTCGCCCACCCGCGTCTGGCGCACCAGCGAGAGGGTGTAGCGGATCACGTGGTCCGAGACCGGCACGGCGCGCACGAGGTGCTGAAGCTCGAGAATCTCGCCGGCCGAGAGCACCGGCCGCACGTTGTCGCTCAGCGTGGTGGTGGTGCGTCGGGCGACCTCGAACTCCTCGCCGAAGCTGGGATACTTCACAAAGACCTTGAACATGAAGCGGTCCTGCTGGGCCTCGGGCAGCGGATAGGTGCCCTCCTGTTCGATGGGGTTCTGGGTGGCCAGCACGAAGAACGGGTCGGGCAGCGGATAGCGCACCCGGCCCACCGTGGCCTGGCGCTCCTGCATGGCCTCGAGCAACGCGGCCTGCGTCTTGGGCGGCGTGCGGTTGATCTCGTCGGCCAGGATCACGTTGGCAAACAGCGGGCCTTCCAAAAAGCGGATTTCCCGGGCCCCGGTCGTGCGGTTCTCCTCGATCACGTTCGTGCCGGTGATATCCGCGGGCATCAGGTCGGGGGTGAACTGGATGCGGGCGAACGAGAGGTCGAGGGCCCGGCTCAGGGTGCTGATCATCAGCGTCTTGGCCAGCCCGGGGACGCCTTCGAGCAGGCAGTGGCCCCGGCTGAAGAGCGAGATCAGCAGCTCTTCGATCACCTGGGTCTGGCCCACGATCACCTGGGAGAGCTGCTCGCAGATGCACTCCTTGGCCCCGGCGAGTTTTTCGACCGCGGCGGAGTTTTCCAGGTCCGGCGCCTGGCTGTCGGGTGATTGACTGCCCGGTGGTTGGCTGTCGGGTGGCTGGCTCTCGGGCGCCTGGCGGAAGGCCTCTTCGCTCATGGATTGCTCCTCAACGGAAGGCAACGATGACGATTGTGCTTGGTGTGATGGGAGGCGACGTTCGCGCGGCGAGCACAGAAGCGTTCACACCCCCGGCCGGCTGGCTGCTCCAACACGGCCCGCCGGGTGTGCGCACGGCGCTTATGACTCTTTGTGCTTGTGGGCTGCTGCCCGGGGAAACGCCGCGGGCAAGTTCCGGTCAACGCTGGTAGATGGGCAACACGCCTTTCTCGAGTTGAAGAATCGTCAGGTTGATCGCCGTGGTATAGACCGGGCCGATATAGCCCTGGTCCCAGTATCCGTCGGCGTTCAACTCGGAAAGGATTCGTTCGTAGATCTTGTCGCGATACTCCTCCCACTCCTTGCCGCCCTGGCGATACATCACCTGGGAGTAGTAGTAATGGGCGTAGTGCCAGTGGCCGAAACCGTGGTTGGATATGTTGCCCAGGTTCTTCTGGCAGTAGCCCAGCACGCGGGGCACATACTCGCTGTCGTACTCGCCCGCATTGTACAGACAGGCGATGGCCGCGGCGGAAATGGCCGGTCGCCCGCCCCCGCCCCGGGAATTGTATTGTACTCCGCCGTCCGGCGTGGTGCACCGATGAATGTACTGAACCGCCCGGTCGATAATCTCCCGCGGCACCACGACGCCCGCATTCCGGCAGCCGCGCAGTCCCTGGACCTGGGTGATGGTGGTCGATCCTTCGTCGAATCCGTGCCCGTCCTTGGCGCTGACGTAGCCCCAGCCGCCGGCATTGGTCTGGGCCTCACCGGTGAAGACCGCGGCTCGGGTGAGCACGTCGACCAGCTCCTCGCGCCGCTCCACGTCCTCCTCCTCGCCCAGCACCTGGGAAAGGAAGAGCATGCCGAAGCCGTGGCCGTAGGTATAGCGGTCGTCGCGTGCCGGGTCGCCGATGAGCCCGTTGCTCCGGCTCCGCGCGATCAGGCAGTCGACCGCCCGGGAGACGTTCTCCGCATAGTTGCCCTGGGTGGTGGTTGAGCCCTCGCACAACAGGGCCACTCCTGCCAGCCCGGTCATGGCCGTGGGATAGCGCCCGCCGTTGCCCGACCAATGGCCGTCGCGGGCCTGGGTGCGGGCCAGCCACTCGAGTCCCCGCTCGACCGCGCGGTCGAGCTGGCGCCGGTCCACGGCCTTTGCGCTGGTGCAAATCAGCATCGTGCAGAGCACGGCCGCGGCGGCGAGCACTGCCGCATGTGCATGGCTGTTGCGCATCATGGTCGAGGTCCTTGTTATACCAAGGCGTTGGGCAGGATGCCGCGGGTGGGGCGCGTTCCGTGTTTCACCCGCACAGGCGCTTAAGGGTCAACGGGATTGGGGGAACAAGTCCGGAAAACCCTCCAGCACGCGCAATTCTTCCTCCACGTCGTCCGGCGCCGGAGCCCGGCCTGCACCCGGCTTGACGCCGGCCGAACGTTCGAGGCCCCGCTGGAGGGCTTGGCGCAGACTCGGCAGCAGGCGCCCGGCCGGCAGCGCGTCTGCCTCGTCTTCCCCGGGTTCGGGAATCGGCTGATCGGTGAAGGCCAGCTTGACCTGGTTGCGCTGCAAGCGCAGGGTGACCGTATGGTTCTCCTGGTCGCCGGTCAGCTCAAAGGTGTGTGTCGTGTTGGGAATCTCCTGCTCGTACACGATCCGCCCGGTGCGCTTGTCCAGGCAGACTACCGAGACCTGGTAGCGGGCCGACGGATTGGGCGGCTGGCGGTTGTAAACCTGGCAGGCGAACACCAGCACGGGCAGCCCGGCCGGCTGATCGAGCGGCAGGTGCTGGTCGCTGATGCGCACCGGCCGCGGCCAGAGCGGCTTGCCCGCGGTGTCAAAGGCAAAGACCCATCCGAGGTTCACCGGCCGGAAGCGCATGCCGGCGATGGGCTGGATGATCTGCTGGGGCGTGTTTGGGCCGGCCTGGGGATGGTGGGTCACCAGCAGATAGCCGTCGGCGAACCTGAGCAGGCTGATCCTCTCGAGCGGCGGCAGGGCTTGTTGCGAGGCGCCGGCGCGCAGCTCGGTGTCGATCACTATGCCTCCGTCCTCGGCGTCGAGCAGCACGAAATGCCCGTCCGGCTCGCAGATGCCCACCCAGCGGCCGTCGACCACGTCGATCATCGATCCCACGGCGAACTTGCGCGCGGGCCAGACCGGCTTCTGTTCCCAGGGATCGAACAGCTCGAGCCCCTGCGCGCCGCCCTCCGCCCGCCAGAGCAGCAGGCGCCGGCCCAGCGTGGCCACACACGCGGCGCCCAGCGGCGCGTACTTCGGCGCCTGGACCACGGCCGCGCCGTTGACCGCCACGCGCACCTGGCCGTTCTGGACCCGGGGCACTTTGCGCCGGCCTTCCAGTTTGCCGTCCATGGCCCGAAACACCAGCGCCTCGTCCTCATCGGGCGGCAGCACGAACAGCCATTGCTCGTCGCCAAAAAGCTCACTGCCCGCGGGAACATCGTGGCGCAGCCACACCACCTGCCCGGTGGCCGGGTCCACCCCCACCAGGTCGCGAAAGCGCTGGAAACACATCGTATGGCTGGTCACCGGCCCCATGGCGTGCAGCGCCGTGCCCGGAACGTCGCCCTGCGCCGAACCAAGGACCACGACCCCGTTGGCAATCATCACCGGCCCGCCGGCAAACCCCAGCGCCTGCTGGGCGCTTTCCTGGAGGTCCTCGTGCCACACCAGTCGCGGGGCCCCCTGGCCGTCACCCAAGGTATCCACGGCCACCAGCCGACTTCCGGCCAAAAGCACCAACATGTGGCCGCACCCCGAGGCGCGCGTGAAGTTCCGATTGAACACCAGCCTGGCCTGTTGACTGACCTCCATCAGCGACAATTGCCAGCGCTCTCGTCCCAGCTCGTCCCGGCCGGTCACCACCCGGCGGTTCTGATCCAGTTCCACTGGCGCATGGGCAAAAAACGGCCCCAGCGGCTGTTGCTGGTTGAGCACGAAGCGGGCGAAGGTTGGGTTTTGATCATTGGCCACCTGCTCTTCGGTCGCCTCGACCTTGCCCTGCGGCCAGGTCGGCGGGGCCTGGCACGCCCGGCGAACCGGATCGTCCTCGGCCAGCGCAGCGAACAGCTCCGCCCCGGTCTTCCCGTCGCCGCAATCCACCTCGGCCAGCTCGTCGCGCAGCCTTCGATAGCACACGGCCGCGTCCTCCGGGCGTCCGGCGCGGCGCAGCAACTGGGCCAGGGACGCGGTGGCCGCACCTGCCCGGGCGGGTTCCGGTGAGACGAAGTCGGGCCAGAGCACCATCTCGGCGTCGAGCCACTTGCCGGCCTCGGCCAGGCGAAGGACCAGTTCACGCCGGGCTTGCACGCCCGCGGGGAGTTCGCCGAAGTAGTCTTCAAACTGCTCTACCGGTTCGAGGGCTCCCGCCTTCAGGGCGGCCTCCAGGCGCTGTTCCACGCGCTGCTGCATTTCCGCTCGGGCGGTGGTGTGTTGCGCTTCCTCCCACAACTCCGCTACGCGCCCGCGAACCCACCTCTGGCGGCGGACCGAGTGCTGCGGCCCAAGCTGTTCCATGCCCGGGTGCTGCTGGTCCAGGGCGATCAGTTCCAGATAGCGGTCGAAGGCTTCGACCAGCCGGCCCGAATCGCGCAGCCCCTCGGCCACCAGGCGCAGAAAGACGGCTCGCTCGGCCGGGTCGTCCAGCAGGGCCTCGATTTCCGCGGTGCGCGATTCGTATTCAGCGAAATCGTAGCGCAGTCCGTCGAGCAGCGCCTCGCGCAACAGGCCAAGTGCGCGCGGGTCGCTCGCTGCGGCACAGGCACGTTGCAAGCAGGCGATCGCCTCCTCGCGCCGGCCCTGTTCCAAGAGGATTTCGCCCAGCAGTCTCAGTCCCACGCCGTCGTTGGGGTCGGCGGCCAGGAGCCGATCGGCTTCGGCCTGAGCAGCCTCCCGTTCGTAAAACAAGTCCACCCCCAGAGCGGTCTGCGAGAGCACCTTGCCGCGATGACACACCAGGTTGCCCGGCACCGTGCCGCGGCGCGACTTGATCCGCTCGGCGATCCGGCCGGTCTGGAGGTCCACCACCACCACTTCCGCGGTGCTCAGGGGCAGATAGTAAGAGTCGCCGCTCAAAAACCCGCGGCCGCTGGGTGTGGCGCCGTCGGGCAAGGCGATTTCCCGACCTTCCCAGGCCGGGCGCGCCTGGCCCGAGGCGTCGGACTCGTGGAGCAGATAGGCGCGCAGACGATCGGCCCCCACCAGCACCGCCTTGCCGCGGTGCACACAGGCCAGGAACAGGTCGTCCTGACGCCCCACCGGCGCCCAGAGGGGCCGTCCGTCGGCCAGGCTCAGTGCGTGCAGCGCATGGGAATCGACCGGCGCGAGCAGCACACAGCCCTCGGCTACGGTCACCGCGGAGTCCTGCCAGCCGCCGGGCCAGGTGTTGCCGCCCAATTGCTGCCCGAACGGGCCGATGACCACATGGTTCCGCATCCTCCCGGCCCCGTGGCGTTCGTAGCTGTAGGCCCAGAGCAAGCTGCGCGTGGCCAGGTCCACCGCCACCACCGCGCCGCTGGCCGTGGGACAGACGAGCACGCCGTCGGCATATGAGGGCGAGAGCCCGGCGCGTGCGCGATAGGGGTCCTCCAGGATGTTGTTCTCCACGCGCACCAGCGGCTGCGACCAGAGCAGGCGGCCGTGCTGCCGGGGGTCGCCCTGGGGATCGGCCTGGAGGGCCAACAGTTCGACGGCCCCTTCGCCTGGTTTTTCGGCCAGCACGAAGAGCTGTCCCATCAAGGGCAAGGGCGGACCAAGGAAATAGGTCTCCGCCAACGGCCAACGCAAAAACTCGTCGGCCGCCCCGCCGACCGCCCATTGAAGTTTGCCCGTGGCAATGTCGATGGCCGCCAGCCGGTTGTAGGGCCGACGGACGTCGCCCTGCTGCACGCGCCGGCCGCCGCGGACCACGATGCGCCGGCCGCGCGCTTGGAAGGGCAGGCCCAGGTCTTCGATCACGTACACATTGCGTCCGTCGCTGCTCAGGGTCCCGTAGGTGGTGTCGTACCAGAGACGCTCGCCCAACGAGAGCAGCAACACCTGCGAACTCTCCAGCGCTTCGCGCGAACCCTCCTCCAAGGCGTCGGCCAGCTCGTCCAGGTGCTCCGCCACCGGCACCTCCCAAATCCGCTTGCCCGAGGCCAGGTCCACGGCCAGCAGCTTGTAGGTGGTGCGCATCAGGACCACATCTTCGATGTGCCACGGGTCGCCCTGGATGCGCGGCTGGTCGAACCGACCGTGGACCACCAGCGGATACGTGGCCGGCACAATGGGCATGCCCCGCTGGGCGTACATCCGGGTCAGGTGCACCAGCAGATCGGTCGGCTGGGGCTCCCAGTGGACCAGGTTGGGATTGTCGCTCAGCGGCACGTGCCACAGCGCGCTCAAGAGCGGAGGGCCGCCGCTGACCGCGGCATTGCGCGCGGGATTGCCGCCGAAGAGCAGCCACCCGCCAGCCGCCACCCGGCCCAGCCCGCGGCCCGATGGGCCCGCCTGTTGCTCCAGCCATTGCAGGGCCTCGGCCGAGTCGCGCCAAACGGGCAAGGGCCGGCCGCCGAGTTGGATCGGGCGGCGATCGGCGATCAAGGTGCTGAGCACCTCTTGGGCCTTCTCGGGCATCTGGGCCCGCTGCCAGCAGACGGCCAGGGCCAGCGACAGGCTGGGTTCGAACTGTCGGGCTGCGCCGGGGGCTTGTTTGAGCCGCTCGAGCATCAATGCCCCGGCCAGCGGTGAGCCGCGATCCAGGTAGTCGAGCCCCAGCAAGAACGTGGCCTCGTAGCCGGCCTCGGTATGGAAGAACCGCCGGGAGACCTCGGCCAGGCGGTCGCTCTGTCCGCTGCGCACCGCTTCGTCGAGCAACTGCCTGGCACGCGCGCCGTAGAGCAGCTCATAGACCTGCCTTCCCTCGGGCGGCAGGCCGCCGAGCAGCCGACGGACCTCGCGCTTCAGACTGCGGTGCACTTCCGGGGCCCCTTCCTTGTCCGGCTGGAAGAAGTAATCCTCCGAGCCCTCCAGGATCGCCCCCAGCACCCGGACCGCGTCGGAGAAGCGGCCCTCGTCGATCAGGGCCTTGGCCTGGGCCAGCCGACGCAGTTGCTGACGCTCGGGCACCGGAAACAGGTTCGCCGGCGGCTCCGCCAGTGTCTGGTCCTCGGCCTGGATGCCGAACGGCACAGCCTGGGCCCGGATTTGGATGGCCCCCCGGTTGATGATCACCTGGGCGCTCGAAAGCCCGGCAGTCGCCCCTGCCAGGGCCAATCCGACCAAGAGCCGCGCGGCCAAACTTCTTGTCCTGCTGCACATGGCTGGGGACCTCTGTTTTGCGCCCTCTGGAAAAGGGGGTCGCAAGAGCAGTTGCCGCAATGCCCGCTTCACTGACACCCCGGCGCCCGGATCTGCTCCCCCGCCAAAACCGCCTGCGCGCCCGAATTCGTGTGCCCGACGCCCGACAATCGGCCGAGGTGCCGGCAATTGGTGGGCACGCCGACAATTGAGACGTTCGGGCCGCCGTGTTAGTTCGACCCACCAGCGCACCAGCGACCGATTTCGGCTGGCGTCGTGTGCTCCCTAACGATCCGGGCAGAGGCGTTCGGCTGGTGTCTTCAGCGGGCCGGGCGGCTCGCCGTAACCTATTGTAACCTAATATCTTAGACTAGGCGTATCATTGGCACAAGCAGGCCCCAGCCGCCCCGGATATCCCCCCGGGTCCCGACTGCCACGTGGGGCGGAGTCCCCCCGTGGGTTCGTGCGCCGCCTTCGCGGTTCTTCGCCAAACGCGCGCCGCCCAAAGGGCGACCGCGTACAGGCCGCGCAGCCTGTCGGACTCAGGCGCGTTCTCGGAGGGTGGGCGGGTCGTTTCCGGGCTGGCCGGAGGGCCTGTTTTCCACGCGAAAAACGCCCCTTCAGCCGACGGCCGGGCGCCCTTCAGACCGCCCGAAACGCCCGTTTTTCCGACAAAAACGGCCTTTGGGGCCGGTTTTCCCCGATTTTTTAGGGTTTTCCGGCGTTTCCGGCTTGCTTTTTCCCGGGCAACTACTTTAATCATGCGGGTGCAGAACGCCTGCCAACGTAGTCGGCGGACCGACAGAACCTCGTTTCGCGCTTGTTTACATGGAGGGTCATGCTGATGGCCAAAGCGAAGAAGCCACCCACGAAGACCGAGATTATGACCAACATCGCCAACGCGACCGGGCTGAGCAAGAAGGAGGTCGGCGCGGTCATGGAGGCACTGGCCGCGGAGATCAAGCGGAATCTCAGCCCGCGGGGCCCGGGGGTCTTCTCGATCCCCGGCCTGGTCAAGATCGAGCGGAAGAAGGTGCCTGCCCGGCCCGCGGAGAAGGACTGGCGCAACCCCTTCACCGGCGAAATCCAGGAACGCCCCGCCAAGCCCGCTTCTACCAAGATCAAGGTGCGGGCGCTGAAGAACCTGAAAGACATGGTCTGAGGCGGTCGGTCCATTTCACGGCCGCTGGAGTCGGGCCGGGCGACTGCGATCGCGCCGGGGGCCCTTGAGGCTGCTGGCGCGCTGGCAGGCGCCCGGCTTTGCTTTTCTCCCCATAGTTGTCTACTGTCTGCAAACGCGAGAATCCTCAGCAATCAGGCGTTTGCGGCTGACCGATCGCGGGGAGGGCGCACCGCCTCAGGTGCCGGCCTGGATTGCGGCCAGCATCTCGCTGAGCAGCTCCAGCGGCAGGCCCACCACGTTCGACTCGCTGCCTTCGATCAGGTGGACCCAGCCCGGTCCGTCCTGAAAGCCGAACGCCCCGGCCTTTCCCCGCCATTGCTCGCCGGCCAGATAGGTGTCGAGCTGCTCGTCCGTCAGCCGGTCCATGCGCAGTCGGCTCAGGGCCACGCGCACCTTGGGCCGACCACGTGGCAGCGCCCAGACACACAGGCCGCTCAGCACCCGGTGCTCCTGCGCGCTTAGCGCGCGAAGAATCCGTCGCGCATCGTTTCGGTCCCGCGCTTTGCCCAGAATCCGCCCCTGGCACTCGACCAGTGTGTCGCAGGCCACCAACACCCCGCTGGAAATCCGGCCGGCCACATCCCGGGCCTTGAGCAGCGCCAGGCGCGCGACCGCCTCTGCGGCCGACTCGCCGGGCTGCGGCCCGACTTCGGCCGCGTCGCCGGGCGGCAGCACCTCGAACCGGTAGCCCGCGGCCGAAAGCAGCTCGCGCCGCCGCGGGGAACGACTGGCCAGGATCAGCTTGGGAGCCTTTCGCACCATCCGGTTGCGCCTTGCGTACGCCTTGAATCACCATGCCCGGCTCGCCCCGCGCGTCGGCCGCTGGTAGGATGCCCCGAGGGACCTCAACCGGCCGCTTCCCGCCGGCAAGCCCTCAGTCTATCAGGCCGCCGGTGGCTGCCCAGCGCCACGCTCTGGCGAGCGTGGCTACGATTGTCGAACACCCTACCGTGGTTGGCCATGGCTGCGTTTCCTCTGGAAATCCTGTTCGAAGACAATCATTTGCTGGCTTTGAACAAGCCGGCCGGGCTGGCCACCATGGGGGCGAGTCGTGGAAAACCCACTCTGTTGGGCCTTGCCCGGCAGTACATCAAACAGAAGTACCACAAGCCGGGCAACGTCTATCTGGGCATCGTCAGCCGGCTGGACGCCCCGGCCAGCGGCGTGGTGCTCATGGCGCGAACCTCGAAGGCCGCGCGCCGACTGACGCGCCAGTTCCGCCGGCGCCGCGTGCAGAAGACCTATTGGGCGGTGGTCGAGGGGCGCGTGCAGCGGCCGTCGGCCACGCTGGTCGACTGGCTGGCACGCGACGAGCCGCAGCAGCGCGTGGCCGTGGCCGGCCCCGACGCAGCGGATGCCAAACCAGCGCGTCTGAGCTATCGCCGGCTGTTCGTTGCCGCCGCGGAATCGCTGCTGGAAGTGGACCTCCAGACCGGGCGCAAACACCAGATTCGTGTTCAACTGGCCCGGCACGGGCATCCGGTGCTCGGCGACCGCAAGTACGGGGCCCGGCAGGTTCTCCTCGGCGGCATCGCCTTGCACGCCTGTCGGCTCGTGGTCGAACATCCTACCACCGGCCGGTCGATCGAGATCACCGCTCCGCTGCCCGCGGCCTGGCAAAGGATTGCCGCGGTGCGCGACTCGGGGCTGGCGGACTCCGAATAGGCCCGGCCGGATCGGCCGGCCGGCGGACTGGTCCGTTTTTCGGCCGCAAAGCGCTGCTCGCACCAACAACCGTGGGCCGAAAACACGGACCGCCGGCCTTTTGGCCCGCCCCGGGGCTTTGGCGCAGCGGAGCGCCGGGCAAAGGCTGTTCGGGTTGCCAGACTGGCGGCCGCGGGATAACGTAGGATTTGGGTCGGGTTGCGGCGCCGAGTGGCACACCCTGCTTCACGCGACGGGCGGGTGAAGTGAACGCCTCGAATCGATCAACCTTTGAACGATGCGCCCTGGCCAGCGGCTTGGTGACCGAGGCCGACCTGGAGGCTGCGCAGGCCAGTCTCCAGTGGTCGCGGGGCGAACAGCCCGGGGGCGAGCGCTCCGCGGGCGAGCGCTCGCCGGGCGAACAGCCTGAGAGCGGCCCCGCGCTGACGGACCAGCAGTTGGCCGATCGGCTGGTGGAAATGGGAAAGCTCAATGCCTGGCAGGCGCACCAGCTTTTCGAAGGCCGCACGAAGTTCAACCTGGGCCCTTACCAGATCATTGACGCGATCGGCCAGGGCGGCATGGGACAGGTGTTCAAGGCCGAACACGAGCTTTTGGGCCGCGTGGTGGCCGTCAAGGTGTTACCCAAGGCAAAGTCCACGCCCGAGGCGATCAAGAACTTCACCAACGAAATCCGCAACCTGGCCCGGCTCGACCATCCCAAGCTGGTGCGCGCCCTGGATGCCGGACACGACGGCAATGTCTACTACCTGGTCACCGAGTACGTGCCCGGCAGCGATCTGCGCAGATTGGTCCGCCGCAACGGGCCGCTGAGCATGCAGGAAGCCGCCTGGATCGTCTACCAGGTGGCCGAGGGACTGGCCCACGCCCATGCCCAGGGCATGATCCACCGCGACGTCAAACCGGCCAACGTGCTGGTCACTCCCGACGGCTTGGCCAAGTTGTCCGACCTGGGATTGGCCGGACCCTTGAGCGGCGACCTGGAGTCAGACCCCCGCTTCGGCAAGATCGTGGGCACGGCCGACTACCTCTCGCCCGATCACATCAAGTCGCCATGGAACCCCACGCCGGCCTGGGACATCTACTCGCTGGGCTGCACGCTCTACTACGCGGTCACGGGAAAGGTCCCCTATCCCGGCGGGACCACGGCCGACAAGGCGCGGGCCCACTGCGAGTTGCGCCCGTTGGATCCGCGTCGACTGAATCCGGAACTGGATGACGAATTCGTGGACTTGATGGCCGACATGATGGCCAAGGACCCCGCCCGACGGGTGCCGTCGGCCGAGGCGGTCATGGAGCGGCTCACTGCATGGCTGGGCGATTGGCCGGTTGCGGCCGGCACATCGATGATCGGGCCGCCGCCGCGTCGGCGTCTGGCCTCGCCGCTGCCGCGTCCGCGAAACGTCCCGCCGGTGGCGCGCCGCGTTCCCGTGCCTCTGCCTGCCGAAGCACCCACCGCACCCGGCGCGGCTCAACCCCAGCAGCGCGGTCGCCCGATCCCCGCTCGACCGCCGGGCAGTGTTCGCCGGCAACCCGGCGAATCGGCGTTTGCCGGCAGCCCGGAGAACGGCAGCGAGAACGATGAAAGCGCCAGCCTGATCGTTCAAACCACCAACGGGCCGTCAGTTCCTCCGCCCTTGCCCGGCGAATTGCGTGGCGGGCTTGGCTCCGCACGGGCCGCGCGCCATGGTTGGCGTCTCGTGCTGCTATGGAGCCTGGTGCCGGTGGGCCTGGGAGTGCTGGGGCTGGTGATCTGGGGGCTCGTGCGCCTGGCAAGCGCGCTGCTCTGAGGGCCTTCTTTGGGGCACTGGTCGTAGGCCGGCTTCTGGCTCCGGACTGCGAATCCAGCTTTGTAGCCACACACAACGGGGTAGCTCTTTAGGCCCGTTAGAGCTAGTTTGCTCGTTCTATGTCCTTGCCCGGGCGCCGGTTCTTTGCACGTGGCCGAAGGCCCGGCGCAGAGGTTCATGCGTATCGACCGGCCAGTCCAGCGCGTGCGGCTCGCTTCGGGGGGGGATTGCCAGGGACTGTCGAAGTCGCGGTCGAGAAGTAAAGTTTTCCGATTTTTTCTATCTTGCCTATTGACGCGACCGCCAGGATCGTTACTGTTGCAGGACATAGGATGTCTGGGACGACTAGGAAACTCCAGACGGTCGCACAGGAGCGATGCTCTGGGGGCTCTAGGTGAAGTTGAGCGCGCTCCCGGGCGACGCATCAGCCGGGGAACGTTTCCTTCGAGCAACGCCTTTTGGGTCCGGGCGATGCGAACGGGCAACAGAACCCTGGAGCGAAGATGGCCGCGGTCGGGGATTGCCATTCACAACCTTTGCCCTGGCAAGGGGTTGTGAAGCGGAGCAGAGGCCTTCGCCGCATTGGCATCCGATGTGCAACCGCTTTCGGGTACGTCGATCTCTCCGACCGACCCGCCAGGGCCATTGCTCCAGAAAGCGAGGATCCCGCCTTGCCCAAGACGCTCAAGAAGACCTCGACGCGAACCAGCCGTCCCCCCAGCGCCAAGCCGACCAGTGGGCGCAGAGGCCGGCAGTGCAGCAACGGCGGGGCCCGCTCGACCGGCAATGCGCCGAGCCAGGCCCAACCGTCGCGCAAAAAGGGGGCGTCGAAGTCCAAGGCCCGGCGGGGCAACGGTCGGCTGCCCCGGGCGACCGGCGGCCACGAGCAGGTGGACGATCCGGTCCGCATCTATTTGATGCAAATGGGCGAGATTCCTCTGCTGACGCGGCGCGAGGAGATTTGCGCAGCCAAGCGCATCGAACGTACGCGCAGCCGCTATCGTCGGGCCATGCTCGCCAGCGACTACATGCTGCAGGCCACCGTGGAGCTGCTCGAGAAAATCCAGCACGGAAAGCTGCGCCTGGATCGCACCATCGAGGTCTCGGTGATCAATCTGAGCGAGAAGCGGCGGCTGATGCGCATGCTGGAGCCCAATCTCCACACGCTCAAACATCTGATCCTGTGCAACCGCCGGGACTTCGCCGTGGCCATCCATCGCTCGCGCCCGGCGCAGCAGCGGCGGGCCGCGTGGCGCCGGCTGGTGCGCCGCCGCCTGCGGGCCACGCGCCTGGTCGAGGAGATGTGCCTGCGCACCCAGCGTCTCGAGCCCCTGCTGGAGAAGCTCTGCCAGATCTCCGAGCGCATGGACCAGATTCGGCAGGAGCTGGACCATCCCGAGGCCCACTGCCGCGACAGACATCGCCGCCAGGAGCTGCGCCACGAACTGAGCTTCCTGGTGAAGGCCACCCTGGAGAGCCCGGCCACGCTGCGCCGGCGCATCGTGCGCACCACGGCCCATCGCCGGGACTACGAAGCAGCCAAACGCGTGCTCTCGGCCGCCAATCTCCGGCTGGTCGTCTCGATCGCCAAACGCTATCGTAACCGCGGACTGAGCTTCCTGGACCTGATCCAGGAGGGCAACACGGGCCTGATGCGGGCGGTGGACAAGTTCGAGCATGCGCGCGGATACAAGTTTTCGACCTATGCCACCTGGTGGATTCGCCAGGCCATCACCCGCGCCATCGCCGACCAGAGCCGCACCATCCGTGTGCCGGTCCACATGATTGAGACGATGGGCCGTGTGCGCAACGCCAACCGCCAGTTGATCCAGGAGCGGGGCACGGAGCCCACGCTCGAGGAGATGGCCGAACGGGCGGGCATGTCGGTCGACGAGGCACGCTGCGTGTTGCGCATGGCCAAGCACCCGCTGTCGCTCGACCAGCCCGTGGGCGACCACGAGGACAGCTACTTCGGCGAATTCCTGGAAGACTACCGCGAAGACGACCCGCTCTACGAGATGAACCACGAGATGCTTCGCGCGCGCATTTCCGACGCCCTGCAGACGCTCGACTACCGCGAGCGGGAGATCATCCGCTTGCGCTACGGCCTGGCCGACGGTTATGCCTACACGCTGGAGGAAGTGGGCAAGATCTTTTCGGTCACGCGCGAACGGGTACGCCAGATCGAGACCAAGGCGGTGCGCGCCTTGCAGCACCCGAGCCGGGCGCGCAGGCTCTCGTGCTTTGTCGAGGGAGTCGCCGAGGACGACGTGTATCTCCCCACCAGCGGCAACGGCGAAGTCGACGGCGGCCGAGCACGCTGAGCAACGGCGCCGCCCGACTCGCGGTGACCTCAACCGCATCTCTCCCCCCAACAGCCCGTAGGGTGCGTGCTCTGCACGCACGCGCAGGCTCTACGCAATGAACGCCTCAATCCCCGCAAACTCGCCTCGTGCGTGCTCTGCACGCACGCGCAGGCTCTACGCAATGAACGCCTCAATCCCCGCAAACGCGCCTCGTGCGTGCTCTGCACGCACGCGCAGGCTCTGCGCAATGAACGCCTCAATCCCCGCAAACGCGCCTCGTGCGTGCTCTGCACGCACG
>CAYXPN010000058.1:0-20913 GCA_964467075.1 uncultured Planctomycetaceae bacterium
CGTGGGGAATCTCCCCGTCTCGATCATCGTTCTGCCCGGCCAGGCTCTCGACTCGTTCCCGCGCACGCGACGTCACCTTGCCGCCGGCGCCAAGCCGCATCGTTGCCGTGAAGGCGGCTACGAGACGGTCGCGGCCCTGCTTCACGGCCACGTGGTGGTCGCCCTCGGAGAGATCAGCCCCGACGTTCTGGCCGAAATCCTGCACGGCTACGGCGACCACCATGCGGCCCACGCCCCGGCCGGCCCTGACCGATCGGGCTCCGGGCGACGGCCTGCCGCATGGATAAGACTGGCATCGCGGCCCGGCGGCCTCGAAAAGCTGTAAGGGCCGGCAGTGATTTCCGTCATTCAAGTGAAGCCGTGGCGAGTCCACATTTCCGGACTTCGGAGTTCCCTCTCGCACGGGGGCGCTTCGTTGCCCTGATCCCGTCAGGCAGTTTTTGGACGACGTTCGGGTTGAACTCGGCAGGCGGTTGGTGTTGCCGATTACCAAGAACACCCTCCGGTGAGCCGCGACATCGTACGGGGAGTCTTATGACCTCAGACGAGACTGCCGTGCCCCCACCCCCGTCGGCCGTGGCGACGATGTCCCTGGTCAGCGACGTCATGGTGGTGATTCCCGCGCTGAACGAGGAGGTGGCGATTCCGCTTGTGTTGAGACACCTCCCCGAAGTGCGGCGCGTGATCGTGGTGGACAACGGTTCGACCGATGCGACGGCCGCGGTCGCGTCGGCCCACGGGGCGACGGTGACTCACGAGCGGGCACGCGGCTACGGAGCGGCATGTCTGCGGGGACTGGCGGCGATCCGCGAGTCGATCGAGGCCGGCGAGCCGCCGCCGCGCGTGGTGGCCTTTCTCGACGCCGACTTCAGCGACGCGCCGGAACTGCTCGGGGAATTGGTCGCGCCGATTTTGGACGGCCGCGCGGACTTCGTCCTTGGTTCTCGCCGGCAAGGTCGGCGCGAGCCGGGCGCCATGCCCGTCCAAAGCGTGCTCGGAAACCGTTTCGCGTGCTTTCTGATGCGATGGTTCTTTGGAGCCTGCTACACGGATCTGGGTCCGTTCCGGGCCATCGACTATCGGGGGCTGGTGGAGCTTGGCATGTCGGATCGCGACTTCGGCTGGACGATCGAGATGCAGATCAAAGCGGCCCGGGCGGGGCTGCGGACGCTGGAGATTCCCGTTCCCTATCGTCGCCGCGTCGGGCGAAGCAAGATCAGCGGCACGTTCTGGGGCTCGGTAAAGGCCGGGCTCAAGATCCTGTACACGATCGCTAGGTACGCGTTCGCGTCGCCGAGGCGAGCCGGACGGAGACCTTCAGCCGGGGGCGTGTCATGATTCGCCGGATGCAACAGGTCTTCCGAGGGATGCGCGGCGGACCTTGGTTGGCAACCCTCCTTGTTCTTGCGGTTCTGCTGGCGTTTCTGTTCGGCGGGTTGGCGGTGGTCAGCTTTCGCTTCGCCCCTGACATCGCGCCGGCAGATCGCCCGATTCCACAGGCGATTGCGATGCTGGGGTTGGCGTTTGCCGGATACCTGGGCGGAATCTTCGCGGCCGTTCGAGCCAGGCAGGACAAAAGGCTCCTGGCGGTTGTTCTGCTGGGAAGCGTCCTGTTCCGCGTCGTTTCGCTCTACTCCTGGCCGATCCTGGAGATCGACATCTACCGTTACCTCTGGGACGGAGCAGTGACGCTCGAGGGCGTCAGTCCCTATCGTTTCAGCCCCCGGCAAGTTCGCTCGGCGGCCCCGCGCGACGAGATCCCCGACGACCTGAACCGGCTCGTCCAGCGGCATCAAGGGTCGGCTTCGATGGGCACGATCCTTTCCCGCGTCCACTACGCAGAACTGCCGACGATCTATCCGCCGGTCAGCCAGGCGGTGTTCGCGGCGACGGCGCTTCTGACGCCGAGCCGTGCGGGAGTGTTGGGTCGGATCGTGGCGATGAAGATCGTGCTGGTCGTTTTCGACCTGGCGACCCTGGCGGTCGTCGTGGCGCTGCTTCGCCGGACGGGAAGACACGTCGGCTGGTCGGTGGCCTACGGTTGGTGCCCCTTGGTGATCAAGGAGATCGCCAATACCGGCCACTTGGACTCCGTGGCCGTGTTTCTGACGGTGCTGGCGTTGTATCTGGCCGTTGGTCTGCTGCCTGGGGCGGGTTCGGATAGGGCCGGCTCGCCGCGGGCGGCAGTATGGGCGTCGGCGTCGGCGGTCACGCTGGCGTTGGCGGTCGGCGCGAAGTTCTACCCGGTCGTACTCGCCCCTTTGTTTCTGGCGATCTGGGTCCGGTCGCTTGGCGGGCGGGCCGCGGCGGCCTTGGGCCTGGTGTTCGCGGCGGCAACCCTGGTTCTCCTCCGGCCGATGATGCCTTCGCCAGTGCCGGCCGTCGGTACGATGCCGGTCGTTTCGGAACCGGCCGATGCGCCGCCTCCCCCGCCCGTCGAAACCGCGATGACACGGCCCCAGAACCCGGCGGCCGGCCTGGCCGCGTTCCTGGGTCGGTGGGAGATGAACGACTTCTTGTTCCTCCTGGTCGTCGAGAACCTGCGACCCACGGCCGGGGCGCCCCCCTCGCAACGGCCGTGGTTTTCCATCGTGCCCGAGGAGTGGAAGATTCGGCTGCTGGCGGGCATCCCGCCGGCGGCTCACGCCGACCCAGCCCGGGTGGCGTTTCTCGTGGCCCGATTCGTCACGGCAGGCGTATTTCTTGCGATCCTCGCCGCGCTGGTCTGGCGTGCGAGGCTCTCCGAAGACCCGAGAGTCTGGCTTCGGGCGGCCTTTCTGGCGTTGGCCTGGCTTTGGCTGCTTTCGCCGACGCAGAATCCTTGGTATTGGATCTGGGCCTTGCCGCTGGTGACGTTCGCGCGGAGCAAGGCGTGGTTGGCCGTCAGCGGACTGACGATGATCTACTACCTTCGCTTCTGGCTGGCCTACCATTGGCCCGACCAGCCCGTTCTCGGCACGCCGTACTCCGGCGCCGCCTTCTTCGATTTCGTGGTCCCCTGGATCGAGTACGGCCCGTGGTTCGCCTGGTTGGCGTGGGAGGCGGCCTGGCGCCGGGGCGGCTGCGTGAACTCGGGAGACATGTGATGCACGGACGGGTCCGCGTGGACCGTGGGGCGCTCAGAAGGCGAGTACCTTGGCGTCGCTCTTCAGCGCGTCGCTCAGCGGGCGGCCCATGGGCTTGACCTCGATGCCCAGCCCGCGAAGCTGCTCCGTAACGCCGTACGAGTCGGCGCAGACGATGCACGCCTGAACGTTCACGCCGTCGTCCATCATCGACCGGACCTTGGCCTGAACGTCCTTGTCCGCCGCCAGCAGCCGGGCCGACGGTCCCCAGACGATCAGACGAACCTCGTCGAACCATCCCTGCGTCGCGGCGGCATGCGTGTACATCAGGCATACGCGATGGGCCACCTCCGGATCGCCGCTGTTCCAGACCACCGCCAGGCGCGAACCGGGCGCGTTGCCCTCGGGCGACGTCGCCGCTGCCTGGCTGACGATGGCCGCGATCCAAGCCAGAACCGGAACGGCCGGTCCGAGCAACAGAACTTTCTTGCGCATTCGACGGGCTCCTACGTCCAAGAGCATGGAGATGCCGTTATCGCCGCGCGCCATACACCTCGGTTTGCGGGCGGAAGGCGTGCCAGGCGAACCAGAACGAGTACATCCAGTGGATACCTTCATCCGCCGACTCGACTCGAACCGATTGGTGCCGGCCGTCATAGGCCAGCGTGAATCGCTTGCCTCCCAACTCCTGCTCGAGCGTCTCGCCGCGCGGGTTGAACGCCGAAAGCGGGTACGCCCGGGCGGCGCCGTTCGACCAGACTCCCAGGACGGGTGCCTTGGTCGGCAGCCGATCGCTCAGCGGCCGGGCCGGAAACCATAGCTCGCGCGTCGCGAAGTATCGCTGGTACGGGTTGGCCCGGTAATCGCGGGTGTGGCCGGTGCGGTCCGAGAGAACGGTCGTGTTCGGGTGCCGCGCCTGCCAATCCCTCCACGTGGTCAGTTCCAACGGCAATGGTTTCAGTACGTTGCCGGCAGCAGGCCCGGAGACACCCCGGCCCGCAAGCTGAGACCACAAACTCTCGGGCTCTCCACCCCGATCGAACATCAAGACGTTGCTGTTGTAAAGCAGGCCGGAGACGCCCAACTCGAGGACCTCGCCATCGACGCGCCGGTCGAACGCGGCCGCGGAATCGCACAGGGGGCAGTACGTCACCGCCACCGGAACGTCGCCAAGCCGATCGTTGACGATCTCGTGGTGGCTGAGGATTCTCAGCGGATAGGCTCGGGCTTCCTCGCCGATCGACAGGCCGACCACCCGATCCGCCGGGTTCAGATAGGCCGCCTCATGCGCGCGAACGACCGCGGGATTCGTCAGCGCGGGGATGCCGTCCTTCGGCGGTCCGCCGGCGTAGATTTCGTTTCGCGGAATGACGGCATTGCGCAGGTCGAACGAAGGAGCGGCGCGAGGCGGGATACCCCGCGCACTCGGGGATTGAGCGCCGGCCGCGCCCAGGCGCCAAGTCGCCAGGGCCAGAGCAAGCAGCGCTGTCGCCGCCGCGACACGCCGCCATGCGTTGGCGCGCGTCCGGCCACCGCACGCCTCCTCGGACGTGGTCGCCGTCAACCCGGCCGTGTTGGTGGCCCGACGTTTCTGCGGAAAGTCATGGTAGGTGGCCATTTCTGGAACTGTCTTTGCATGTCTTTGCATGGGTTACGATGGCGTTCCCGCGTGAGCCTTGATCAGCCCGCACGGCGCGCCACCGCGGTAAGGACACTGGACCTCGTCGTAAACGATCCCCTCGACCCTCCCACACTCGAAGCACACGGACTTGCGCCGCTTCGGCTCCGGCGAAGGTGGCGGTGGCGCGGCGGCGAGAGGAACAAGCCGACTCCGGTGGATCGTGTAACAGCGGCCGCTTTCTTGGTCCACCACGAGGACACAGAAGCGGTGAATCCTCGACGGCTGCCGGTTGGCGGAGACGACGATCTCGTCGGAAAGACGGCCGTCCGGCAGCGCCACGCGATACCCTACTGCCTCGCTCATGGTTCTTCTCCTTCCTCGCCGGTGTTCACCTGTGAGACCGCTTCCACGAAGTTGACGCCCACCAGCAGCCATTCTTACAGTCGAACGACGAGAAATGGCAAGAGGATCGGGCGTTGGAAGTCCGGCACCGGGGAGGACCCGGCTGAACCATTGCCAAACCGCACGGCGGCGCCTAAAATGCTCTCCAGTGCGGCACGCCGGCTCCATTTCGCGCGCCGTGGGATAGCCCGTTGACTTGTTCAGCGACATGAGAATGCCTGTTCCCGAACACGAGCGCGGCAGCGGCCTCCACGCGGAAGCGTGGGTGGATCGGTACGGAGACACGCTGTATCGCTATGCCTTGTCGCGTCTGCGCGACGCCGAGGCGTCCGAGGAGGTAGTCCAAGAGACGTTCCTCGCTGCCCTGCGGGCGCGGGACCAGTATTCCGGAGCGGGGTCGGAAGGGGCCTGGCTGCTGGGGATCTGCAAGCGGAAGATCATCGACTACGTCCGACGGCGACAGCGGCCCGATGCCGCCGCAGGGGGTGAAACGGCCGGCGACCCGTCGGCCGACCTGTTCGACGCCAAGGGCAATTGGCGGCTCGACCCCCGCATCACGAAGGGTCGCCCCGAGGCCGCGTTGGAGCGGGACGATTTCTGGCGGGCGTTGCGCGGGTGCCTCGAGGGCCTGCCGCGGCGACAGGCCGACGTGTTCGTTCTCCGCGAAATGGACGAGATGGATCGCGACGACATTTGTAAGGAATTGGAGATTACCGCGTCAAACCTTGGGGTCCTGCTCCACCGGGCCCGCCTTCACCTGACGCGCTGCATGAAGGCGCACCTTCAGAAATGGGGAGTGCTCTGACGATGCTACGCTGCCGGGAGGTCTCCAAACTGGTGTCGGAGTCAATGGATCGCGAGCTTCCGCTGCGCCAGCGGCTGCAAGTCTGGATGCACCTGGCGATGTGCCGACTCTGCGCCGGTTTTGCCCGGCAACTGCGGCTTCTTCGCCGCGCCCTGCGCGAGCAGCCCGACCGGTTGGCCGACGATCCCACTCAGCCCGAAGTCTCGCTTCCCCTCGACGCCAAAGAGCGGATCAAGGCCGCGTTGCGGGGCGGGGAAGAGTGAATCCTTCGTGGTTGTCGAAGAAGCGAGTTGACCAAGTCGCCACAATCACCTCTCCATTCAGCTCCCACCCGATCGACGACCCTGCTCCAGCAACCTGTTTTGTCTGTGAGGCTATTCGAGTCGGCGCCTTATCCACAGTGGATCACGCCCGGCGTCCAACACAGCCGCGACAGTGACGCGGTCTTCATCCACGCGGTAGTAGATGCAGAACGGAAAGCGTTTTGACAGCGCCCTATGGAAGCCGTATTCGACCGCATGAATTGAGAGTGTAGCATCAATACAGGCGCTCGTTGCGACAGTCACACTTCAGAGACCACGAAAACACGAAAGAACGAAGGAACGAAACAAAAGGGTTGTTACAACTGCTCGCTCGAAAGGTCTTGGCGTTCGTATTTTCTCGCCTGTTTCGCCTTTTCGCCCTTTCGCGCTTTCGTGGTTCCTCTGTAATGTTGCTACAGACTCCATGAATTCCCCCGTAGTAGGCCAAAGACTCGATATCGGCAATCAGGCAACTCCGGAAGTACTCACCAAGGCCAGGTGATTGCCGTTCGTAAAACCAGTAGCCCTCAACGAGGTCTTCCTCAGCGTCTGATGAAATATCGACAATCATCGCCCCAGGTCCATCAGGCGGTCCTTCGCTTCGCGCCACGGGGCTACCGTCGCTCGCCCCTCTTCGAGGCGTCGCTTTCGCATCTCAAGTACCTCACGATGCCACTCGGGCGACTGCACGTCACCCGATTTGGCACAAAGACTATCCCACACGCTCTCCAGCAAGCGGACCTTTTCAGCAACCGACATCGTGTCGAGCGGTATTTCAACGGGCATGAGTCTCTCCTCGTGTCAATCGTTTCAGCATAGTAGTGTGACTGTGTCCGCTTCCTGAATCGACGTAACCCAAATCGCTGAAGCAGGTTATGGATGTCACAGTCGCCGACTTGTAGGTCTCCGATTCATGTCCCCCCGGAAGCCCCGAGTTGCCAGTTTCTCGAAGCATCCGGGAATTTCGCCGGGGAACCAACAGGCTCCAATGACGCCGTTAGTCCTGTCGGGTCTCAACGCAACTCCAAGAGGCAATGGCAGTTGCGCCCTTTTCGCGATGGACACAGTCAAAGTAGTGTGAACGCTCCGGCTAAGCTGCCGGGGATGCGCGTGCTGGTGGAACTCGATGTAGCGGCGAATCCAATGCACGTAGGCTTCTTCGGTGCGCCGGCTGTAATGCCGAACCCGCAGAACTTCGATGATGCGGTCGTACCGCCGCGGCGCGGCTTGACCGGGAAAGAAGCCCAAGGGGGCCGACGTTGCTGCGTCACGGCGTGCATGAGCTTTCCTCCCCGTCGCCACCGAGATTCAGATCGTGTGGCTCGGCGATTGTTCGGAGCCAGCGGTGTGCGCCCCAGAACATGGCCGGTACAGTCTCATTTTATCCGGATCCGTGCCACGCTACAACCGGCTCCGGAACTGCCAATCCGATCGTTCTCGGGGCATTTAATACCCCCCCCTTATGAGCGAACGATCGCTGGCCTGCGCCGCACTGGTTTTGTCGAAGCCATCTGTAAGAATTCCGAGCCGGGCGCGTCAACTTCCCGGAGCCCGCCGCATGGTGCGGCGCGGGAAATCCAGTGTGGTCCGGTTTTTCGAGGAGTCCGAAGCCATGCGATGTGTTTTCAAGCCGACGATTGCTGCTCTTGCCGTCACGGGCCTCTTGATTGCCGGGAGCGTGCCGGCATTGGCTCAAAGCGGAAGCCGCACCAGCCCGCCCAGCGGTTCTGCCGAGAGGAATGCACCGCCCGGTGGCTCAGGCGAACGGGCCGGCCAGGAGGCGCCGCTGGCCCTGGAGGGCTACTGCCCGGTGAGCATCCTGGAGATGCGCAAGTGGGTCAAGGGCGATCCGGCCCACCAGAGCGTCTATGACGGCCGGACCTACCGGTTCGCCAATGCGCAGGGCAAGCAGATGTTCGATGCGAACGCCGCGAAGTACATTCCCGCACTGGGCGGCGACTGCGTCGTGGCCCTCGTCGAGATGAACCGGCGCGTGCCGGGCAACATCCGCCACGCGTCGATCCACGAAGGCCGTCTCTATCTGTTCTCCGACGCCGATGGTCATAAGATGTTCCAGGCGAACCCGGCGAAGTACGCCGACGCGGACCTCGCCTATGGAGGCAATTGCGTCGTGTGCCGGGTCGGGTTGCAGCAAGTCGTCCCCGGCAAGCCCGAGTTCGTGGTGGTTCACAAGGGCCTCCGCTACCTGTTCCCCTCGGCCGACCAGCGCGACGAATTCCTGGCCAATCCCGGCCGCTATGAAGTGCCCGCGCCGGGCGCCGGCGCGGTGCCGCCCGGTTCGGCGCCGCGCCAGCCGGCGTCGGGCTCCTCGGCAAGGCCGCCGGCCGGCTACGGCTCGGGGAGTCGCTGAGTCGGGAAGCCCACGGCAGGCGAACGCATTTTCACGGACAAAGGAGTCCCATCATGCGAAGGCTCGTTTTCCTTGGTGCGATGGCACTGACGGCTGCAAGCTTCATGGCCTATCTCGCCTGCTCGGGGCAGAGCCCCCAAGTGGCGGTGGAAAGGGGCCCCCACGCCGCGGACGGCGGCCCGGCGGTTCCCCTGGACGCCGTGGATCACTCGGAGTGGGATCGGCTGCTCCGCAAGTACGTCGATCGGGACGGCATGGTCGACTACGCCGGCTGGAAGGCTTCGGAATCGGATCGGGCCGCGCTCGGGCAGTATCTGGCCGTGCTCGGCGCGGCCGATCCGACCGCCGAAACCTCGAAGGCCGGCCGGCTCGCCTTCTGGATCAATGCCTATAATGCGTTGACGGTCCACGGCATCCTGGACGTGTACCCGACCAGCAGCATCCGCAACCATACGGCCAGGCTCGTCGGGTACAACATCTGGGACGACTTGCTGTTGCCCGTCGGCGACCAGAAGTATTCGCTCAACCAGATCGAGCACGAGATCCTCAGGAAACTGGATGAGCCGCGCATTCACTTCGCCATCGTCTGCGCCTCGATCGGCTGCCCGCGGCTGCTGGACCGGGCCTACACGCCGGCGGCGCTCGAGTCGCAGCTTGCGGAGAACACGCGGGATTTCTTTTCGCGGGAGAGGAACTTCCAGGTGGATCTGCAACGTCGTCGAGTCAAGGTTTCCTCGATCCTGAATTGGTTTGCCGAGGATTTCGGCCCGACGCCGCAGAAGGGACTGGCCGGGCTGGCGGAGTACCTGCCCGACGGCGCCGCCCGGCGGCTCGTCGAGCAGGGCGACTTCTCCGTTTCCTTCCTCGGCTACGACTGGAGCCTGAACGAGCAATGAAAGCCTCCACCGCGACTCGCGCCATCGTTGCCGTTCTGCTGGCCCTGGGGGCGGTCGTGGCCGTGGCCTGTCTTCCGGTGCGACAGTACCTCGTCGCGCTGCTCGACGCGGCCGACTCGGCCGGCGCCTGGGGACCGATCATCCTGATCGCCGCTTATGTGGCTGCCTGCGTGCTGTTCATCCCCGGAGCGATCCTCACCCTCGGCGCCGGCTTTCTCTTCGGAGTGATTTGGGGGACGGTGGCTGTCTCGATCGGCAGCACGCTGGGTGCGACGGCGGCGTTTCTCGTCGGGCGAACGCTGCTTCGCCAGACGATCGAACGGCGGATGGCTGCCTCTCCACGGTTTCACGCAATCGACCGCGCCGTGGGCGACGAGGGATTCAAGATCGTGCTCCTGCTTCGCCTCTCCCCCCTCTTCCCGTTCAACCTGCTGAATTATGCCTTCGGCTTGACCAACGTCCGGCTGTGGCAATACGTGCTGGCATCGTGGATCGGAATGTTGCCGGGCACGTTGATGTACGTCTATCTGGGCTCGGCGCTGAAGAGTCTTGCCGAGGTGGCGGCCGGCGCGCCCGAGAGGGGGCCGCTTGAGACGGTATTCTTCATCGCCGGCCTGGCGATGACGATCGTCGCCACCGTCGTGGTTACCCGCGTGGCGCGAAAAGCGCTCAACGAAGCCGTGGCCGAGCATGCCCGCCCGGAAGACCGCGAGCGCGCCGAGTCTGGGGCGTCTTCGCGCACCAACGCCGTCGGAGCGCTGTGACATGGCCCGTCTGCTGGAGAACCCGATGTCCGAGGAACGGATCGAGCGAGTGCTTCCGGACGATGCGCACAATCGCGCGCTCGTCGGCAACGTCCATCCGCCCGATTGGACGAACCCCGAGCCGGCGCCGCGATACAATCTCGTCGTCGTGGGGGCGGGCACGGCGGGATTGGTGGCCGCGGCCGGGGCGGCCGGCCTGGGAGCCAAGGTCGCGCTGGTCGAGCGCCACTTGATGGGCGGCGACTGCCTCAACTACGGCTGCGTTCCGTCGAAGGGCATCATCCGCGCGGGCCGCGCCGCGGCGGCGGTTCGCGACGCCGGCGAGTTCGGCGTGAACGTTCCCGAGGGATGGAGCGTGGATTTCGGCGCCGCGATGGAGCGGATGCGCCGGCTGCGCGCCGGGATCAGCCGGCACGACGCGGCCGCCCGCTTCCGCGAGTTGGGCGTCGACGTATTCCTCGGCGAAGGGCGATTCGCCGGGCCGGACCGCATCGAGGTCGCCGGCCGCACGCTCCGGTTCCGCAAGGCGGTCGTCGCCACCGGCGCGCGCGCCGCGGCCCCACCCATTCCCGGCCTGGACGAAGTGGACTACCTGACCAACGAGACCGTCTTCTCGCTGACCGAGCGGCCCGGGCGGCTCGGGGTCATCGGGGCCGGGCCCGTCGGATGTGAGTTGGCGCAAGTATTTGCCCGCCTGGGTTCGCGGGTGATCCTCGTCGAGGCCGCGCACGGCGTCCTTCCCCGCGAGGAGCCCGATGCCGCCGAGATCGTCCGGCGCGCGCTTCTGCGCGACGGCGTCGAGCTGCGCTGCTGCGGCCGCGGCGTCGAGGTGTGCCCCGGCGGCGACAAGGTGCATCTGCGAGTCGAGTCGCACGGGACCGCCGCGGAAGCGACGGTGGACAAGCTGCTGGTAGCCGTGGGTCGCGCGCCGAACGTCGAGGGGCTGAACCTCGAAGCGGCCGGCGTGGCGTATGACGTGAAGACCGGCATTGAAGTGGACGACCACCTGCGCACGACCAATCCGCGCGTGTTCGCCGCCGGCGACGTCTGCTCGCAATACAAGTTCACCCACGCGGCCGACTTCATGGCCCGCATCGTGATCCGCAACGCCTTGTTCCTGGGGCGGGCCAGGGCCGGCGCGCTGGTGATTCCCTGGTGTACCTATACCGAACCCGAGCTTGCCCACGTGGGGCTGACGCCGCGCCGGGCGGAGGAACAGGGCATCGGCATCGACACGTACACCCAACCGCTGGATCAGGTCGATCGCGCCATCCTCGACGGACAGACCGAGGGATTCGTCCGCGTCCACGTGTCGAAAGGGACGGATCGAATCGTGGGCGCCACGATCGTGGCTGCCAGCGCGGGCGACATGATTTCGGAGATCGCGCTGGCGATGACGCACGGCTTGGGACTCAAGAAGCTGGCCGATACCATCCATCCGTATCCTACGCAAGCCGAGGCCGTGCGCAAGCTCGGCGACCTCCACAACCGCTCGCGGTTGACGCCCCGAGTGAAGTGGTTGTTCCAGAAATGGCTCGCGTGGACGCGGTAGGCATGGCGTTCGGTCGAGTCCACCATCCGAGAAGCAGTTCACCGGCACCATGAACCCCGAACGGCAACGGCTCGAAGATTCCCCGGCGATCCGGCATGCCTGGCAGACCTGGGGACCCTATCTCGCTGAACGGCAGTGGGGGACCGTGCGCGAGGACTACAGCAACGACGGCGAGGCGTGGGAGTATTTCACCCACGATATGGCGAGGAGCCGAGCTTACCGGTGGGGCGAGGACGGGCTGGCGGGTTTCAGCGACGATCGGCAACGCACCTGCCTTGCGCTGGCACTTTGGAACGGCCGCGATCCGTTCCTCAAGGAGCGTCTCTTCGGATTGACCAATTCCCAGGGCAACCACGGCGAAGACGTGAAGGAACTGTACTACTACCTCGACGCTACGCCGACGCATTCTTATCTGAGGATGCTCTACAAGTATCCGCAGCGCGAGTTCCCCTACGCCCAACTGGTCGAGGCCAACGCCCGCCGCGGCCGGGACGAACCGGAGTTCGAGTTGCTCGATACCGGGGTACTCGACGGCGACCGCTATTTCGACGTGTTCATCGAGTACGCCCAGGCCGAACCAGAGGATGTCCTGATGTGCGTCACCGCCTTCAACCGAGGGCCGGAGGAGGCGGTGCTGCACGTCCTGCCGCAGATATGGTTCCGCAACACGTGGTCGTGGGGGCGTGATCGAGGCCCGATGCCGTCGGTCAGGCCGGCCAACGGCGGCCCCGCACTCACCCTGAGCCATCCTCGGCTCGGCGACTACGGCTTTCATTGCGAAGGGGAGCCTGATCTCCTGTTCTGCGACAACGAGACGAATCGGCGGCGGCTCTACGGAGTCAATGGCCATCCACCCTATTGCAAGGACGCCTTCCACGAGTATCTCGTCCACCGCAAGCGCAGCGCGATCAATCCACGGCATATCGGAACGAAGGCAGCCGCCCATTACCGATTCGCCATTCGGCCGGGAGACTCCGTTGTGGTTCGGGCAAGGCTGCGCAGGGGCATACCCGGCCAAAGCGGCGAGGCCGACGACGGGGACTTCGTCCACTTCGACGCCATCCTGGACCAGCGGCGGCGCGAGGCCGACGCGTTCTACGACGACCTTCAGCAAGGCATCGGCGACGCGGACGCCCGGCGCGTGCAGCGTCAGGCGTTGGCAGGCATGATCTGGAGCAAGCAGTTCTACTACTACGACGTGCCGCAGTGGCTTGAAGGCGATCCGACGCAGCCGACGCCGCCGGCGCCGCGGCGCCGCGGCCGCAACAGCGACTGGCCCCACCTGAACAACGCCGATATCGTCTCCATGCCCGACACGTGGGAGTATCCCTGGTACGCCGCCTGGGACCTGGCGTTTCACTGCATCCCCTTCGCCCTGATCGACCCGGATTTCGCCAAGCGGCAACTCGTGTTGATCGCGCGCGAATGGTACATGCATCCCAACGGACAAATGCCCGCCTACGAATGGAACTTCGGCGAGGCAAATCCGCCGGTTCACGCCTGGGCCGCCTGGCGCGTCTATCAGATCGACCGTAAGCAGCGCGGCAAAGCTGATCGGGCATTTCTCGAGCGGATGTTTCACAAGCTGCTGCTGAACTTCACCTGGTGGGTGAACCGCAAGGACAGCGATAACCGAAACGTCTTCCAGGGAGGGTTTCTGGGGCTCGATAACATCGGCGTTTTCGATCGCCGGGTTCCCTTGGCCGGCGGCGGCCGCCTCGACCAGGCCGACGGCACGAGTTGGATGGCCATGTACTGCCTGAACATGCTCCGCATCGCGCTGGAGCTGGCCCTGGAAAACCCCGTGTACGAAGACATCGCCACCAAGTTCTTCGAGCATTTCCTCTACATCGCCAAGGCAATGAACAACATCGGAGACCACGGCATCGGCCTCTGGGACGAGGAGGACGAGTTCTACTACGACCTGCTGCACCTGCCCAACGGGGAAATGCGGCGGCTGAGAGTCCGTTCACTGGTCGGTCTGACCCCGCTGTTCGCGGTAGAGACCATCGAACCCGAGTTGCTCGCGCGCCTACCGGCATTCGCACGACGGCTTGAGTGGTTCCTGCGAAATCGCCCCGACCTGGCGGCTCTGGTGTCACGCTGGCACGAGCCGGGCCGGGGAGAGCGACGGCTCCTCTCCCTGCTGCGCGGGCACCGCATGAAGTGCCTGCTACGGCGAATGCTCGACGCGTCGGAGTTCCTCTCCAATTACGGCATTCGCTCCCTCTCGCGGTTCCACCGCGATCATCCCTATGAACTTGCCTGCGAGGGGCGCGTTTTGGATTGCGGCGGCGAGCCGATGGTCGTGCGGTACGATCCGGCCGAGAGCACGACCCGGCTGTTCGGCGGAAACTCGAATTGGCGCGGGCCGATCTGGCTACCGGTCAACTACCTCGTCATCGAGTCACTCCAGAAGTTCCATCACTACTACGGAGACGATTTCACGGTTGAGTGCCCAACGGGTTCGGGCAAGACCATGACGATCAACGAGGTCGCCAACGAGTTGTCACGAAGGCTTGGGCGAATCTTCCTCCGGGACGAACGCGGACACCGCGCCGCGTTCGATCAGCGCCCGCAAATGCAGACGGACCCCCATTTCGGCGACTACCTGCTGTTCTACGAGCATTTTCACGGCGACACCGGACGGGGGGTGGGCGCATCGCACCAGACCGGGTGGACCGGCCTGATCGCCAAGCTGCTTCACCCCAAACGCGATCCGGTGCATTAGGCAACGAAGAAACAGGAGATCCCAATCCATGACCGCGACAGCATCGGTCGGCCCCAACGGCCGGGAGTCCGCCGTGGCCGCACGCTATTCCGCCGCCGCCGAGGCGACGGAACCGGCGCTGTGTTGCCCCGTCCAGTATCGCCCCGAATACCTCGAGGCGATTCCCGAGGAAATCCTTCAGCGGGACTACGGCTGCGGCGACCCGACGGCTTACGTTCACTCCGGCGAGACCGTCCTCGATCTCGGTTCGGGAGGCGGCAAGGCTTGCTACATCCTTTCGCAGGTGGTCGGCCCGACGGGACGCGTCATCGGCGTGGACTGCAACCGGGAAATGCTCGACCTGGCCCGGCGCTACCGTGATACGGTGGCCCAGCGAATCGGGTACGCGAACGTCGAGTTTCGCTACGGGGTGATCCAGGACCTCGCCCTGGACCTGGAATTGCTCACCGAGACCGCCCACGCGCTGCGGATCGTCAAACCCCAGGATTGGCTCGATCTGCGCCAGGTCGAACAGCGGCTGCGCCATGAGAGGCCCATGATTCCGGACGAATCGGTCGATTGCGTCGTGTCGAACTGTGTGCTCAACCTTGTCCGTCCCGAGGACCGCCGCCAACTGTTTGCAGAGACCTTTCGGGTATTGCGACTGGGCGGACGCGCGGCGATCAGCGACATCGTTTCCGATGAGGACGTGCCGGAGCACCTCCAGAACGATCCCGAACTCTGGTCAGGCTGCGTCTCCGGGGCGTTTCGGGAGGATCGGTTCCTCAAAGCGTTCGAGGAGGCCGGCTTCTACGGCATCCAGATTGCCGCGCGGCAGACTGAGCCGTGGCGAACCGTCGAAGGGATCGAGTTCCGTTCGCTGACGGTCGTCGCGTACAAGGGCAAGCAGGGGCCGTGCTGGGAGCGCAACCAGGCGGTCATCTACCGCGGCCCCTTCAAGAAGGTCGAGGACGACGACAACCACGTCTACTATCGTGGCGAGCGCATGGCCGTTTGCGACAAGACCTTTCGACTCCTCCAGAAGGCACCTTACGCCGGCCACTTCGAATTCATCGAGCCGCGCGAGGCGGTCCCGCTGGACGAGGCCCCGCCGTTCGATTGCAGCCGGCCGAAACACCGCCACCCCCGAGAGACGAAAGGGCAAGAGTACGATGCCACGACGGAAGCCCGCGGCACCTGCACGGACAGTGGCAATTGCTGCTGACAATCCGAGGGGGTAAAGCCCTACTGCAAGGCAGCCGTGAGCGAAGGATTCCTATCATGCCTACTTCCAAAGTCCACGCAGTCCACTTCTTCTCGAAGGACGTTTTTGAACTCGTCTTGGAGCGCGACGGCACGGACTTTCAGCCCGGGGACTGCTTTGCGATCTCGAATCCCAACGGCGTCTCACGCCCGTACAGCGCCTCGTCGGGCAATAGGGAACCGTACCTTCGGTTCATCATCCGCCGTATGCCGAACGGTCAGGTAAGCCAGTGGTTGGCCGCCCGTATCCCCGGTGCTGAAGTGGAAATCAGCTTGCCCTTTGGCTGGTTCCGCCCTGGGACGAATGGTGCATCCGGCGATCGGTGCATACTGGTCGCCACCGGGACCGGAATCGCTCCGTTCCTGAGCGCGCTGCGGAGTCTTCCTGATCTTCAGCCACTCGTCTGCCTCTATGGGGTGCGGTTCCTGGCAGATGCGGTCGGGCGTGACTACCTCCGTGACCGCTGCCGGCTGAGACTGTGCGTCTCGCGAGAAGAGGCCCGGCCGCATCACCGCGGCCGAGTCACGGACTTGCTCAGTGAAATACCGCTTGCGGAACATACGAACTACTATCTCTGTGGCCTCGATGCGATGATTGACGAGGTGAGCGGGTGGCTGGAACACCGCGGCGTCCATTTTTCCGGAATTCATCGGGAGGTGTTCTTCAATGCATGAAAAGAGCAACGACCCGGCGTGGCTTCGGACTCCCGAGGGGCAGCCCCGCGGCTACATCGAAAGCCAAGCGTTACGCGAACTCTGGTTCCACACGGGAACCAACTGCAATCTCGCCTGCCCCTTCTGCCTCGAAGGCTCGAAGCCGGGCGACAATCGCATTGAGTTCCTCAGCCTCGACGACGTGCGGCCGTTCGTGGCCGAGGCGTTGGAACTCGGGGTGGAGATGTTTTCGTTCACCGGCGGCGAGCCGTTTGTGAATCCCTGGTTCGTGCGAATCCTGGACTACGCGCTCGACCATCGACCGTGCTTCGTGCTCACCAACGGCACCGAGCCCTTGCTGAACCGCATGGGCCGGATCATCAAACTCAAAGAAAAGCCCCACGCATTGGCTTTTCGCATCAGCCTGGACCATCCCGACCCGGCCAAGCACGACGAGTCCCGCGGCAAAGGCAACTTCCGCAAGGCGATTCGCACGCTCGGCCTGCTCCATGCAGAAGGCTTCGACGTGTCCATCGCCCGGTTGATGGAGCCAGATGAGGATAGCGAGGCGATCGACAGAGGTTACACACCGCTGCTCCGCGCGGCAGGGCTTCCGCCGGACCTCTCGATCGTCAAGTTCCCCGACTTCCTGCCGCCCGGCTCGATTGCCAACGCGCCGAACATCACCGAGAAGTGCATGACTTCCTACACGACGGCCGAACAGCGCGCCGAGTTCATGTGCAGCTCCAGCCGGATGGTCGTCAAGAAGGGCGGCCGCTGCGGCGTCTACGCCTGCACGCTGGTCGACGACGACGCGGATTTCGACCTGGGCGACACGCTGCGGGAAAGCCTGGACGTTCGCATCCGGTTGAAGCATCACCGCTGCTACTCGTGCTTCGCCTACGGTTCGACATGCAGCGGTGTCGAGTCCGACGCGGTTTCCCCGGCAGCATCTCAACCCAATGTCGTGTCGCCATGATGGTCATGGGTCCTGTCATCGTCGTGATCGCTGTTCGTCAGCGTTGGAAGCGTGCTGATGGTTGCCTTGCGCGATGGGGTTTCGGATACTCGTTGTCGCTTGAGTTCCCCAAGTGAGCCCGTGCGAATCACCGCGCCATGAGACGACGGCTTATCATCTTCACTCGATTCCCGGAGCCTCACAAGGCGAAGGCCCGGCTCATCCCGGCGCTGGGACCGGAGGGCGCCGCCCGGCTTCAGCGCGACCTGACGCGCCACACGCTCGCCCAGGCGCGGGAACTCGTCGAGGGATGCGGCGTGGCGGTGGAGGTCCGCTTCGAGGGGGGGAGCGAGGAGAAGATGGCAGCAGAGTTCGGCAACGGTTTCCCGTATCGTCCGCAAGGCTCGGGCGACCTCGGGTGCCGCATGGATCGGGCTTTCGCCGAGGCATTCGTCGAGGGCGTCGAGCGAACCGTCGTCATCGGCGCCGACTGCCCGGACCTCACGCCCGAATTGATCCGCGAGGCCTTTGAGCGACTCGCCGCCTGCGACCTGGTACTCGGTCCGGCTGCCGACGGCGGATACTACCTCATCGGCCTGCGACGCCCCGTGCCGCAACTCTTCACGGGCATTCCCTGGGGGACCGAACGGGTTTTCGAGGAGACGCTGCGCCGCGCCGACGCGCTTTCCCTCAAAGTGCTTCATCTCAAGACGCTTTCCGACGTGGACCGGCCGGAAGACCTGGCCGTGTGGCGTCGTGTCCGTGAGGGATTAGGGATTAGGGATTGGGGATTCGAGGGCAGCGACAGAGCTTCTTCCCTAATCCCTAATCGCCAATCCCTAATCCCTTCTATTGCTGTCGGGCGAATCTCCGTGATTGTCCCAACCTCGAACGAGGCTGAGCGCCTTCCGCAGACGCTGCGCAGCCTGAAGGACGCCGAGGACGTAGAGACCGTTGTGGTCGATGGCGGCAGCACGGACGGCACGCCTGAGATGGCGGGACAAGCAGGCTGCCTGGTCGTGCGGACCGCGCCGCGTCGCGCTCTCCAGTTGAACGCCGGCGCTCAGGCTGCGCGCGGCTCCGTCCTCCTTTTCCTCCATGCCGATACGCGGCTTCCCGCGCATTTCGATGAGCACGTTCGCCGGGCGCTCGACCAGCCGCGAGTTGTGGCGGGGGCCTTTCGGCTCCGTATCGACGGCCCTCAGTTCGCGCTCCGGCTGATTGAATGGGGGGCGAACTTCCGCTCGCGTTATTTCCAAATGCCTTACGGCGACCAGGCCCTGTTTCTGAAGTCCGACACCTTTCGCGCGATCGGTGGTTTCCCCGACTTGCCCATCATGGACGACTTCGAGTTCGTCCGCCGCTTGCGCGGGCTTGGCCGGATCGCGATTCTGCCTTCCGCGGCGACGACTTCCGCCCGCCGGTGGCAAACGCTCGGCCCTTGGCGGACCACGTGGATCAACCAGAAGGTGATCGCCGGCTACTACCTTGGCGTGTCGGCCGATCGCCTGGCCCGATGGTATCGCGTCGAGCGCGACACTCGTTGCCCTTGACCGTCATGTTTAAGAACCTTGTCCCGCGCCAAACCGAGATAGGCCGGGTTGTCGTAACTGATGGCGAGAGAGCTGTAGCGATCGCCTGTCGAGATAGTCGGCTGAGAAGACGCTTTCGTGCCGGGATCGGACGCACGCGAAGCCTGTGAAGGTCACCGATGGTGCCCGGCATGGCAGCTACCGGTCGAAAGGGCCGGCGGCTCAGGGTTGCGAGAAGAGCAGAGCGGAGACTCCGAACAGCGCCTGCTCGCGCTGCCTTGCGTTCGCAGTGCCGCAGCCGTCCCCCGGCAAGCCACGCCGACGCGACGGCGGGGCGGCTTGCCCCGCCGGGAGAATGGTCGGCTCAGGTTGCGCGGGGTCGGCGGCGGGGAAAGCATGCCCGTAACTGCGTGTTGACGAAGACCGGAGCGGCAGCGAACCGGCTATGGGCATTCGATCAGGTGTAAGCAGCGGCCAGAGGGGCCGGCGGGCTGAGGCGAGCGGCTCTGGGAGTCGATTGGCCCCGCTGCAGGGCTTGGGGTGCAGTCCACCGACGGGGTCAAGCCGAGAGCGCCGGAGGAGTCGTGGTGCAGTCTGTCGGGCCGTGCGCGGAGAAGCCGCGGAGAAACAGAACGAACTGCCAGAGAGATGGGCGCCTGACGCGGCCTGCGGCCGCAACCAAATGTGGCGGCGGCTACCACCCGCGGCAGTAGGGGCGACGCATGCGTCGCCCCTACCGGCGCATCCGCGCGCCATGCGCGCATCGTAGACCGTAAGGCTCTATTTCCTGGGCCTCGGCCGACGTGGGCGCCGCCGCCGCTTTTTGCGGTGCGTCTGCCGGGGGGCAGGCAGGGCGGAAAGCGGTTTTGCCCCCACTCGCCGCACCCCAGTACCGGGAAGCTGCCCCGCCCGGGCCCGGTCCAGTGCTACCCACCTGCCGGTGGCCGGTTGCTGGGCGCACGGCCTGCGCATCTGCGCAGCCAGGCGCAGCCACATCACCGCGCCCACCAGCACGGCCCCACAGGCGATCATCCCCAGCCGGCCCAGCCAGCGGCGCTGGGCCGCCAACAGTTCCGCCTGCTGCTGCTCAAGCGCAGCCTGCTGGGCCTGGACCTGCCGGCTCAGCTCGACGAGCTCCTGGCGGCTCTGCTCCTGGCTGGCGATCAACTGCTCGGTGGCCTTGAGCGCCTGGCGGCTGGTCTCGGCCATGGCCTGGTTCTGCTCGGCCTGCTGCTGGGCCGTCTTCTCGGCCAGTTGGGCCAGGCGCTCCGACTCGTCGCGGCAGCCGGTGCCCAGCAAGAGCAGCAACGCCGCCAGCCCCGCCAAACCGCGTCTGGCCGCGCCCGGCCAACGGCATCTTCCCCGCCCCGGCCTTTGCAAAGCGGCGGGCACGCCGGACAGCACGCCGGAGAAGGGCAACGAGCAACTTCGGCAACGGATCGGCAACAAGGGAAACATCGTCAGGCAAGCATTCTCGGGGGCGGCGGGCGACTCCCGGCCGGCCGGTCGCTTTCGCGAAGACCAGCCCCGACCGGACAATCAAACAAAGCAGCCGGCAAGTCAGGCTCATGGCCGTCTCTCCTTTTTGTTCATCGAAACTCGTAAGACTTCAGCCGAATGAAATGAATGTGGTCCGTCTTCCCGGCCCCGAAGGGCCCAAGGATGTCAGCCGTGGGCGAAAGCCCCCGGGATACGGGCCGCTCGCGCGGTTCCAGGCGTCGTATTCCAAGAGCAAGACGTGGGCGCCTCGTGTTCAAGCCGGGCCCACCGTGATTATCCCGCCCCGCAAGGCGCGAGGTTATTGCACGTCGCATAAGCAGTGGACTTCAGACAATGCGATGCCCGGCCACTCCGGCCCATGCGGCGCTGGCCGGCCAGAGCGAAAAGAAGGTGACGGCCGAATGGTCTGCCAGACAAAAACAGCCCGACCACGGGCCGGCGAGCGAAAGCGGGCAGCAGCCAAACGGCCGGCCTGATGGCCATCATTTATTTATGCCGCATTTTTGCGCCGTGTGTGA
>CAYXPN010000059.1:0-20765 GCA_964467075.1 uncultured Planctomycetaceae bacterium
TGAACGGTTACCCAACCCCTTCGGGGTAGATGCGGGAATTGGCGCCCCCGATGACCCAGGGTGGCGCTTCGCGGCCTAAGGGCCGCGGAAGCTGACCCTGGGCTTTTGTCTCGAACCCCGTTGGGGTTCCGGTCACGCGATACACACGTACCCCGCGAATCACCGTTTTCCTCGGCGTTTTGGCAACACGAAGACGTTTACAGCAGTGGTGCGAGCACGCACCCGGCGAGTCGAGAAGCTGCTGCCTTCACCGCATTCGCGCAGCAGGCTCACAGTCCGGGCTTGCGTCCCGAGCGGAACAGATCGCTGTAGAGCCGGGTGTAGATGGGCAGGTGGCGGTAATAGACCTCGAGCATGTAGATCGACAGGCAGGTCACGTAGAGCCGGCCGCCGTGGACGGCATGGGCATCGCGGCTGGGGTGTTCCGGGTCCCAACTGCCGGCCTCGCGTCCCTGCTTGACCTGGTGCTTGATCATCTGCTCCTTCATCACCTCGTTCCACCGCTTCCAAAAGTCGCCTTCCATGTGGTGGGCCACCTGGGTAGCATAGTACCAGTAATAGACGTCGCGGTTCTCCTCGCTGAAGTCGATCAGGTTGCCCGGCGAGGTGATCCACTCCACGCCCGCCACCAGCCGCGGATCGTCGCGCGGCCAGCCCAGATACTGGCGGCAGAGCAGCGCCTCGGCGGTCATGGACAGGCTCGCCGGCGAGCCCTTCTGGTAGCCATAACGGGCCCCCTCGTGCTGGGCCACCGTCACCCGATCCAGAAACCGGTCGACCCGCGTCAGCGTGTCCTCCGGCACCTCCAGGCCCGCCATCTTCGCGCTCTGCAAGGCCATGACGATCCAGCCGGTGACCGACACGTCGCTGTCGACCTTGGGCGTGTAGCGCCAGCCGCCCTCGGGGGCCTGGGAGTCGACCAGATACTGGATCGCGCGCAAGGCCGGCTCTTTGAACTTCTCATCTTCGGTCATGCCATACAGCTCACACAGCGCGATCGTACACTGTCCCTGGGTGTAGAAATGGTGGTTGAAGGCGCCCTGGTGAAAGAAATTGCCGTTGGCGTCCTGCTGCTTCAAGAGCCACTCCCAGCCCCGGGCCACATTGCGCCGATAGTCTCCCGCCTGGTGCGTGTCGCCGTGACCCTGAAACGCCAGCAGGGCCATGGCCGTGGCCGCCTCGGGATTCTCCCAATCCTCGGGCACGCCGCCGGGGTACGGGCCGGAAAGACTCCACGAGCCGTCGGCCTGCTGCTGTCGGGCCAGCCACGCCAGGCCGTCCAGCACCGCCTTTTCCGTCAGCTTGTTGCCGCCGTAGCGGCCCAGCAGGGTGCGGCGCATGCCCTCCTCGCGGCCTTTCAGCGCCAGGCCGATCAGCTTGGCCTGGATGTCGCTGGTGGCCGCCAGTCCGTCCGGCTCAAAGGGCAAGTCCAGCGGAGCGGCGAACGGGTCTTCCACCTCGGGCAGGTTCTCGGGTGTGAGGATCGGCTCCTCGACCGCATCGATCAGCTCCTTGCCCAGCGGCGAGTCGAATTCCAGTTGCTCGCCCAGTTTCTCCGCCAGGATTTCTTCCTCGTCGATGCTCAAGTCCAACTCAAAGGCGTCCCGCTGAGCCATCGCCATGGTGATCAACCCCAGGATGATCAGCAACGCCATGTGAAACGCGGCACTGACCAGCCAGGGCGGCGCGTTCTTGACCGCCGCGGTGGTGATCTCTTCCTGCGTCTCGGCATCCGGCTCGCGCACCGCCGGACCCGATGTGCCCGACGGGGCCACCACCGGCACCGGACGCGCAGCCGTCGTGCCCGCAGCCCCTTGGTGAGAATGAACACTGCCCGCGGCACGGCCCGCGGACTGGCCCGAGACGGGCGCAGCAACCGGCAGTGGCATCGCCCCGCTGGGCTCTTGGGCCGGAACCGGGCGCGCCGCGGGCCCACTGTGGCCGGGGACCGGCTGGGCCCGGGGCAATTCCCCACCGGCTTGCAACGGCGCCGCCTGTGGCAAACCCTGCCCGCCAGCAGGCACACCACCCCCTTGTTGGCGGGGTGCCGACTGGGGTCTGTGTGACGATCTCATCGACGCCTCTCCTGGCCCCGGAAGCGGGATTCTGCCCGGACGCCCGTCCAAAAAAGGCCGACCGCACGTTCGCCACGAGCTTACCCCCGCTTGTAATCTACCAGCCGAATACACCAGCGCCAAGCAAGAAACCCTTTGTGCGCAGAAGGTTGCGTTCAGTGCGAACTTGCCCAAATCCTGCGCAGATGCCCCGCGCCCATCCCCCGCAACTTCAGTTCGCTCGCGAGATGCCGATCTATTGCCGCGGAACCGGGCCTCGCTTTGATCACCCGGTGCGGGGCAATGCCCGGGGAGTTGGGCTCCAACTAAAGCCCGCTGCTTAGCACATCTCACGTTCGGCCGAATCCCACGTTTGGCCAACGGCCTCTTCTCACCACAGGCTGGACCAACCGCGCCCCACGGCTCGTGCCATCTCTCCAGCTCAAGGACCACAAGACGGGGCAAAGTTCCGGTATCCCAGGAAACTGGGAGGCTTGGAGAAACCAGGCAGTCCGTTTTCCCCTGAAATGGGGTTTACCTGCCAAACCGATTCTGCGAAACTCCGCCACCTTCTCCTACCTAATCCCCACGCAGGTTCTGCCAAGGATCGTCCGATGTCTATTGCCCGCACCACGCTTCGATTCATCCGGTATGGGTGCTTGGCCGGTTTGCTGCTGGTGGGCCTGGGCTTGGCCGGTTGCCGCAACCTTTCTCTGGACCAAACCACCCTGCCGAGCGATCCGGCCTTCGAATGGGCCCGGCGTGCCCGGCCTGCCGACGCCAACAACGAGTTCTGGGGCGTAAGCAACAAGGCCCGGCAAATCGAACGAGACGTGGGCATCGCCAACTGAGACGTGCGGTCTTCGGTTGCCGTCCGAGGCGCACCCGGCGCGCGCACGGGAGGGCGCCTTTGGAGGAGCTGACGGACCGGAGGTCCGTCCTACGACGCACCCGGCGCGCGCCCGGGGGCCTCTTCTGCGGGTCCGGCGCCTGTACCGGCCATCGCTCGAGCGCAGGAATCTCGATCTGCGCCGGCCGGGGTTCTCACAGCCGGCTGGGGCGCGAAGGACTCTCCTGGGGGGTCACCCCCACCCTCGAGAATGGATTTGCGGTGGGTCGTGCCCTCGGGTATCATCAAGAGTGGCTGGCAATATTGGCTGGCCAGGAACGTGGTAAGCCACAGGAGTTCCTTTGGTCCGGGCAGCCGGCGGTCGCCTGGAATTGTGCTGGCGGGGATTGATGAAAATGTCGGAAGGCCGGGTAACACCCGCGGGGCTGCGGATCGTCAGAGCCCTGGTAGGCAATCCGCCGCAGAAGGTCGCCCAACTGATGGAGGCCGTCGGCGTGACCCGCACCGCAATCAGTGAGCAGCTCAACGATCTAGTGGCGGCCGGGTTCGTGAAGAGGGACACCGAACGGCCTCAAAGTCGGGGTCGGCCCCACCACATCTATTCCGCCACGCAGGCCGCACTGGTGCTGCTGTTTGCCGCCAACCAGCAAGTGCTGGTGCCGGCCATTTGGCGGGCGATTCGCGCGGAGGCCGGCGAGGAGGTCAACCGTCGGGTGGTCCGTCGCGTCAGCCAGCAGATGGCCGCCTACTACAAGAACCGCATCACGGCCACCAAGCCGCGCGAGCGCCTGCAACGATTGGCCCGGCTGTTGTGCGAAGAAGGGGCGGTGGTGGAAATCGAGGAGAAGGACGGCAAACTGGTGATGTACAAGCGCAGTTGCCCTTTTATCAGCATGTTGGACGAAGAACACACGGTTTGCCGCGTGGACCAGGAGATGATGAAGGCCGTCGTCGGGCGCCCGATCCGGCGCATTGCCTGCCGGCACGATGGGGCCCCTTGCTGTGCATTCGAGATCGTTGAGAAATAATCGAGGGTGTCCGGGAATTGCTCCCGGATATCGCTGGAAAACGCGGTGTGTGTCACTGCTTGCCCGCCGGGCAAGCAGTCTTGGCAGCGGCGAGGCACTGCTTCTGGCGAAGCAGTGGCGCACACAATTCCTGGACACCGTCAAAGAATCGTTCAGAAACAGCAGCGCGCTGTCGGACCGCCCGGCCCGGCGCCGCGGTCGAGAATTGCCCGATCGGTTTGCGGCTTGGTCGTCGATCCTTGCTTCAGGTTGGGTTCCTGCTTCGCCTTTGATCTTCCCTTCCTCCCCGATCCTCTCGCCCCTGCTCATCCACCCGCGATGGTCCGTCGCCTCCTGTTGCTCCTGCTGATGGTGCTGCTTGCCGGGGCTGTGGTCGTGGCGGGCGACTGGTGGTTCTGTTTGCCGCCGGGCCGGGTGGCGCAGTACGTGGGCCGGGAGCAATGTGTCGAATGCCACCAGCCCGAGACCCAGGCGTGGCTGGGTTCGGACCACGATCGGGCCATGGATCGGGCCACGCCGCAGACCGTGCTCGGTTCGTTCGACGATTGCCGGTTTCTCCATTTCAGCTTCGAGGACGTGGCGCGGCTTTCGGAAGAGGATCTGCGCACCCTGCTCGGCAAGATCGACCCGCAACAGTGGGCCGTGGCCCTGGCCGAAAGCGAGGTCGGGCTGGGTGAGAAGCTCGGGCGCGTGCGCGCCCGGGTGACCGCGGCCATGACGGCCGACCAGCGCGCTGCACTGGACAGCGCGACCGCCGGCCTGGAAGTGGTGCGTCCCTGCGACGCCACGTGGGCGCGCGAGGAGATCGTCCAGACCGTGCGGCGCCTGCAGGCCGAGGGGCGAATCCATCCGGATGATCCGGTCTTCACCCGCTTGTTTCAGCGCGACGGAAAGTTCTGGGTCACCACGGACGGACCCGACGGCCGGCCCGGGACCTACCAGGTGAAATACGTCTTCGGCGTGCGCCCTTTGCAGCAATACCTGGTCGAGCTGGATCGGGGGCGCATCCAGTGTCTGCCCGTGGCCTGGGACACGGAGCGGAGGCGCTGGTTCCATCTCTATCCGGCCGAGCGCATCCTCTGGGACGATCCGCTGCACTGGACGCGCCCGCTGCAAAACTGGAACTACATGTGCGCCGAGTGCCACACCACGAACCTGAAACGCAATTACGACCTGAAGACCGACACCTATCACACGACCTTCTCCGAGATCGACGTGAGTTGCGAGACCTGCCACGGCCCGGGCAGCCTGCACGTGGAGCTGGCCCAGCAGTGGGGGATTTTCTGGGACCGGAGATACGGCTACGGCCTGCCGCCGTCGGGCGGGGCGGATTCGCGGCTGGATGTGGATGCCTGCGCGCCGTGTCATGCGCGGCGGCGAGTGATCTATCCCGATTTCCAGCCCGGCGAGCGGTTTCTGGACCACTACCAACCCGAGCTGCTCGACGGCCGGCTCTACTATCCCGACGGGCAGATTCTCGACGAGGACTACGTGTACGGCTCGTTTATCCAGAGCAAAATGTACGCCAAGGGGGTGCGCTGCACCGACTGCCATGACGCCCACACGGCCCGGGTCAAATACGCCGATCCCAAAGGCCCCTGGAGCCAGCCGATCGACAACCGCCTGTGTACCGACTGCCACATGGGCACGCATCCCGCGGGCGAGTACGACACGCCGACCCACCATCACCATCCCGATGCCAGCCAGCCGGGCACGCGTTGCGTGGAATGCCACATGCCCGAGACGAGCTACATGGTGGTCGATCCGCGGCGCGACCACAGCTTCCGCAACCCGCGCCCCGACCTGACCCAGCGCCTCGGCGTGCCCAACGCGTGCAACCTCTGCCACCACGACCGCGGCAAAGGGGAAACGGCCGAGTGGGCCGAAGCGCAGTTGCGCACGTGGTACGGCCCGCGCGACGAGCCGCCACACTTCGCCCCCGCCATTGCCGCCGGCCGGCAGGGCAGGCCCGAGGCCGAGGCGGCCCTGGCCGCGGTGGCCCGGCGCGAGGGTTTTAGTGCCATGGCGCGGGCCAGCGCGATCATGTTGTTGGGTCGCTATTCGGGGTCCGTGGCTCGGAGGGCCGTGAGCGAAGGGCTGCGCGACGCCGAGGGACTGGTGCGTGCCGCGGCGGTCCACAGCCTGGAGGGTCTGCCGCCGGACGAGGTGCAGCGTCGCGCCGCGCCGCTTCTGCACGATCCGGTGCGCGCCGTGCGCATGGAAGCGGCCCGGCAGCTTTCGGCCACGCCGATCCAGCGCCTCAGGCCCGGCGACCGAACGGCCTTCGACAACGCACTCAAGGAATATCTGACCGGCTTGCGGAGCCTGGACGATCAGCCGGGTGCGCATTTGAGCATGGGCGTGGTCTCGGCCAATCTGGGGCGCATCGACCAGGCCGAGGCCGAATACCGCACCGCCCTGCGCATCGACCCGGAGTTCGTTCCCGCCATGGTCAATCTGGCCATGCTCTGCGATCAAGCGGGCCGCAAGGCCGAGGCCGCCGAGTTGTTCCGCGGCGTGATCCAAATCGAACCCGAGCTGGCCGAGCCCCATTATTCCCTGGGGCTGCTGCTGGCCGAGAACCCCGACCGAATGGACGAAGCAGCTCAACACCTGGCCGAAGCCGTGCGCCTGCGCCCGGAGGCCCCGCGGATGCGCTACAATTACGGCCTGGCCCTGCAGCACCTCGGGCAACGGGACGCTGCGGCCGGGGAGCTGGAGGCCGCGTATCGGTTGGAGCCCGAGGTGCCGGACTACCTGTACGCCCTGGCCGTGCTCTATTCGCAGCAGCAGCGCTGGTCCCGGGCCCTGGCGTGTGCCGAGGAGTTGGTGCGGCGGTTTCCGGGCGTTCCTGCGTTTCAGGGATTGCTGCTCGGGATCCGCCAGGAGGCGGATGGGGGGGAGGAGCCGAGCGAGTCGGATTTGCGGCGACCTTGACGCTCCCGCGGGGGCGGCCCTATACTGCAAGTTTGCGGATGTATCGGCCGAGCCGCGAAGGACCGTCGGGAGCGCGGCTTCGGCAACCCACGCTCTGCCCGGCGCGAATATCAAAGGACGCCGGCCATGAAAAGCCAACGCCGTCACGAACTGGAACAAAACGAACTCGCCCAGTGGATGGGCGACGTAATTCAGAAGATCAAGCCGTATCAGAACCTGATCCTCACCGCGCTGGTGGTCGTGTTGGTCGGTGCGGTAGCCTATACCTTGTGGAGCCGCCGGACGGGCTCTCGGGCGGCCACCGCCTGGACCGCCCTGTTTGAAGCGATGGAGAGCAATGACCTGTTCCAATACGACGACGTCATCGAGCAGTATCCCGGCACCAGGGCCGCCGAGTGTGCCGCGGTCATGGCCGGCGATTATCATCTGAGTGAAGGGTGTCGGCTGCTGTTCGAGAACAAGGCCAACGCCAACCAGGAGCTGCGCCGGGCGGCCGAATACTACCTGCAAGTCCTGGAGACGTCCGACGACTCGTCGCTGCGCGAACGGGCCACCTTCGGTCTGGCCCGCGCTTTGGAGGCCCAGGCCCGCGACCTTGACGAAGCGCTGGCACGCTATCGCGAGGTGAGGGAGAACTGGCCCGACGGTACGTTTGCCGTGGCTGCACAGCGGAGGATCGAAGACCTTAAGCGCGCGGAAACCAAGGCCATGTACGACCGGTTCGCCCGGTTCGACCCCAAGCCGGCGTTTAGCGACGAACCGGGCGTGCCGGGCCAGAGGCCGCCGTTCGACCTGGACAACCTGCCCGAAGGCTCGCCGTTGTTCACGCCCAGCAGCCCGTTCGGCTCCTCGCCCGACGCCGCGCCGGCAGAGGGCCCCGCGGTGCCGCTTGACATTCCCGCCACGCCTGCTGAAGCGCCCAGCGCGGGTGAACCGGGTAGCACACCGGCTGAACCGCCGGGCGAACCTGCTGAACCGGAGGGAACTGGTGAACCGGCCGGCACGCCCGCGGAACCCACGGGTGCTGCTGAACCGACCGGAGCCGCCGAACCTTCCGAACCTGCGGCAACTGACGAGCCGGGCGACACGCCGACTGAACCGTCCGGCGAACCTTCCGTGCCCGCGGCAACTGGCGAGCCGGCCGGGGAATCGACGTCCGCCGGCACAGGTGAACAGCCGGCTGCGGGCGCGGGACCCACCGGCGCCGAATCGCCCGCCGGCAGCGCGGGCACGGCCGACGAATCGGGGCAGGCCCCGCCGACAGACGCACCCGAGCCTGCGTCTGAGGCCGCCCCAACGCCGGCGCCTGCTCCCGCCGGGGGCGCTCGCGCAACGGAATCCCCGGACACGCCGGCGCCGGGGTCGACCCCGGCCGACGGCTCGTGATCGGTCGGGCCCATTCGATCCATGTCGAGCGATCCTCGCTCCAGCGCCGAGCCGGTGGAACTCGTGGTCGGGCCGTCGGAGGAAGGCCAACGGCTCGACGTCTTTCTCGTGCGCCACCTGGCCAAATACAGCCGCGCCCATCTGCGCCGCGTGATCAGCGCCCGCGGTGTGACCATCGACGGCCGCGGCGCCAAGCCGGCCTATCGGCTGCGCGCAGGCCAGCGCGTGCGCGTCATGCCGCCCGAGATTCCCCGGCAGACGCCCCTGCCGGAGGACATCCCGCTCGACGTGCTCTACCAGGACGAGCACTTGGTGGTGATCAACAAGCCGGCCGGCATGGTGGTCCATCCGGCCCGCGGCCACTGGAGCGGCACCCTGGCCGGCGCATTGCAACACCATTTCGGCCCGCGGCTGAGCACCACCGGCGGCCCGACACGGCCGGGCATCGTCCATCGGCTCGACCGGGATACCAGCGGCGTGATCCTCGTGGCCCGAAACGAGCTGGCCCACGCCCGGCTGAGCGCCCAGTTCGCCGCGCGCACGGTGGAGAAGGAGTATGACGCCTTGGTCTCCGGCTCGCCGGACCGCGACCGCGATTGGATCGACCAGCCCGTCGGCGTACACCCGCAGCAGCGGGTGAAGATGGCCATCCGTGCGCAGGAGTCGGCCGGCCGGGCGGCCCGCACGTTCTACGAAGTGGCCGAGCGGTTCCGAGGCTTCGCAGCCTTGCGCATCTTTCCCAAGACCGGCCGCACCCACCAAATCCGCGTGCACCTGAGCCACATCGGCTGTCCAGTGCTCTGCGATCGGCAGTATCGAGGTCGCTCCACACTCACCCGAGGCGAACTGACCGGAGACCCGGACGACGACCGGGTGCTGCTGGATCGCCAAGCCCTGCACGCCCGGCGACTGTGCTTCAAGCACCCGGCCGGCGACGAGCCCATGGAAGTCGAAGCCCCGCTGCCCGCGGACATGGCCGCGGTGCTGGCTGAGCTGCGCGCGTGGCGGGCTTTGGAGCAGTGAGTCGCAGTTCTTTGCACCCGGCCAGGTGCCCTTGTGTCATAATTATTTCCCGGGAGGGCGAGGCATACCGGGAGCGTGAGGCATATCGGGAGGGCGAGGCTCCTGCCGAGCCCCGTGCCCCAACGCCGATTATCGGGAGGGCGAGCCACCTGCCGAGGCGGGAACACGCGAACATTCGCCCACGCACGGCTCGCCCGTGGCTAGGGGCGACGCATGCGTCGCCCCTACAGGACGCCTGGGCGATCGGTAGACGACCACGCCCATCGCTTGTGCCCCCGGGCGTGCCACCCAACCAATGTGGGCTCGCGACAAACTGGGCAAACTAGGCATACTGGGAGGCAACAGGCTGGCTATCCTGCAAAAATTGCTTGCCACGGGTTAAGGTCGGGTTAAACTGGACCCGTCACAACGCATCTCCGGCCGGGCTTCCGACCGGGCCGATCTCCGGGGCTACTTCGGCCCTCCTCGGATGGCGGCAGTCCGTGCTCGGCCGTGAGCCCCTGGGAACACGCCCCCAAGGTAACCGTTCACGGGCCGTCATTGTCGCCTTTCGCTCCGCGAAAGTGGCGCTGCTTTCGCGGAGCGAAAGGCGACTATCCACGCGAAATGGCCCGAAAACGGGCAGCGGCCCGTGAACGGTTACCCCCCAAGGATCGCGTGCAGGCGAGTCGGGACAGAGACGGTGTCCAAAACGTTGGGGCAGGGGGGCCGTCGGGGCGAACACCCTACGCTGATTTTCCTTGCTAACCCGTAGAGGCACGCATCATGGCCAAGCTGTGCTACTCTGTCGGTCATATCGGCCATTGGGCTTCTGTGCGCGCATTAAGAACTTGTCAAGGTGTTGCTTCCCGGGGCTTCGCTTCGCTCCAGCCCCGGCCACCCGGGCGTCGGGCTGGCGCGCGCGTCCTGAAGCCGACCGCCCTGGCGTTGCCGGCCGTCTTGCTGGCGACCCTCTGCATCGGCTCCTTCTCGCCACCCGGCGCCGCCGCGGCCGTGCGTGATTGGGACAACGAGACGGGAAGTAACCTGTGGTTCGAGCCGGCCAACTGGAATCCCAACGGCAATCCTAACGCCGGCGACCATCTCAGGGTCCTGTTCGGCCTGCCCCAGAGCCACCGGCTGATCACCACCGACAACGACGGCTCGATCACGATCGACGGGCCCGGCACGCTGCTGAGCGTCTCCGTGGCTGCCTCACAAGACATGACGGTCGGACAACACAGCCGCGGCACGCTCAACGTGCAGAACGGCGGCCAGGTTTCCGCGGGCAGCATCATCGTGGGGGCCACAGCGGATTCCCGCGGCGGGGTAATGGTCGACGGCAGCGATTCCCAGGTCGACTCGAGCCTGGAAGTCGGTTCCCACGGGGCGGGGAGTCTCTTCGTGACCGACGGTGCCGCGGTGGGCACCGGCGATGATGTGCTGAAGATCGCCGGTTATCCCGGCTCCGAAGGCATGGTCAGTTTTCAAGGGCCGGCAACCAGCGGCGATTTCTCCGGGCTGACTGTGGGCGACCGAGGCTGGGGGCAGTTGACCGTCAGCCGTGGTGCAGATGTCTCGGTCAGCAGCGCGATGGTCATCGGTGTGCAGAGCACCGCCCAGAACACAGTCACCGTGCAGGCAGGGAAACTGACGATCGACGGTGTGCTCACGGTCGCCCAGGCCGGCAACGGCGTGTTGAGCATCTCCGAGGGCGGCACGGTCACCAGCGGCTCGGGCGTGCTTTCCGGCGGGATTCCCACGGGCGGCGAGGCCGTGGCCGTGGTCAACGGCGGAGAGTCCGTCTGGGAAGTGCTCGAAAAGCTCTATGTGGGCGGCGACGAGTCGTGGGCGCGCGGGCCGGGCCGACTGTTTGTCATCCGCGGCGGAGCGGTCGAAGTGGACGATCTGCTGAAGGTCTGGTCCACGGGAACCGTCATGCTAAACCAAGGTACGATCCAGGCCGACACCGTCGACGTACGCGGCGAATTGGGAGGCGCGGGCACGGTCACCGGCAACGTGATCTTCGGGCCGGGCAGCGTGCTCAGTCCGGGCGTCGAACTTGCCGGGCCTGGCGGACCGAGCGGGCCGAACAACTTGCTGCTGCCCGATACATTGGAAAGCGGCGTCGGGTCCGGCGGGCCGTCCGGCGGCTTGCGCCTTCTCGACGCCGGCGAGTCGGCTCTCGGGGCGGTCTCTTGCGATGATCAACTCCTCGCGCCGCAAACGGCCGCGGTGCCCGAGCCTTCCACGCTGGCCCTGCTGCTCTCGGCCATGCTGGCCGGCGCGGCGGGGCTCTGGGCAACTGTGCGCCAGCGCTAAGCACCTCTCCTGCCGGAACGGTGTCGCTTGCGCGACTTGTTCCGGCCTACGTCTCTGCGCCGCAGGGCGCGCTGCGGGGCCGGGCTCAGCCGACGACAGGGCTGACGTCGATCACGTGCAACTGGCGCCCGGTGCCGCTGTGCGGCGAGTCGATCGCCACGCGCCGGCCGTCGGGGCTGAAGCGCGGGTGCAGGTCACAGCGCCACTCGCCCTGATACGCCCGCGGCGAATGGAACCGGCCCAGCACCACGCGCCGGCCCGTGGCCACGTGGTAGAGGTAGAGTTCCTGCAATCGCTCGGAGCCGCGCGGATAAGTGTCGTTGAGAATCCACTCGGCACCGGGCAGATAGGAGCAATGGCCGTTCTGGGTCATCACGTCCAGGCCCACCGGCTCGATCGAACCGCCCGGGCGGTCCTCGAACAGGTAGAACGCGTTGCCGTGCGACGAGTGGCGCGTCCAGGCCAGGATGTGCTGCGGATCGCGCCAGATGAAGTGCGAGGTGTGGCCCGAGTGGTCGATCACTCGCACCTCACTGCCGTCGAGCCGCGCGGTGAGCATGCGCGTGCCGAAGCTCCGCTGGCCGGGGCCGCGCCAGCGATGCAGGAATATGAAACGCTGCCCGTCGGGGCTGACCAGCAGGTGGTTGAAGTAATGCTTCATCTGCGAGAGGTCGCCGTGGGGATAGGGGATGGCTGCCACGTCGGCCAGGCTGACGATCAGCTCCTGCTGCCCGCTTTCCAGGTCCACCCGAAAGATGCCCGACTCGCGCGGCGCGAGCTCATGGGCCAGCGGGTCGGCCAACCCCACGTAGCCGTAGCCCGGGCGCATGGCCTGGATGCGCCGGAAGTCTGCCGAAACGGCCGAGCGTCCGTCGGGGCTCAGCGCATAGATCGGATGGGGAATGGTTCGGCGCCGGCGCGTGTTCACATCCATCACGTGGCACACCAGCCGATCGCCCTGCCGGTCGTTCCAGAGGATGCTGCGCTGGGTGCCGGGAATCCACTGGAGCATGCAGCCCTGTTGCCAGCACCATGCGCACGAGCTGCCCAGCTCGATCCAGCGGTCGGCGTCTTCCATATCCACCATGCCGATGCGGATCACGTCGTCGGCCCGCGGGGTGCGATGTTCGAAGTCCACGGCCATGCCCAGTGCATAGCGGCCGCCGGGATCGAACTGGCTCTTGTCGTAGTAGCCGAACCAGTGGAAGCCGGGCGGACGGGTAATAGTACGTACAGTCACGTCGGGCGAAGTCTCGCCGGGCCCTGCGCCTGGTTTCTCCGCTCTTGCGCCTGACTGGCCGGCTTGCGCGGCGCGTGCGCGCGGCGCGTTTGCCTGCCGAACTGCTCCCAGCGCAAACGCCGCGCCCGTTGCGGCTGCTGCGCGCAGGAACCCGCGACGCCCGAGCAGCTCTCCGCGCATCGTGGAGCGCAAAGAGCGCAAAAGCCGATCCCGGCCACCACGTTTTGAATCACCCGACCGCCCGAAAGACCAATTCGCAGTCATTACGGATCTCCTGTTAGCAAGCCGCATGCGCGCAAGCACCTGTGCTGTGAACGTCTTTCCGAAGTTCTCGCTCCCCGCAGTTGTGAAGCGGTCTGTGTGTGGGCGGGTCGGGAGACCCGCCCACAACGAGCGGCTGTCCAGTGTATCTTAGCAAGTCGCGCGCGTGCAAGCACGCACCCTACGGCACTGCTGGACAAGCCAGCAGTGGCACCCAGCGTCTACAGCGGCCAAAGCTACGAGCCCGTTTCGTCGCCCGTCGGCGGCTCGAAGAGCAACTCGGCCAGCGGGCGCTTGGGCACGTGGTGCACCCCCTGGCCGTCGCGCCAGTAGGTCACATCCTCCGGCGAGCGCGCGTCTTCCAGCACGACTTGCTCCTTGGGCCTGCCCAGGGCCAGCACCAGGAGAATCTCGTAGCGCTCGGGAATCCCGAACGCCGCGCGCAGCCCGGGCCGGTCGATCGACTCGACGATGCACCCGCCCAGCCCGCGCTCCACGGCACCGAGCAGGATGCTCTGCGCGGCAAGGCCGTGGTCCACGTGGAAGTTGGTGGCGATCTGGGTGTCGCCCAGGATCACGATGTAGCCGGTGGGGCGTTCGTCCGCGGCCGGGCCCGACCAGTCCCGCAGCGCCGCGGCCCAGCGCAGATGGGGGAACACGCGGGCACAATCCGCGGCCGAGCCGACCACCAGGTACTTGAGCGGCTGGAGATTGGCCGCGGAAGCGCACAAGCGCGCGAGATCGACCAACTCGACGAGCGTCGCGCGATTGAGCGAGAGGTCTTGATGGAACCGGCGATAACTGCGATTGGCCTGGAGCAATTCGCGCACGCTCATGGGTTCTCCTCAAAGCGGAAAGCCGAAAGTCAAAAGCCGAAAGCGGAAGTCGGAGGTCGGGGGGGTGCAGATCGCAAATCTGAAATCGCAAATCGTGCCGTGGCGAAGCGGGCGCAGGGAGTGGCGAGCCGGGAGCGTAAGCTCCCGGTTCGGGTCGAATCACCAACAACGTCACTAATCGCGCTGGCCAAAGCCAGGGCTCACGCTGTTCAATTCGCCATCCCCCCGACATTCTACCCTCCACGCGACCCATCACCGTACCCCTCATAACCTACCACGACAACTCCACCCCCGGGCGGCGCAACAGCAGCCACAGGAAAAACGGCCCGCCGAGCATGGCCGTGAGTATCCCCACCGGCAGATCGCCCACCGGCAGCAGGCTGCGGGCCAGCGTGTCGCAGACCACCAGGAACGCCCCGCCGAAGAGCACCGTGGCCGGCAGCAACCAGCGATGGTCCGACCCGATCAACAGCCGGCAGATGTGCGGCGCCATCAGGCCCACAAACCCGATCGGCCCGCAGAACGCCACCACCACGCCGACCATCAGCGAGGCCGTGAAAAACAGGATCGTCTTGGTGCGTCCCAGCTCCACGCCCCGGGCCGCGGCCAGCTCTTCGCCCGTGGAGATCAGGTTCAGCTCGTGGGTCAGATAGAACAGCACCAGGCAGCCCGAGGCCACGACGGGAAGCACGATCAGCACTTCGCCGCGGAAGCTGACCACGCCTTCCAATCCACCCATCACCCAGCGGATCATGCGATAGCTGCGCGACAGGTCGCTGCTGTACTGGAGGAAGAGGATCAGGCTGGAGCAGAAGAAGCTCAGGGCCACCCCGGCCAGCAGCATGGTGGCGGTGGAAAAGCCGCTGCGCAGCCGGCTCAGTCCATAGACGATGAGCATGGTGGCCAGCGCGCCGGCAAAGGCGAACAGGCACACGCTGGGCACGCCGGCCACAAGCACGTTCCATCCGGCGTGGATGCACACCGCGGCCCCCAGCGAGGCGCCGCTGGCCGTGCCCAGGGTGAAGGGCGTGGCCAGGGGATTGCGAAACATGGCCTGGAAGGCCATGCCGCTCGTGGCCAGCCCCGCCCCGGCCAGGAAGGCCAGACACGCGCGTGGCAGGCGCATGCACCAGAGAATCGGCCCGTCCATCGATTCCGCCGCATCCTGCCAGAGGGCGGAAAGCGGCAGCCAGTCCCGGCCTGCGAACGGAGACACAGCCGCCACCGCGATCGTGCCCAGCAACAAACAGCCCATCACCCGGCGACGATTCATCTTGCCTGGTTCCCGTTGCTCTGGCGTGCGCCCTCGGCCGGCTCCGGTCGCTCCATGGCCGGCGGCACCACTACCGGCAGCGGGGCCTGCGGATGGGGCACCAGCAGAAACTCCGTCTGGTAGATGCGGCGCAGCACGTCGCCGTGCATCAACTCCTCGGGAGTGCCGCAAAAGACGATCGACCCGGCACACAGGCCCAGGATGCGGTCGCTTTCCAGGGCCGCGGCGCTCACGTCGTGGGTCACGGCCAGGATGGTCACGCCCTGCTCGCGATTGGCCCGGGCCAGCACCCCGCGGATGGCCGCCTGATGCCGATAGTCGAGAAACGTGGTCGGCTCGTCGAGCAGCAGGATATCGGCCTCTTGGGCCAAGGCCGCGGCGATATAAACGCGCTGGCGCTCACCGCCGCTAAGGCTTCCCATCTGCCGCTCGGCCAGTTCTGCCGTATCCGTGGTCTCCATCGCGGCGCGCACCGCCCCGCGGTCCTCGCGCGAAGCCGCGGCGAACGGGCTCAGATAGGGATAGCGGCTCAAGAGCACGAACTGCTCGGCCGTGAACGGGGCCGCGCGCCCGTCGGCCTGGGGCACATAGCCCAGACGCCGGGCCAGCTCCCGTTGAGCGTAGCTTTCCAGGGGCCGGCCGGCCACCTCGATCGTGCCGCTGCCGCTGCGCAGGATGCGCATCAGGCACTTAAGCAGTGTGCTCTTGCCCGCCCCGTTCGGACCCACGATGGTCACGTATTCGCCCCGATCCACGTGGAACGACACGTCGCACAGGATGGGCTTCCGCCCCACGGCAAACCCGTAGCCCTCGACTCGCAGGATCGGCTCAGGCGGCTCGGTAGCTGCGGCGTTCATCGTTCCCCGGTCTGCTCCCAGTCGAGTTCAGGATGGAACAACCGCGCCAGGTTTTCGACCAGCCGGACGACATGCGGCCCGGGCTGCGCCGCCCGATCGTCGGCCACCACGAATACCCGACCTGCGGCCACTGCGGGCACGCGCTCGAGCTGTTGCCAGTCATCGCGGATGCGCTGCCGGCCCAGGCGATCTACGGCTTCCTCGAAGACCAGGTCCACGATCACCTCGGGCTCAAGCCGCAAGATCACCTCGGGCGAGACGACCGGAAACCGGACGCGTGCCGAATCGCAAACGTTGCGCCCGCCGGCCAGGTACACCGCCCGGTTGAGGTGGCCGTCGCTGCCGGCCACGTACACGTCTTTGATCCCGCCTGTTCCCAATGTCCGGTCCACGGACACAAGCACCGCGGGCCGCGGGTGCCCCGCGGTGTGCTGCTCGATCTCGTGCAACCGGGTCTCCATGCGCTCGCGCAGGCGCCGTGCCTGGGGTTCGGCTCCGCAAGTCTGACCGATCGTGGTGATCGATTCCAGGATACCTTCCAGGTCCTGGTGGCGCACGGCCAGTTGCGGCAGGCCCAGCTTGGCCAGCCCGGGCAGCGCGCGCTGGTGTTCGACCAGTTCGATCACCAAATCCGGGCGCAGGGCGAGGATGGCCTCGTAGTCGGGGTCGAGTATGCCGCCCACCTTGGGCAGATCTCGGGCCTCGGCCGGAAGGGGGCAAAAGCTGGTGACTCCTACCACCCGGTCGTCCACGCCCAGCTCAAAGAGGATTTCGGTCACGCTGGGGGCCAGGGAGACGATCCGCCGCGGCGGCGGGCCGTCGGCCCTGTCGGGTACCGGGCGAGTTGGCTGAAGGCGATCCACCAGCGGACCTGCTGCCACACTTAGTGTGAAGCAGCCCGCAATGCCTGCTGCCAGCCACGCGCGCCGGGAGACCATGGGGCACCTTGTGCAAGGGGGGGCGTCCGGGGGAAGGTGACAGGCACCATTTGTGCGAAGCCGGGCACCGACCGCAGGTTGCTCGAGGGCCGCTGAAGGCAAATGGTGCCCGTCACCTTCTTCAGTCCACCTTCTTCAGTCTCGCTGTGAGCGGCAGGACCAGACCCGACCGCGGCCGGGCCACGGAGCCGACCGGCCAAACCGCGATCATAGCACGCTATGCCTGCCGGGTGTCAAGGCCCCGCCCGGCCGCTCGGTTGCCTGGACGGCCCGGGGTTGGTAGACTGATGCCTGGGTTGGCGGGTGTCCAAAAAGCCTTGCATGATCCTGGGAGGGAGAAAGGTGACAGGCGCCATTTGTGCGAAGCCGGGCACCGGCCGAAGGCTGGTCGTGGGCCGTTGCGGCAAAGGGTGCCTGTCACCTTTCTCCCGGAATCTCGCAAGGTCATTTAGGGTCTCCCGGGTGCGCAAGTAGCGCAGGCCCGGCGCTTGTCTTGGGGTGTGACCATGGGAGTCACTTCGACCGAACAGTTCCTGGCGGTGATCGAAAAGAGCGGGCTATTGGAGGCCGACGACCTCGACCAGGCCCGGAAGATCGTCCGCGATCACCCGCGCCCGAAGCCGGCCGCCCGCGCTCTGGTCGCCGCGGGTCTGCTCAGCCGCTGGCAGGCAGGCCAGTTGTTGGCCGGCCGGAGCTCGTTTCTGCTGAGCAAGTACAAGCTGATCGACCTGCTGGGCCGCGGCGGGATGGGTAGCGTGTTTCTGGCGCAGCACTGCACGATGAACCGCCCGGTGGCGCTGAAGGTCATCTCGCGCGAAATCGCCGAGGACCCGGCCGCACTGGAACGCTTCCTGGCCGAAGCGCGGGCCATTGCCACGCTGAACCATCCCAACATCGTCCAGGCCTACAGCGTAGACAACGAGGGCAACCGTTACTACATCGTCATGGAGTATGTCGACGGCCCGGACCTGCGACAACTGGTGCGCGACAAGGGTCCGCTGGATTATCGTCGGGCGGCTGAGTACATTCGCCAGACCGCCGAAGGGCTGTGCCACGCCCACCAGCAGAAGATCATCCACTGCGATATCAAGCCTTCCAACCTGCTGGTCAACGGCCAGGGGGTGGTGAAGATTCTGGACATGGGACTGGCCCGGCTGGCCGGGCGCGCACACGCCGTCGGTCCCGATCAGTCGGAGACCGTGCAGGGCTCGGTCGACTACCTGGCGCCGGAGCAGGCAAGGGCCGACGGCGAACTCGACCATCGGGCCGACATCTATGCACTGGGCTGCACGTTGTACTTCCTGTTGACCGGCCGGCCGCCTTTTTCCGAAGGCACCACACCCGAGCGCCTGATGCAGCACCAGACGCGCCAGCCGCCGGAGCTGAGCCAGTTGCGGCCCGATGTGCCCGCGGAGCTGGTAGCGGTTTGCCGCAAGATGATGGCCAAGCAGCCGGCCGACCGCTATCAATCGGCACAGGAGGTGATCGACGCGCTTGCGCAATGGCGCCTGCCGCCACGGCCCTCGCGGCGCGTGAAGCCCCTGGACGCTGCAGCCTCTGCACCCGGTCCGAGCAGGCCGCCCAAGCGAGCGGCGACAAACGGTCAGCCCGCGGACAACGGTCGGCCCGCCTCCTGGAACGTGCCGGAGTCGGATACCGAAGCGCCGGCCTCTGCCCAGTCACCCGCCAAGCCCACTGCTGCGCAAACCAAGGACGACAAAGATCAAGAAGCCAAAGGGCGACAGCCGTCGGACGCGGAGACTCTGAGCGCCGCCGAGGTCTTTGCCTCGCTGGCTGCCAGCGCCGCCGCGGGCAAGCAAAAGCCTGCAAAGGCGCCCGCCTCGACCAAGCCCGAGCAGTCGACCGGCAAAGCCGCAACCGCCGACGGCACCGCGGGCAAGCGCGCTGCGCAGCGAGGCACGGGCGAGGGCACTGCGACGCAGATCGACACGAAGTCAAAGACGGGCGTGCAGCCGAAGACCCCGACCGGTGGACGGCCCTTGCTGGGAACGCGCGAGCGCAAGACACTGCTCGCTTCGCTGGGCATTCTGGGCGCGGGCGGGCTGGCGGCGTTGGTCGTCGTGCTGGTGATGAGACCCTGGGCGGCTCCGTCTTCTGAATCGCAGGAGACGCCCGATGCCGGCGCTCTTGCTGCCGCCTACGGGCCGAGCGGCTCTGCTGGTTCGGGCTCGGAGCCGTTTGTCGAAGAGGATTTCGGGGGAATCTCGCCCGGTCAGATTCCCGGAGTCACGATACCCGAATCCACCGAACCGCCTGCGGAGTCCTCTGGGCAGCCGGGCGAAGAGAATTTCCCAGAAGCCGGTACGACCAGTGCCGAAACGTCGCCCGCCGCTGGTGAGCAGCCGCCGGAAACGTCCGAGCCGGAGCCTCCGGAGTCCCCGACACCCGAACCACCCACGCCGGAGCCACCCACGCCCGAGCCCTCCGGGCCCGCGGAGCCGGCCCCCGTCCAGACTCCGCCGGAAAGCGAGCCCGGGTCCGAGGAGCCGCCCGCAGGCCGGCCCGGCGGCGAGACACTTCCGCCTGAGCCAGGGGGCGAGACCGAGCCGGAGCCGCCGGCACCCGAACCCAGCAGCCCGCCAAAGCCGGAACCTCCGCCCGCGCGCCCCGATCCATTCAAAGGACTGCTGGCTGCGGTGGAATTGCCGGTACTCTCGGCCGCGGCCGAAGAACAAACTCCCGCGTTGCTTGGCCGTGTGGAGGTGGGGCAGGAAGAGCCGTTGAAGCTGGAACTGGTGGGCGGAGACGGGGCCATCAAGGGTCCGCTCGGCTTCGAGCTCCAGGCCGAGCCAAGCCGCGCGAATAGCTGGCTGGTCAGGCTCGGCGCACCGGGACGTGCGGCTGAACCGGAACAGGCCAGCGACGTGGCCCGCGTCTGGCTCGACGCCGGCGAGCTGAAACTGGCCTGGATCGAGATGGCTGATTCCCAGGCGCGCGCGTTGTGCAACTGCGGATTGAGCATTTCGGCCCGCGGCAAGACCCACTGGTTGCCGCTTTCGCAGACGCGCGCAGCAGAGCCGGTGGTGTTGGACCTCGACTACGGCGTGGCCCGGCGCCAGGTGACGCTGGAATCCCCGCCCGACCCGAGTGCCTTGCGTCTGCAGGTCACTGGCGTGGACGGCGAATTGCCGAAACCGGAGTTCAAGCCGGGCGATACGATCGCGCCGAAGGACCGCAGCGACCCGCAGTTGGGGGTGACCTGGCTCACCTTCACGCCCAAGGACACGCCGCCGCTGAGCTTGCGGGTGAGTTTCAGCCTGATCGGCAAGCGGGCGGACATCGAGGTGGCTGCCTTCTACCAACTGCCGAACCAGCAGCCCCAACCCTTCCAGGCCCGGCAATTGGTGGCGGCCATCAACACGGCCATGGCCATGAAACAGCGACTGGAAGCGGCCCAGAAAGGGAAAATGCCCGAGCAGCAGAAACAGGCGCTCAAACAACAGACCGAGGTCGCCAAGACGGTGGTCGAACAGCTCACCGCGCTGAATACGCTTTACCAGACACTGAACAAGAAGGGCGCGCTCAACTATCGGTTGTTCGTGGCCGCCGGCGAGCAGCAGGTCGAGCTGTACAATACCCGTGCCGCACCGGCCGGCGGGCAGGAAGACGCCCTCTCGCAAGTGGGGCCGCCCTGAATCACGATCCACAATTCCTGGGCGCCGCTGTTTCGCGCCATCCTCGGAAGGCCTGGGACTGTAGGGTGGGTCTGTAGGGTGGGTCGAACGATAGCGAGACCCACCGACTGTAGGGTGCGTCTGTA
>CAYXPN010000060.1:0-15913 GCA_964467075.1 uncultured Planctomycetaceae bacterium
GTACGAGGAGGCCATCAAGGCCATCGACGAGGCAAGCCAGGCCGAGGGGGCCCCGCAGGACTACCTCACGTATCTCAAGGGTCGCGCATTGTATCTCAAAGGCGACTACGATGCGGCCGTCGCCCAGTTCGATCGCTTTGCCGAAATGTTTCCCAAGAGCGATTGGGCCCGCCGGGCCCGGTTCGGCAAGGCCCTGGCCCTGGCGCGCAAGGGCGACTTTCGCGCTTCCGAGCTGATCTATCGCGCCGAGGCCGAATATCTGCTCTCCGAGGACCGGCGGCAACAGATCGCCGATATCTACCTGGAGTTTGCCGACACCTATTTCGATCCGCCCGACGAGCAGCAGAAGCCCGACTATCAGAAGGCCCTGGAGTTTTACCAGAAGGCCCTGGAAGTGGGACCGAAGCCGGACAAGCGCGTGGAGGTGGAATTGCTGGTGGCCCAGTGTCTGCAAAACCTGGGCAAGCACGGCGAGGCCGCGGCGGGCTACCGGAAGTTCATCGAGGACCACGCCGAGAGCCCGCTGGACATCGAGGCCCGCTTCCGCCTGGGGCAGTGCCTGCTGGCCCAGGGCAACCAGCGCGAGGCGCGGCGCACGTGGGAAGACCTGTTGGCCAAGTACCCGGATTCGCAGCAGGAGCGCGTGGCCGAGGCGGCCTTTGAGCTCTGCCGCACCTGGAACATCCCTGAGCCGCAGTCGGACGAGGAGCTGAGCCTGGGCACCGCGGCCCTGGAGGCGTTTGTCGAGCGTTTCCCCGACCACAAGCTGGCCAGCCAGGCGTTTCTGGAAATCGCGCGGAGCTTCATGCACCGCGGGCGCCACGAGGAGGCCGCGGCGGCGCTGAAGCGCCTCTTGGCCAACCCGCGCTATGCCGAGCGCGAGGAGATTCCCGACGCGCGCGACCTGCTGGGCCGGTGCTATCTGCTGCAAAAGAAGTTCACCGACGCTTTGGCTGCCTGGCAGGAATACCTGGTCAAGCACCCCACGCACCAGCAGTGGAGCGACGTGCAGCGGCGGATCATCGACGCCGAATACCTGATGGCCGCGGACCGCTACGGGGCCCGGCAGTTCGACGAGGCGCGCAAGCTCTGGGAAGGGTTTCTGGAGAAGCACCCTTTGGATGATCGCTGCCGGGAGATTCTGCTGCTGTTTGGCCAGATGAACCACGAGCAGGAGAAATGGCAGGAGGCCATGGCCGACTGGCGGCGCCTGGTGTCCAAGTATCCGCAGACCAACGAGGCCTCGCAGGCGCAGTATTCCATTGCCAGCACGCTGGAATGGAAGCTCGGGCGCCTGGAAGAGGCGCTGGAGGAATACAAGAAAGTGACCTGGGGCAGCCACCAGGCCGCGGCCCAGGAGGCCATCGCCCGGCTGACCGCCAGGACGATGAGCGTGGCCACCGAGCGCGTCTTCCGCAGCGACGAGGTGCCGCGGCTCAGGCTCTCCACGCGCAACATCGAAGCGGTCACGGTGCGCGCGTATCTGATCGACATGGAGACCTATTTCCGCAAGATGCACCTGGCCCGGGGCGTGGAGGGGCTGGATATCGCGCTCATAGACCCGAACGAGACCTTCGAGTTCAAGATTCCCCACTACCAGAAGTACCAGGAGCTGGAAAGCTGGGTGGAGGTGCCGCTGCCCGACGGGCTCACCGGCGGGGTGATGGCCGTGACCGTGAGCAGCTCCATCCTCGAGGCCACCACGCTGGTGATCCAGAGCGACCTGGACGTGCTGGTGAAAAGCTCGCGCGACGAGGTGCTGGTGTTTGCCGAAAACATGCTCACCGGCAAGCCCTGGCCCGGCGTGCGCCTGCTCATTTCCGACGGCAGCCGCGTATTTGCCGAAGAGACCACCGGCGCGGACGGCGTGTGGCACAAAGCGTATGAGGAACTCAAACAGTCCGGCGACGTGCGCGTGTTTGCCGTGGCCGGCGGCAACGTGGCCTCGAACGTGGTCAACCTCCAGGGCCTGGGCGTGGCCCGGGGACTGGCCGACAAAGGCTACATCTACACCGATCGGCCCGCCTACCGGCCGGGCCAGGTGGTCCACGTGCGCGGCTGTTTGCGCAAGGCGGCCGACGACACCTACGTGATCGAAGAGGGCAAGGAGCTCACGCTGGACGTATTCGACGGGCGCGACCGGCAGATCGAGCAGCAGGAGGTCACCCTGGACCGCTTCGGCACCTTCCATGCCCACTTCGTGCTGCCCTCGGCCAGCCCGCAGGGACAGTATCGGGCCATGGTGCAGGACAAGGAGGGCCACAGCTTCCAGGGCACGTTCCAGGTGGTCGAATACCAGCTCGAATCGGTCTACCTGACGATCGACACCCCGCGGAGCGTCTATTACCGGGGCGAGGAGATCGAAGGGACGATCCGCGCGGCCTACTACTACGGGGCCCCGCTGGCCCGGCGCGAGATTCGCTACCAGCTTGCCGGCGAGCCGGTGGAGACGGCCACCACGGATGAGAAGGGCGAGGTGAAGTTCAAGCTGCCCACGCGCGATTTCAGCGAGACGCAGGTGCTGCCGCTGGTGGTCACCCTGCCCGAACGCAACTTGAGCGTGGCCAAGAACCTGGTGCTGGCTACGCAGGGCTTCGCGCTGGCCGTGAGCACCATCCGGCCGGTGTACGTGGCCGGTGAGACCTTCGAGGTCACGGTGACCGCCACGGACGCCGAGGGCAAGCCCACCGCGCAGAAGATCACGCTCAAGGTGGTGGAAAGAACCCAAGTGGACGGGCGCCGGGGCGAACGGCTCGTCGAGGAGCACGCCCTGGAAACTGACGCCGAGGACGGCACCGCGCGCCAGACGCTCAAGCTGGACGCGGGCGCGCAATACATCCTGCGGGCCACGGGCACGGACCGCTTCGAGAATCCCATCTTCGGCCAGCACGTAGTGCTCGTCTCCGACGAGAAGGACAAGGTGCGCCTGCGCATCCTGGCCGACCGCCACAGCTACAAGGCGGGCGATACGGCCGAGGTCACACTCCACTGGCGCGAACAGCCGGCGTTGGCCCTGGTGGCCTTCCAGGGGGCGCGCGTGCTCGACTACCAGTTGATCACGCTCAAGAAGGGGGCCAACAAGCTCAAGATTCCCATGACCGCGGACCTGGCGCCCAATTTCGAGCTGGCCGTGGCCGTGATGACCGACCCGCGCCCGGACCGGCGCCTGCGCAGCGGGCCGGCCACGGATGCCGCTCCGGCCAAGGGCGATCAGCCGGCCGAAGCTACGCCCGCAAAGCCCAAGGCGCCCGCGGAACAGCCGCGGCGCTTCCACCTGGCGTCGAGCCCCTTCCAGGTCGAGCGCCAGTTGCGCGTGGGTCTGGTGGTCCGGCGCAAAGGCGATCCCGACGCGCCGGTCCGACCGGGCGACGAGGTGGAGGTGACCGTCACCACCACGGACCCGCAGGGCAAGCCGGTCTCGGCCGAGCTGAGCCTGGCCCTGGTGGAGCAGGCGCTCTTGGACCGCTTTGCCTGGGAGGTGCCGGCCATCCAGGACTTCTTCCGCGGCCACCAGCGCCAGGCCGCGGTGCGCACCACCTCGAGCGTCACCTTTGCCTACCGCCCGTCCACGCGCCCGATCAACCCGCGCCTGCTGGCCGAGCGCGAACGCCTGGAGCTGGCACGCGAGGAAGAGGCCAGCCGGTTGGCTGCGCTGGGCAGCGGGGGCGAAGCGGGCGGCGGAACGCGTTTGTTGGGCGGGATCGCACGCGAGGCGCCACCCTCAGCCGACGATTCCTTCTCCTTGGCGTTGGAGGAAGGCGTGGAGGTCGTCGAACTGGCCCCGGAGGAGCCGACGCTCGAGGTCGACGGGCTGGTGATGCACGGCTACGCCGGGGCTGCCAACCAGCCCGGGCGCCCTGCGCAGCCCGGAAGCGCGCGTGGCGGCCGCCAGATGCTCGTCCAGCGCTACGGCGGGCGCGCGGCAGGAGAGATGGCGCAGCAGCAAGGCGCCGCCATGGCCCAGTCGGGCCCGGCACCGAACGGCGGCTGGCAGTATGACTCGCGTGAGCAGCTCGACCTTGGCCAGACCGGAATCGCACAACTGGACGACTACAGCCTGGCCACCAACGGCGTAGTGCCGCTCTATCGCCTCCCGCCCGACCGCTTGCACAACTGGGCGGCCGAAGCGGGCGGCCAGATCACGGTGCTCGACGCCTCGGGCAACATGCAGCAGTTCAAGCTGCCGACCGAGGGCCCCGCGGCAACGCAGGAGACTCAAGAGTTGCTGGCCCAACTGGCCGAGGCCGGCGCAGGCCTCTTGCCCGGCGCCGTGCCCCAGGAGACCGGCTATTGGAATCCCGCGGTGGTGACCGACGAAGAGGGCCGGGCCACGCTCACGCTCGTGGTGCCCGAACGATCCACTGCCTGGCAGCTTGCGGCCCGGGGCATCACCACCGAGACCCTGGCCGGCCAAGCGGAAGAAAAGCTGGTCGTCAAGAAGGACCTCTTCGGCCAAATGAAGCTGCCGCTGGCGTTTACCGACGGCGATCGGGCCGAGGTGCAGGTGTCGGTCCACAACGACCTGGTGGCCGAGGGCGAGATCGAGGTGCGACTGAAGACCACCATCGGCGGCCGCACGGTCGAGGACGTGCAGACCTTGAAGGTCACGGCCAAGGGGATCGAGGAGACGAGCTTCCCTGTGGAGCTGAAGCTGCCGGAGGCCACCGGCGACGCCGCGCAGGCTGCGCCGCAGGCCGACGTGGGCTTTGAGCTTGCGATCGCCGCGGCCGGCCAGCAGGACGTCGCCCGGCGCAGCGTGCCGCTTCTGCCCTATGGCAGGCCGGTCTTTGCCACAGTGAGCGGCTCGGCCACCTCGGACACCACCGCCTGGGTCGAACCGCCCGAGGGCATGACCTTCGAGCGGCCGGGCCTCGAAGTCCTGGTCGGCCCCACCGTGGAGCAGAGCCTGTTGGACATCGTGCTCGCCCCGGCGCCCTGGTGTCAGGTCGAGGCGCGGCGCTATGCCTCCGGGCTGGGCTCCGCGGCCAGCGATCTGATGGCCGCGCTGGCCTTGCAGGAATTGCTCGCGGGCACGCGCCAGGCGGGCGGGCCGCAGGCCGAGGCCCTCGACGGGCGCATCCGCTCGGCCGTGGGGCTGTTGGTCTCCAGCCAGCGCGACGACGGCTCGTGGAGCTGGACCGGCCGTGGCTCGGAAGGCGAGCGCTATGCCACGGCGCGGATCGTCTGGGCCTTGAGCCTGGCGCGCAAGGCGGGCTACATGGTGCCCGACGACTGCTACAACAAGGCCCTGGCCTACTTGCGCAGCCAAGTGGCGGCCACCAGCGAGAGCGACTACGAGACCAAGGCCGTGTTGTTGCACGCCCTGTGCGCGGCCGGCGAGGGCGATTTCGCTCTGGCCAACCGGCTCTATCGCAACCGGCCGGCGCTTTCCACCGCGGCCTTGGCCTACCTGGCCCTGGCGTTTGCCGAAATGGACCGCAAGCCCACGGCACAGGAACTCGCGGACCTGCTGGCCGAGCGCGACCTGGACCAGCCGGGCACGCGGCGCGAGGTTGCCTCGGGCTGTCTGCCCTGGAACCAGTCGCCCGTGGAGCTGCGGGCGTTGTACTGCCTGGCCTTGCAGGCCGTGGCCCCGCAGGACGCCAGGATCAAGCCGCTGGTCGACTGGCTGCTGGCCCATCGCACGGGCCACCGCTGGATGCCGGACAAGGCCACGGGCCCGGCCGCTCTGGCCGCGGCGCGCTACTTCGCGCGCACGCGGTTCGAGGGCGAGCACTACCGGCTGGAGGTGTTTGTCAACGACGTGCAGGCCGCGGTGCTGGAGATGGAGCAGGACTCGGGCACGCGGGTGGTGGACGTGCCGGCGCGCCTGCTTACCAAGCAGGGCAAGCAGCGGGTCAACTTCCGCATCACCGGGCGCGGGCGCTATACGTACCAGTGCATCCTGGGCGGGTTCGTGCCGGCCGAGAAGCTCAAGAGCACCACCCAGGACTGGCGCGTGGAGCGGGTTTATGAGCCGGCGCCGCTGGAGATGGACGGCCGGGAGATCGCGCGCGGGTTCGGCGTGGTGGAGGGCAGCTACTCGTCGTTCCGCAATCCGCTTACGCAACTGCCGGTGGGCCAGCGCGGCATGGTGGAATTGGACGTGCGGCGCTCTGTGCGCTCCGACACGCCGGCCGAACAGCTCGAATACCTCGTGCTGGTCGAGCCCCTGCCCGCCGGGGCCACGGTGATCGAGCGCTCGGTGAGCGGCGCGTTCGAACGCTTCGAGATCACCCCCGGCGCGATCGTCTTCTACCTGGGCAACCGCCCGCACGGCGGTGTGATCCGCTACCAGCTCTACGGCTACCTGCCGGGCGCATTCCGCGCCGGGCCCACCATGGTGCGCGACGCCCACCGGCTGGACCGCATGGCCGTGGCCGAAGCGAAGTCGCTGGCCGTGCTGCCGGCCGGCAGCAAGAGCACCGACCCCTACCGGCTCACGCCGCAGGAGCTTTACGAGCTGGGCAAGCTTCAGTTCGACAAGGGGCGCATGGCCGAGGCCGGCAAACACCTCACGGAGCTGTACGAGAAGTGGAATCTCCGGCTGGAGGTCTACAAGCACGTGGCGCAGATGCTGCTCGACGTCCACCTCGAGACCGGCCCCGCGGCCAAGGTGGTCCACTACTTCGAGATCATCAAGGAGAAGTGGCCCGCCGAGGAGATTCCCTTTGCTAAAATCCTCAAGATCGGCGCGGCCTATCACGAGATGGGTGAATATGAGCGCAGCTACCTGATCTTCCGGGCCACGGTGGAGGGCAGCTTCCTGGTCGAGAGCCGCGTGGCGGGATTCCTCCAGTCGCAGGGCGAGTTCGTGCGCAGCGTGGAGGTGATGGACCGGCTGCTGCGCGAGTACCCGCCCGAGGGCTATGTGGCCGCGGCCGCGTATGCGCTGGCCCAGCGGGTCTATGCCAAAGCGCCCGAGGCGGCCCAGGACCCCAAGCTCCGCGAGCAGAAGATCAACCGCGTGGACCTGGTGCGCCGCGCATGGGACATGCTCGAAAGCTTCCTGACGGCCTGGCCCGAAGACCCGGCCGCGGACCAGGCGGCCTTTGCCGCGGCCAACGCGCTGTTGGAGCTGGAGGCCTACGACCAGGCGGCCGCGGCCTCAGAGCGCTATGCCCAGCGCTATGCCGAGAGCGATCTGCTCGACACCTACTGGTACGTGATCGCCTACTGCCGGTTTGCCCTGGGCGAGCACGAGGCGGCGCTGGAAATGTGCAACAAGGTGGCCGAGGCCAAGCGCGTCGATCCGCGCACGGGGCGCGAAGTCGAAGCGCGCAACAAGTGGCAGGCCGTCTACATCATGGGCCAGATTCACCACAGCCTGGGCGAGGCGGCCAAGGCCATCGAGCAGTATGAACGCGTGGACGACCGCTTCCCGGACGCCAAGCAGTCGATCAAGTACTTCACGCGCAAGGCCATCAGCCTGCCCGAGGTGACCACGGTGCGGCCGGGCGAGCCCGCGGAGGTGGAATTGGAGTTCCGCAACATCGCCGCCTGCGACGTGAAGGTCTATCGGATCGACCTGATGAAGTTCAGCCTGTTGAAGCGCGACCTGGAGGGTATTACGCGGATCAACCTGGCCGGCATCCGCCCCTTCTTCGAGACCACGCTCGAGCTGGGCGACGGCAAGGACTATCGCGACCGCACCCACCGCTTCGGCGTGCCGCTGGAGGAGGAAGGGGCCTATCTGATCGTCTGCCGCGGAGACAGCCTGCACGCCAGCGGCCTGGTGCTGGTCACGCCGCTGGAGGTCGAGGTGCAGGAAGACGCCACCTCCGGGCGCGTGCGCACCACGGTCAAGGACACGGTAGCCGACCGGTTCCTGCGCGACGTACACGTGAAGGTGATCGGCAGTGCGAACGAGGACTTCACCGCGGGCGAGACCGACCTGCGCGGGGTGTTCGTGGCCGACGGCATCTCGGGCACCTCGACGGTGATCGCCCAGGCCGAAGGCCCGCGGTATGCGTTCTTCCGCGGGACCACGCTGCTGGCGATCGAAGCACCCGAAGCAAAGCCCGTCGAGAGGGCCAAAGCTGCCGAAGGGGAGCCTGCGCCTGCGGCCGAGGAAGAACTGCTGCGGGGGCTGAAGGGGCAGAACTTCGACTTCCAACGCCAGCAGGTTGAAGAGCTCCAGGATTTGTACGAGAACGTCAAGGGCGGCCTGGCCCCCAGCGCGGCGTTCTAGGCGGCCGGATCAGCATTCGGGTGTCGTAGGGGACTGATTCAACCGGACGAGCCCCGGGGTTGATCGCCGGGGGGAAGAAATGATTCAACCGGGCGAGCCCCGGGGCTTATCCCCGGGGGAAGAAAGTGAATCGTGTTGTCGTTTCTTCCCGGCGGGATGAACCCGCCGGCTCGCTGCTTCTTCTACGTCGCGCCGCGCCCCCCTCATAGCGAGCGCACAAAGCGGACCAGGTCTCGGAGCTGCTGCTCGCTGAGAGAATCGGGCGCAGCGCCGGCCAGGCCGTGCTTGCCTTCGCGCAACAGCTCCTCGAGCGTGGCATAGCGCCCGTCGTGCAGATAGGGCGCGGTGCGCCAGACCTCGACAAGCGTGGGCGTGTCGAAGGCCCGGCGCTGGTCGTAGGCGTTTTGCGTGCCCATCTCGTGGCTGCGCTGGTCCGTATAGAGCGGCGCCGGGTGGCAGTCGGCGCAGCCGAGCTGCTCGAAGACCGCCCTGCCGCGCAGGGCCGCGGCCAAAGGCTCCCCCCGCCTGGGCGCGGGGTTGGGCACGGGCACCAGGGCGCGCAAATACACGTCGATGGCCGCGGCCTCCTCTTCGCCCGTCTCGGCAAACAGGATGTGCTCCAGCCCGGCGCGCACCGCTGCCTCGGCATCGGGGCGCACGCCGGTGCTCATGGCCGGCGGCGTGCGGTGGGCCAGCAGCATGCTCTTGGTGTTCTTGGGGTTGCCCACGCCGTCGTTGGTCAGGTCCCAGTTCAGCGCGTCGGTCCGGCCGTCGGGATGACAGCTTGCGCAGCTCTGCCAGTGCTGGTAGCAGATGATGGCGTCGTTAAACAGGAGCTCCCCGCGGCGCTGGGGCGTCCACCGCGGCCGCGGACCCAGGGCTATCGAGCCGGCCGCTTCAAGTGCTCCAGGCGCTGCCGGCTCGTCAAGCAAGTGCGCCGCACCGAGCGGCACCACCTCGAGCGTGTCGCTGAAATATGTGGCGGCAACCACTCGATCACCGCAGACAGCCACGGCCCGAGGACCCCGGCCGTCCAGTGCGATCCGTTGCCGCAGCTCGCCCAGGCTCGAAGGGTTGTGCGGCGCAGCGCCCACCACCCGGCCGGCAAATCGCTCCCTGAGTTCGGCCAGCATGCCCGGCAGGTCGATCACGCTCAGCTCGTGGGTGCCGGCATGGGCCACGCACAGCCACCGCCCGTCGGCCGAGCAGGCCACGCCCCACGGATTGGCCGCCCCCCGGCCCAGCTCGTCAAGCTGCACGCTGTTGACGAACCGCCCGGCCCGCACGTCCACGATGCTCAGCACGTTGGTGTTCGTCCATCCGCCCACCACCTGGGCCGGCACCAACTGGTAGTTGGCCAGGATGTGGGTCACAAACGCGTATCTGCCCTGAGGGTCGATCGAGATGCCGCGCACCCCGGTCGACCCGTCGGGCAGGCGCACCGCGGTCGTCTGCCAGGAACGAGTGTCGATCACCTGTACGGTGGCGGTCACGTAGAAGCGGTCCGCGGCGTCGGCCGGCAGGTGGTTGGCCACGAGCAACCGGCGCCCGTCAGGGCTCAACGCCGCGGCGATCGGCTCGCGCCCGGCGGGCATGCGCCGCAGGGTGCGGCGCTGCTGCAAGTCGACGACCGACACGTCGTCGTCGAAGCGGTTGCACACATACAGCCGGCGGGCGTCGGGCGAGATGACCGGGGCGGTGGCCCCGTGGCCCGCGGGAATCGCGCCGGCCACGCGCAGGCCGGCCGTCTCGACCAGCACGGCGCAGTTCCGGCTGGGTCTGCCCTGGGAGCCCGGCAGCTCGCGCGGTGCCGCTGCGGCATCGAGCAGCTCGTCCGCTGCGCAGGTCGCACAGAGCAGCTCGTCCGCTGCGCAGGTCGCACAGAGCAGCCTGCCCTGCGGCCCCAGCGCTAGTCCCGTGGGCGGGGCGGGCAGGCGCAGCGAATCGACAACCTCGCCTCGCTCCACATCGACCACCAGCAGCCGGCAGCCGTCGCGGCAGGCAACGTAAAGCGTGCGCCCGTCGGCTCCCGCGGCCAAAGCGACCGGGCCGAGGTATTGGGGCTCGGCCCAGGCGGGCGCTAAGGTGCCCGGCACCAAGAACGCGATTCCGCACAGCGCGATCGTCAGCCGGCGCGGCAGATTCATGGCAAACACGTGCCTCAAACGCGATGCTGGAACACGTAGACTGCAACTACCATGCTACTCGCCCGTTGGTGGCTTGCAAGGCTTGTAGGGTGGGTCGAGCGCGAGCGAGACCCACCGGCTTCGGCGCTCCGCTTTCCGCTTTCGGCTTTCCGCTTTCATTTTGCGTGTCTATGGTGCTGGATTCCATGAGACCGCCGCCCTTGCGTGCCCATGAGCCCGGGGCGTAGAATGCATGGATATGGGGCGGCGGGAGCCTTCACCTGCAAAACGCGGCGCGGCAAGGGAGCCGAGAAAGGCATCAACGCATGAGTTCTCTGACCGGCCATCTGCTCGTGGCTGCTCCGCAGTTGAACGATCCCAATTTCGTGCGCACGGTGGTGTTCTTGATCCAGCACACCGAAGAGGGGGCCCTGGGGCTGGTGCTCAATCGGCCCACGGGCAAGACGGTCCAGGAATTGTGGAAAGAGATCGGCGACGCCCCGTGCCAGAGCGCCCTGCCGGTCCACCTGGGTGGTCCGGTCTCCGGACCGCTGATGGCGGTACACCGCAGCCCGGACCTGGGCGAACTGGAAGTGGTTCCGGGCGTGTTCTTTGCCGCCAAGAAGGCCAACCTCGATCAGTTGGTTGCGGAACAGGAGCATGTGTTCAAGATGTTCGTGGGCCACGCGGGCTGGGGTCCGGGGCAGCTCGACGGGGAACTGGAAGTGGGGGCGTGGTTCACACAGGAGGCCACCGCGGAGCACGTGTTCTACGAGGGCGACGATCTCTGGGAGCAAGTGCTGCAGAACATCCGGCGTGCCGCACTGCGCTCGGTGCTGAATCTGGAAGACATCCCCGAGGACCCGTCGCTCAACTAGGGCTCGTCTGGCCCTCGCAGCCACGCTCGCCAGAGCGTGGACGTCATCCCGCGCTCTCTCGCAATGAGCGTCCGTCCACCGTCTGGCTTTCGGTGGCTACGGCCGGCAAGAGCGCCCCCGCACATTGAAGGTCCCGGCCGGGCCGACTATGATGGACGATTGGGCCGGCATCGCCGGCCGCTCAGGCCGGGTGGCACGCCCACAGCAATAGCGATGGGCGTGGCAAGTCCTGCGTGGTGCAGACATTCCGTAGGGGCGACGCATGCGTCGCCCCTACTACGAGGGCCTGCCACCCAGCGGTTGTGTGCCACTGAATCGGCGAACAAGGTTGGTGGTTTATCGTGCTTGTGCTGTTGACCAACGACGACGGGATTTATGCGCCGGGCCTGGCGGCCATGGAGCGCGAGCTGCGCAAACTGGGCGAGGTGCGCGTGGTCGCGCCGGCCACGGAACAGAGCGGCGTGGGCCATGCGATCACCTACTTGACGCCCCTGATCGTCAAAGAGGTGTTCAAGGGCGAGGTGCGCTGGGGCTGGGCCGTCGAGGGCAGTCCGGCCGACTGTGTGAAAATCGGCATCACCGAGTTCTGCCCGCGCAAGCCCGACCTGGTCGTCAGCGGGATCAACAGCGGGCTGAACGCGGGGATCAACGTGCTCTACTCGGGCACGGTGGCCGCGGCCATCGAGGGGGCGTTTTTCGGCATCACCAGCGTGGCCGTTTCGCTGGAATTCGACGAACACGCGCGCTTCGATCAGGCGGCTGCGCTGGCCCGGCGGATCATCGAGCAAATCCTTGCCCGCACAGACCCCCAGGCCGAGCTTTACAACCTGAACATTCCCACGGCCGCGCTGGGCGACAGGCCGCAGGTGGCCGTGGTGCCCATGAACGTGGTGCCCTACGGCGACAGCTTCGAGAAGCGCATCGACCCCTGGGGCCGGGAGTACTACTGGATGACCGGCAGTCCGCCGCCGCGCCCGTCGGGTGCGGAGACCGATCTTTCCGCACTGGCCGCGGGGCGGATCGCACTGACGCCTTTGCACTACAACATGACGCAACGCGCAGCACTGGCCAGCATGCAGTCGTGGGATTTCACCGTCGATTCGGCCGCGGCCGATTCGGCCCAGCCTGAGGACGAGGCTGCGCCGCCGGTGGTGCGCTCCGCGCGAACGTTCCAGTAGGTCGTGCCGCGGGAACCACAGACGCAGCAAACGCCAACATGGCAAACGCCAACATGGCGAGGATACACACGGCGAGCCCGCGGCGTAAGCCGCGGGTTTAGCCGCAACAACCGCTACAACCCTCACGCAGAGAACGCTCGCTTCGGAACGCCGATTGCGACACTTATCCACCGGCCCTCAAACGGCCCGCCGCAACCCGGAAAAAAGGGCCGGGCCGTTTCGTTCGGGCAACATCCGGCGCCGCGTTGGGGCCTTTTGGCAACACCGGCGCGGTGCCGCGTTCGCCAAAGACCCGGAAGACCGGAAGCAAGCCGGAGCACGATCGCACCCGGGGCGCCCGGCAGGAGGAAATCGCCGCCGCCCTTGCCTTCGAGGTCGCTTCCCCATGAGTCGGCTCCCTTTGACACGGCAGCTTACGAAGCACGGCACTGGGCCGCTCCCGCTCGGCGCGCTGCTGGTGGCCGCCGCACTCTGCGCCACCCAAGCAGCCCGGGCCGATAGCTGGGTCTTCCGGCCTTCGACCTACAGTCACGATCCGGTCTCCGGCGGGCGGGTCAACCAGTATCGGCCCGAAGACCCGGCCTACGTGTGGCTCGATCCGAACTACCTGCAAAGCGGCTATCGCCACATTCGGGCGACTTTCCGCGGCCCGGGCGGCAGCTTCGACCAGACCCATATCGTCCAGACCTGGGGGGCGGGCGAATGGATTCGGCCCTACGGCGAATGGCAGTTTCCGTTCCGCGCCGGCGCCACGCCCTATGGCCCGTGGGGCAATCCCCAGGGACCGTGGACCATGCCCTTCGACTCCTGGTACAACCCCTACGGGCTCTGGAACCCGTATCGGCGTCCGTACCCGATTCCCTATGGCGGTCGCTATGGTGCGGGCGGCTACGGCCCGGGTTCGTTCGGCTGGGGCCATGGTGGCCCGGGCGGCTACAGTCCGGGCGGATACGGCTCCGGCGGCCACGGGCCGGGTGGACATGGCTCAGGCGGACACGGGCCGGGTGGACATGGTTCCGGTGGACACGCCCCGGGCGGGCATGGCTCAGGCGGACACGGCTCCGGCGGGCATGGTTCTGGTGGCCACGGTCCGCCGTCTCCCGGTCCCGGCGGTCCCGGTCCCGGGCCGCACGGTCCAGGCGGACCGCATCCCGGACCTTGATCGGCCGTGTCCTTGGCGGGTCGGGTGGCACGCGCTCAGAAGGGCGTGGTTGCACCCGCGCACAGCTCACCACGCCCGTGGCTATCGCTCTGGGCGTGCCACCCAACCCTACGGCTCACGGTAAGCGGCTCGCTGTGCGGCTTGACATCGACGCCGGCCGCGACGACCATACGTCTGATACGCTTGGCAGATGATCCGCCGGGCGCAAAGACGGCTACGCAGCGCCTCAGCCGCACAGCCGCCTCCTCCTGTCCGCAATCCATACGCCGTGAGCCTAAAGGACCCAGTGCCATGTTGTCTGACGGGAAATCACCGGGAGGGATGGATCGGCGCCGTTTCCTGGTGGCCGGCGCCTTGGCCGGCTCGTGCTTCGTGCCGCGGCGAATTGGCAAGACTGCTACCGAAGGGGCCGCCGGCGCAGCGGAGGCAAACGAACGTACCTACTGCGAACCAGCCCGCGAGATTCCCATTGCCGAGCACGCCGACGTAATCGTCTGCGGCGCAGGCCCGGCAGGTGTGGTCGCGGCGATTGCCGCGGCGCGTACCGGCGCCTCGGTGCGCCTGCTCGAGGTCAGCGGCTGCCTGGGCGGCATCTGGACCGCGGGATTGCTGAGCTGGATTCTCGACGCGAAGAACAAGTCGGGCCTGATGCCCCGGATCGTCAGCCGGCTGGCCCAGGCCGACGCCGTGTACCACTTCGGCGGTGCGGTGGGCTACGATGTGGAGCCCATGAAATGGCTCTTGGAGCAGATGTGTCTGGAGGCCGGCGTGCGCATCCGGCTGCACACGCGCGTGGTCGGCGCGGGTGTGGACGACGCCGGGCGACTGCAACTGGCACTGACCGAATCGAAGTCCGGACGCCAGGCATGGTCTGGCCGCGTGTTTGTGGATGCCACGGGCGACGGCGATCTGGCCGCGCTGGCCGGCTGCGGGTTCGACTACGGCGAAGCAGGGACCGGCCGCGCGCAGCCGATGAGCCTGATGGCGCTCCTGGTAGGGCTGGAGCCGGAGAAGATCGCACCATTCGTGCGCGGGCTGGCTGAGAAACAGGGCGAATCGGACCCCAAAACGCGGCTGTTGGAAGAACTCCGCCGCGCCGGCGTCGATCCCTCGTACAGCCGTCCCACGCTGTTCTATCTTGGCAAGGGCATCTACTGCCTGGCGGCCAACCATCAGTACGGCGTCTCACCCATGGATGCCGACCAGATCACCCAGGCCACGCTCGAAGCCCGCGCCGAGGTCTATCGCATGGTCGAGGCCCTGCGCGGCTTGGGCGGTTGTTGGGCCGATGTGCAACTGGCGGCCACTGCCGAGCAGATCGGCGTGCGCGACGGGCGGCGCATTCACGGGCTGTATGAGGTGACGGTCGAGGATCTGGCGGCCGGACGCACCCACGAAGACGCGGTCTGCCGCGTGAGCTTCCCCATCGACGTCCACTCGCCCGACCCCGAGCACAGCAAGGGCATCGCCCGCGCGCCCGTGCGATCCAAGCCCTACGACATCCCCTATCGCGCACTGGTGGCACGCGACGTGAAGGGGCTCTTGACCGCGGGACGCTGCATCAGCGGCGACTTCATCGCCCATTCCAGCTATCGGGTGACCGGCAACTCGGTGGCCACCGGCCAGGCCGCGGGCGTGGCCGCGGCGCTGGCTGCTGAGAACAAGTGTCTGCCCGGGGAAGTGCCCTGGACGGAAATCCGGCGCGCGCTGGAGCGCTTGGATGTCCAAGGTGCCGAGAAGGCAAAAACCTGACACCGAGGGCGCATTGGCTTGGCGAGCCGGCGGCGTGAGCCGCCGGTTTGCTCAGCGCCGCTTGCTTGTCTTCAGAATGGTAGGCCGGAACAAGCGCAGCGCTGTTCCGGCGAGTCCTGATGCCGGAACGGCGTCGCCAGCGGCGGGTGGCACGGGTGGCTTGTCCACCCGTGCTCGTTTGCGTGCGCATTGTGCACTGCTGGGCACGCCGCCAGCGGCGGGTGGCACGGGTGGCTTGTCCACCCGTGCTTCTCCAGTTCGAGATCATAGGTTGTCGCACCGCTGGACAAGCCAGCAATGACACCCGCGCGGTAGGGGCGACGCATGCGTCGCCCCTACAGACGCACGATGGAAGGTCCCCTCACCCGGCTCGCTTGCGCTCGCCACCCACTCCCGCAGAAACGGGACAGGGGAGAAGGGTAGGCCGGAACAAGCGCAGCGCTGTTCCGGCGAGTTCTGATGCCGGAACGGCGTCGCTTGCGCGACTTGTTCCGGCCTACGTTTGTCTTCAGCACTGCTGGACAAGCCAGCAGTGGCACCCGGCTTCTTCACGTGCGTGCGAGCACGCACCCTACGGCCTACGTTTGTCTTCAGCACTGCTGGACAAGCCAGCAGTGGCACCCGGC
>CAYXPN010000060.1:16013-20454 GCA_964467075.1 uncultured Planctomycetaceae bacterium
CTACGGCCTACGTTTGTCTTCAGCACTGCTGGACAAGCCAGCAGTGGCACCCGGCTTCTTCACGTGCGTGCGAGCACGCACCCTACGGCCTACGTTTGTCTTCAGCACTGCTGGACAAGCCAGCAGTGGCACCCGGCTTCTTCACGTGCGTGCGAGCACGCACCCTGCGGACAGCGGCACCCCGCGCGCTTACTCCAACGGCGTGAGTTCCACCCTGCGGAACTCGATCGGGGCCCCTTCGGACTGCAGGGCGATATAGCCGGGAACCACTTCCACGCCCTTGGCCTCGTTCTGCACCACGCCGTTGACCTTCAGCGTCAACTCCTCGCCGCGCAGGGTGATCTCGTACACGTTCCACTCGCCCTGCGGTTTCTCGTTCGACTCGTGGGCCTTGGCCGTGTAGCGGCCGCGCGAACGGTCCGCATCGCCCGTCAACGGGAACCCACCAATGGTGAAGATGTCGCCCGCATGCTGGTGCATCAGTTGGGCCTCCACGCACTTGGGCCAGACCTTATCGGGCTCGAGCACCCGGACCAGCACGCCGCTGTTGCCCGGCCGCGAATCGGCCGGCCAGCGCCACTCGACGGTGAGCACGAAGCTGGTGTACTTCTCGGTGGTGCGGATGTAGCCGACCGGTTGTCCTTTGCAGTGCAGCACACCGTCGCTCACGCTCCAGACGTCCTCCATTTTGGCGCCTTCGTCGCGCAGGTAGAACGTCCAGCCGCTCAGGTCCTTGCCGTTAAACAGCGCGATCGGCTCCGCGGCCTGGGCCACGTCAGCGGTCCAGCCCACGCAGCCCAGGATCACCGCAGCGCTTAGCAACAGGATCGAGGCTCGTAGCATGTCGGGGCTCCTTGTCGTCTGAGGAATCATACTCGGGGGACACCGGGTTGCCGCACGTCATCATAGGCACCCGCCCCGGCCGGGAGCAACTGCCAGCGCGATTTCCCGGGAAAACCGGCGGGGGGCTTGGACCTATTGCCGGATGGATCGCGCTCGCGGGGCTGCCGGCCGCTCGGCCTGGGCACGGCGGGCGATCTCCACGTCGCGCTTCACCTCGTCGAGCAGTTCCCACCAGTCGAGCCGGCGCGTGCGCGCGAGCAACTGCGGGCGATACTGGGCGGCGGCCGATCGGGCATAGTGCTGCCAGTGCTCCACTGCTTCTTCCAGCGCGGCCACGGCCGCCTGCTTTCGCTCCGCATCGCCTGAGCCGCGGAACGCACACAGCTCCACGGCCCCCTGGATTTTGGCTGCATAATAGTTGCCCAGATGGGCCATGGACTCGATGTCGCCGAGTGTCTCGCGCAGCTCCTTGCCGGGTTGGGGCACGTCGCGCCGGATGGCGGCCGCGGTTTTCAGGGCGGTCGCAGCCCAGCCGCGCAGGTTCTCGACCACCTGCGGCGGGCTGATGCCTTCGACGGGCTCTCCCGCGGCCCGCCGGGCCACAAAGTCGGGGATCGAAACCATGCCGCTTTGTTCCATGGGCGGCGTGTCGATGAAATCCTCGACCGTGTGGAACCCCTGGCGCCCGTCGAAGCAGCCCTCGACCGCCCACATGAAGTCCCAGTTGCACCAATGGAAGCGGTTGACCTGGGGGATGATCTTCGAGGCGACCTGCCAGGCGTCGTAGAGCTTTTCGGCCGGGGCCTCGGGAAACCGCTGGCCAATGACGCGCACGAAGAAGTCGCGGTCCAGCGTAGGATCGTAACCCAGCCGGCCCCAGAGCAGGAACTTGTACCAGTGTTTCTCGATCTCCAGCATGCGCGGCTGGTGCGGATCGAGGCTCGCAAACTCCACGCCCCACACATACCCGTCCGAGCCCATGTGGTAACCGGCTGTGACCCCCTCGGGCAGGTTGCGCAGAAACGCGCGCGCGTAGTTCGGGTCGCCCCAGCGGAAGTTGAAGATGTCGTCGTTGCGCACGTTCCACCAGCACCGCAGCCCGTGCGCGCGCAGCTCCTCGCACAGCTTGGCGGCAAACGGCGGGCTGGGCGAGGAATACATGTGGGCCCGGGCATACTTGAAGCTGAGCTCGAAATCGTCGGGATACTTCGATCCGAAATCGGCCCACACCGGTCCCACACCCGTCTGCCACACGCGGTGGATGAAGCGCACTTTTCGGCCGGGCTGGCGCTCCAAAGCCTCGAGCACGCCCTGCCCGTAAGCCGCCCAGAGCCACTTTTCCTTGTCGAACTCGTCGTCGCGGCGCTGCATGTGCTCGCCCGCGGTCACGCCGATGCCCGTCAGGTCCGGGTAGGTGAGAATCAACTCGCGCGTACACTCGCGCAGGTACTGGATGGTGCGCGGGTTGTCCTGCTGGTCGGTGATGCCGTATTTGCCCTGGGTGCCGTTGGTGAGCACGTTCCAGGTGATGAAATAGACCTCGATGCCCCGGTCGCGCGCGTGGCGCATCATCCGCCGCCAGAAGGCGATCTTCTCGTCGATCGTCATGCGGCGGACCACCTTCAAATGGTCAAACACGCGCGGATCGACGAACTGCGGGGCGCGCAGCGTGGCCGGATCGAGCGTGGTCACACACACGTCGTCCAGGGCCACCTCCGGATAGCCCGGCAACTTGACCAGCGAGGGAAACGGATGGGGATTCCAGAGCGTGAGCACGTTGTAGCGATGGCGGGCCATCTCGTCGAGGAAGCGCTGCCAGAAACCGAAATCCCACATGTGTACGTAGTTGGTCTGGGCCGCGTCGCCCGTGTCGTCGTAGCTTGGTGTGCGCGCATCGAGCGGGATGTTGAACTTCAGGCCGCGGCGCAGGATGAAGGGCTTGCCTTTGGCCGGCCGGAGCCCCCGTAAACCGCCCTCGAGCCGAATCGCCTCGGCCGCGGCCAGCCCGCCGTACATCGTGCCCGCCGGATCGCCGCCGGCAATGCAGGTCACATGCGCAGCCGAGCGCGCGCCCCGCTCGGCGGGCGAGCTCGGCTCGATCCAATACTCCTGCGGCGAAAGCTCGGGCGGCGTGATGCCCTCGCGCTTCAGCACCGCACTGGCGGGCGAATCCTTGGCTGCCTGATCGGCCAGGATGATCCACACACCGCCGGGCAGTTGCGCAAGGGGCGCCGCAAGAGGCGGGTCTTCCAGCAGCCTCGCGGCGCGTACCGGCCGGGCCTCAATGCCTCCGGCTTTCAGCGCCCGGGAGACTTCCTCGGCAGCGAAGCGCACTTGGGCGCAATCAGGGTCGAAGACCAGCCGGACGCTCGGGCCCTGTAGGTCTGCGGCCGGCGCCTGGGCTGCTTCGGCCGACGGGCAAAACCCGCAAACACAGACAGCAGCCAGCGCCGGCAGCAGCCCGGCGGCAAGAAGCATGGGCAGGCGGGCTCGGCGGGCGGGTTGGAAGGTGGTCATGGTGCATTCCCTTTGGTCGGATGACTTGCACTGGGGCCGCAGCGCCGGCCGGACACGGCACCGCCCAGGACTCGCAAATGAGTCCTCCCTCCAATCACAAGCCCAAATCTGGGTGGCCGGGGCTCTCAACGAAGTGAAGCCCCGGGAAATAATCCACTTGCGAGTCCCCAGCGTAATAAAAAGCGACCGCCGGGTCAAAGAAGACCCGACGGCCGCTTACTGGGCCGCCTGCCGCGCCGCAGCTTCTCGTCCGCCGGGCAGGGGGGGCCCGAGGACTGGGCTGGGCAGGCCGATCCGAGATCGGCCCGGACTGCCGCGGCGCGGGGCGGGTTGGGGTGGGTGCTACTTTTCGCCCTCACCCTCGGGCTTCTTTTCCCGCTCGCGGCGGCGCTCGCGCATGTTCTCGCGGGCGGCCTTCAGCTCTTCGAGCGTCAGCACGCCGTCGTCGCCGGCGATCTTCTTGAAGAACGCCGTGGCCCGCTCCTTGTTCTTCTGGGCCCGGGGGCTCTTGAGAAACTCCTCCAGGTCGACCTTGCCGTCGCTGTCGGCGTCGAGCTTCTTGAAGACGTCCTCCACACTGGGGGGCTTGCGGCCTTCACGCTTCTTTTCGCCCTTTTTCCCTTCGGCGCCCAGGGCCGAACCAGCCAACAACGCCGTGGTCACCAACGCTGCCAGAATCCATCTCATCGCCACACCCTCCCTTGCTACTGACCTTTCGGGCCGGGGGCTGCCCGAGCCTCCGGCAGACCATAAGCCCGGCCCAATCCATCACCAGTAAACCCCGCACGCCGAACGCGGTTCCGCGGGGTGGGGACCCAAGCAACCGAGAATATTTCGCCTGATTTTCCTGGCAGAGCCGCGCCCCGCGAACTCTGGGCAGGACGACCGGATCACGGGATGAGGCTTGACGAGATGACAGGCTGAGGGGGTGAGGGGGTGACAGCGAGCGCGCAGAGCAACCTGCGAGCCGTGCGGTTTAGCCCCACGGGAGTTATCAACCAAGGTCGGAATCCACAGGTCGAGCGGAGGGGGTCGGGAGTGGGTAGGTGAAAGAATTAGCTGCTTTCAAGGCACAATGGTT
>CAYXPN010000061.1:0-8730 GCA_964467075.1 uncultured Planctomycetaceae bacterium
TAGCCACGCTCGCCAGAGCGTGGGGCGGCACCTGCCAACGCGATGCACCCCGATCGCAGCAGCGTAGGGTGCGTGCTCGCACGCACGTGCAGCATCTGGAAAGCTGGCTTGTTTGCAGGAAGGCATCGGCCGCAGATGCAACCCGATCGAAGCCATAGCGGACGCACGACCCCAAACGGCCCTGGCGAAGAGGATTTCCGTGGCGCGGCGGGTGGGGCCGCGCCTGCGCGCTTCCTGCCCGGCACCACAGTGGAGATCATCCGCCCTGCGCCCCCACGGCGCCCGCCGCGCTACGTGCTCTTTGATTTCGACGGCACCTTGAGCCTCATCCGCCAGGGCTGGGCCGACGTGATGGTCCCCATGATGGTCGAGGTCCTTGAGCAGACCGGCACGCGCGAGCCGCCCGAAGAGCTTCGGCACCTGGTGCGCGAGTTCGTGGCCCAACTCACCGGCAAGCAGACCATCTACCAGATGATCCGCCTGGCCGAGGAGGTGGGGCGCCGCGGCACCCCGGCGCGCGACCCGCTGGAGTACAAGCGCATGTACCACGAGCGGCTGATGGAGCGGATTGCAGGGCGGCGCGAGGCCCTGCGTTGCGGCGAGATGGCGCGCGAACAGATGCTCGTGCCCTGCGCAGTCGAGCTGCTCGAAGAGCTGCGCCGGCGCGGGGTGAAGATGTATCTGGCCAGCGGCACGGACGAACCCTACGTGCTCGAAGAGGCCCGGCTGCTCGGGCTGGAACCATATTTCGACCAGCGGATCTACGGTGCCCGGGACGACTACCGGAGCTTCTCCAAGGCCCGGGTGATCCAGCGGATTCTGGCCGACAACCAGGTGGAGGGCGAGCGGCTGTTGGGATTCGGCGACGGATACGTGGAGATCGAGAACGTCAAGCAGGCGGGCGGCACCGCGGTGGGCGTGGCCAGCGACGAGGCGTCACGCAGCGGCCGGCCCGACCTTTGGAAACGCGAGCGCCTGATCGGCGCCGGGGCCGACGTGGTGATCCCCGATTACCGGCCCTGGCGGGCCCTGGTGGCCTGGCTGTGGAACAAGCAGCGGCCGGAGGCTTGAAGCAGAGGCAACAAGAGAACGAAAGAGAAAAGCGAAAGTCAGCAACACCGCACGGAAAACAGGAGCACTGGCGAAGCCAGTGGCACCCACACTGAGGGAAAACGCCATGCCTTTCGGAAAAGGTGACAGGCACCATTTGCCGGAACGGCCCGAAGGGTGCTTCGCACAAATGGTGCCTGTCACCTTTTTCCGGGAATCCCGCAAAGGTTGTTTTGAAGCTGGGAAAACGCCATGCCTTTCGAGCGATTCGATCCCCGCGGCCTCAGGCTCCGGGCCCTGGCCGAGCGCGACCACCAGGTGGACCGCTCCTGTCTGGTCTACCCCCACAGCCCGCGCGAGCCGTTTGCCGATCCGGCGCTTGCGCAGCTTGCCGAACGCATCGTGCGCGCCGCGCGCCGCGGCAGCGCGGTGATCTTCTTCTGCGGGGCCCATGTGTTGCGCCAGGGCATTGGGCCGTTGCTCATTGAGCTTTTGGAGCGGCGTCTGCTGACACACCTGGCACTCAACGGCGCAGGGGCGATCCACGACTTCGAGCTGGCCCTGGTCGGCAAGACCTGTGAAAGCGTGGCGCAATACGTCTCGACGGGCCAGTTCGGCCTCTGGACGGAGACGGGACGGATCAACGAAGCGGCCGTGGCCGGTCGGCGCGACGGGATCGGGCTGGGCGAGGCCCTGGGTCGGATGATCGAAACCCAAGAGTTCCCCTACCGCGAGACCAGTGTGCTGGCCGCGGGCTATCGGCTGGGCGTGCCGGTGACCGTACACGTGGCCATCGGGCAGGACATCGTCCACGAGCACCCCAATTTCGATGCTGCGGCCACGGGTGCGACCACCTACGAGGATTTCCTCATCTTCGCCCACAGCACGAGCCGGCTCGAAGACGGCGTGTTTCTCAATATCGGTTCGGCAGTGGCCGGGCCCGAGGTGTATCTGAAGGCCCTGGCCATGGCCCGCAACCTGGCCCATCAGCAGGGCCGGCAGATTCGCCGCTTCACCACCGCGGTGTTCGACATAGCCTACCTGGGCCAGGAGTGGCACGTGGAGCCGCGGCGCAGCGACCCGCGCTACTACTTCCGGCCCTGGAAGACCGTGTTGGTGCGCACGGTGGCCGAGGGCGGGACCAGCTTCTACGTGCAGGGCGAACACCGGCTGACGATTCCCGCGCTGTTCGACCAGATCATGGCAAGGGCCGGCCGATGAAGACCTTCGACCACGTCGCGCCCGACCGCCTGGCGGAACTGGTGGACGCATTCCCGCGTGCGCGAGTGGCCGTGGTGGGCGATTTCTTTTTGGACAAGTACCTGGAGGTCGATCCTTCGCTGGCCGAGTTGAGCCTGGAGACCGGCAAGCCGGCCCATCAGGTGGTGGCCGTCCGCCACAGCCCCGGGGCCGCGGGCACGGTGGTGGGCAACCTGGCGGCCTTGGAGGCGGGCGGGCTGTGGGCGGTGGGCTTTACGGGCGACGACGGCGAGTCCTATGAACTGCGCAAAGACCTGGCCGCGTTGGCCTGCAAGACCGAGCACCTGCACTGCGTGTCCCAGCGCATGACACCCACCTACCTCAAACCCCGTGACAAGGACAACCCTGCGCTGGCGGCCGAACATTCGCGCTACGACATCCAGAACCGGCAGCCCACGCCCGCGGCGGTCGAAGAGGCGGTGATCGGCTCCTTGCGGTCGCTGCTGCGAGACGTCGATGCAGTGATCATCGCCGACCAGGTGGAACAGAGCGAGTGTGGGGCGATCACCGCGGAAGTGCGCCGCGCATTGGGCCGGATGGCCGGCGCACATCCCCAGATCGTGTTCTGGGCCGACAGCCGCCGGCGCATTCGCGAGTTTCGGCACGTCGTGATCAAGCCCAACCAGTTCGAGGCACTCGGCCGGGAAGACCCGCGGCCGGACGCGGTGGTGGAACTGCCCCGGCTGGTCGCTGCGCTGGGGCCGCTCAGCAGTGAGATCGGCGCCCCCGTTTGTGTCACGTGCGGTGCCCGGGGTATGCTGGTAAGCGATCCGGAGCCGACCTATGTGCCCGGCGTGCGGGTCGAGGGCACGATCGATCCGACCGGTGCGGGCGACAGCGCCACGGCCGGCGCGGTGCTGGCGCTTTGCGCGGGTGCCACGCTGCCCGAGGCCGCCCTGGTGGGCAACCTGGTGGCCTCGATCACCATCGAGCAACTAGCCACCACGGGAGTTGCCGGCCGGCGGCAGTTGGCCGCGCGGCTCGGGCTGTGGCTCGAGCAGCGCCGCCAGGGCGGTTAGAGGCTTGCGGATGGGTCACACTTGGCGTTTCGGCCGTCCGAACGCTTGTTGGTGGGGCTGGCTGCCGCTCGACCCGCCCCACAGACTGTCGCACGGTTTTTCCACCTACAACCGAGGAGTCGAGCCATGTCTAAACACCGACAATGCACCGCACTACCGCTCGCCGTGCTGGCCGCTTTGCTCTGGCCGCTTGGCCCCGGCGCCTGGGCCCAGCAGCAGGCACCAGATACGGCTGCTAAGGCGGCAGCCCGAGAGATACTGCAAACCGCGGGTGTCAACGGCGGCCTGGTGGTCCACCTGGGGTGCGCAGACGGCCGATTGACCGCGGCCTTACACGCCGGCGACAGCTATTTGGTTCACGGCCTGGACCGCAACTCCGAGAACGTGCAGCAAGCCCGGGCCCACGTCGACTCCCTGGGGCTTTACGGCCGGGTGTCCATCGACCGGCAGCAGGGCGCGCGACTGCCCTACGGCGATAACGTGGTGAACCTGATTGTCGTAGAGAATGCAGCCGGCGTGTCCCCGGCGGAGATTCTGCGCGTGCTGGCCCCGGGTGGCGTGGCCTGCACACGAACGGACGAGAGATGGACGAAGAGAGTCAAACCGCGGCCCGCGCAGATCGACGAGTGGACCCACTACCTGCACGGCCCGGACAACAACGCCGTGGCCCGGGACCGCGTGGTCGGCCCGCCGCAGCGGTTCCAGTGGATCGGCCGACCGCGTTTCGCGCGCAGCCACGACCACCTGGCCAGCGTCAGCGCGCTGGTTTCGTCGGGGGGGCGCGTGTTCTACATCGTCGACCAGGGCTCGATCGCCTTTGCCGGTGCGAGTCCCCGTTGGCGACTGGTCGCGCGAGACGCATTCAGCGGCGTGCGCCTGTGGGAGCGCGAGATATCGCCCTGGGAATATCACCTGCGCGATTTCCGCAGCGGACCCGCGGAGCTTGCCCGGCGCCTGGTGGCGGTGGGCGACCGGGTGTATGTGACGCTGGGCTACGGGCGGCCGGTCGTTGCCCTGGATGCAGCGACCGGAGAGACCCTGCGCACCTATGCCGGCACCGAGGGCACCCAGGAGATCATCTGCGCCGACGGCAAGCTCTTCCTCGTGCTCGGCCGGCACGACCGCAACTGGCAGGCCGAGACCGCCAAGCAGATCGTCAGCCAGGCGGACTACAGCCCGCCCTTTGAACGCTACACGCCGCCGGTGGGCGACAAGCACCTGATGGCCCTGGAGGCTGAGAGCGGAAAGCTGATGTGGCGAAACGCCCAGCCTGAGACACGCGAGCTGATGCCCACCACCCTGGCGGTCTCGGACGGTCGGGTGTATTTCCAGAACGCCGACGCCGTAGTGAGCCTGGACGCCACCACCGGGCAGGTGCAATGGCAGGCCCCGCGCCCCTGCCATCGTCGCCGTCTGGCCTGGTCCACACCCACGCTGGTCGTGTACGAGGGGATCGTGTTTTCCGCCGACCGCCGGGCCGCGGAAACCGAGGGCTTGATCTTGTGGATTCCCAGCGGCGGCTACCACGACTACATCCGGGGCGAGGACGCTGAGGGCGAGCTGATCGCGTTCGACGCCCGGACCGGCCAGCGCCTGTGGAGCAGCCCGGCCTACGAAGGCTTCAACGCCCCGGTTGACGTGCTATTGAGCGGTGGCCTGCTCTGGACCGGGCGCTATGCCTGGGGCAATGACCCGGGGATTACCGAGGGGCGCGATCCGCGGACCGGCGAAGTGGTGCGCCGGCGGCCCAGCGACCTGGAGGTGCTGCCGCGCATGGGCCATGCGCGCTGCCATCGGGCCAAGGCCACCTCGGAATACCTCTTGCTGGGGCGCCGCGGGGTGGAGTTTGTGGACGTGGAGACGGGCCACGTGGTGGCCAACCGCTGGGTGCGCGGCATTTGCCAGTACGGGGTGATGCCGGCCAACGGGCTGTTGTATGTGCCGCCGCACTCCTGCGCCTGCGAGGTGGACGACCTGCTCAAGTGCGGCTTCGCGGCCCTGGCCCCGGCGCAGGGTCAAGCTGCCGCAGAAAGCCGGGAGCCGGGCGCGCTAGCCGAGCAGCCGAATCGCTTGCAGCGCGGGCCGGCGTATGGCGCCGTCGATTCGCCTGCCAGCGGTGACGCGGCGGCCGCAGCTTCCGCCTGGCCCACCTATCGCCACGACCCGAGCCGCAGCGGCAGCACACCCCAGGGCATCTCGCCCGACGTGCAGGTCGCCTGGCAGACAGAGCTCGGCGGCAGGCTCACCAGTCCGGTGGCGGCCGATGACGTGGTTCTGGTGGCGGGGACTGACACGCATCGCGTTTACGCGCTCGAGTCAGCCACGGGCCGGCTGCGCTGGACGTTTGTGGCCGGCGCGAGGATCGACTCGCCGCCGACGATCTGCGAGGGGCGCGCAATCTTCGGCTCGGCCGATGGTTGGGTCTATTGTCTGCGCCTGGCGGACGGGGAGCTGATCTGGAGCTTTTGCCCGGCGCCTGCCGATCGGCTGATCGTCGTGGACGGACAACTCGAATCGGCCTGGCCCGTCTCGGGCAGCGTGCTGGTGGTCGACGGCTCGGTCTTTTTCGTGGCCGGGCGCACAAGCTACTTGGACGGCGGCATGTTTCTTTGCAAACTTGATGCGGCGACCGGCCAAATGGAGCAGCAATTCAATCTCGCGGCCGATCCAGAGAAACGCGACCGCGGTTTTGCCACCGGCGGGTATCTGCCCGATGTGCTCTCGAGCGACGGGGAGTCGATCTTCATGCGCCGCGCGCGGTTCGACCTGAACCTGGCCCGGCAGCCGGACAATGTGCCGCATCTTTGGAGTTCAGTGGGGTTTCTGGACGACAACTGGTGGCATCGGACCTACTGGCAGATCGGCACCAGCATGGGAAGCGGCTGGGGCGCGTGGCCCAAGGCCGGCCAGAGCGCGCCGGCCGCCCGTTTGCTGGTCACCGATGGTGCGCGCGTGTTCGGCTTCGGGCGCAACCAGTACGACATCCCCGGGGCCCACGTGGGCGTGGATGCCGCGGGGGTCTGGGGACCGATCGGCAAGGGCCTGGGGCGCTGGACCTTCTACCGGCTGTTTGGAACCACGCTGGGCGGCCAGGCAGCGAGCGCCCGGGCTCGGCGAACAGTCGATCAGGCGCCGGGCGAAGCGGATTGGACGCGGCGCGTGCCCGTGGTGGCCCAGGCCATGGTGCTGGCCGGAGAGACGTTGTTCCTTGCCGGCCCGCAAGACCCCGTGAGCGAAATCCCGCACCAGCCGAAGGAAGCCGATCCGCTGGTCGAGGCCTTGGAAACCGCGCACGGCGGGCGCCTGCTGGCCGTCTCCGCGGCCGACGGCAAGACGGTGGCCGATCAGCAGCTCAGCAGCCCGCCGGTGTTCGACGGCATGGCCGCGGCCCAGGGCCGTTTGTATCTGTCGACCAAGAACGGGCAGGTGGTGTGCCTGGGCCCTGGGCGATAGCGCGCCGGCACGCGGCGATCAGCCCGCATTTCAAGTATGGCAGTCGGGGCGTTTCGCGGCGCGCTGTGGTAAGCCGCGGGGCGGACCGTTCGATCCATGCACGGATGGTTGCGCGGTGGGTGGCACGCCCTTATTGAGCCTTGCATTGCCAATGCGCGAGGCCGACCAACGGGAGGCCGGTTTTCAGGGCGTTCGGGCCTGATCCACCGATCATTGACAATGCAAACATCAATAGAGGGGCGTGGCTGGAGCGCGCAGAACGAACCACGCCCATCGCTGGCGCTGAAGGGCGTGCCACCCAACCGAGACCGCTGCATCCCGAGCGTATGGCAGTACAATGTGTGCAAAGAGGCGCACCATGCCACAGGACTTGAACCTGTCGATGATTCGGGCGTACGACATCCGCACGCCCGCTTCGGCGCTCACACCGGAACTGGCCGAGCGCCTGGCCTGGGCCGAGGCGGTCTATTTCCGCGATGTGCTCGGCGTGCCCGGCGTGGTGGTGGCCCATGATGCGCGGCGCAGCGGACCGCGCTATCTGGACGTTGCCGCGGAGGTGTTTTGCCGCGCCGGGCTGGAGGTGGTCCATCTGCCGGGCGCCTGTTCGGCTTCATGCTTCTATTTCGCCGCCATGCAGCACCCCGAACACGCGGCCGTCATGTTCGGCGCCTCGCACAACCCCGCGTCGGACACGGGCCAGAAGGTTCTCGGCCCGGGGGTCACACCGATCGCCGCGGGCATCGGGCCCGAAGGCGGCTTGGACTGCATCCGCCGCCTGTACGTCGAGGGCCGGCACGCTCCCGCAGCGCGGCGCGCACGTGTGCGCGCGGTGGAATTGACCGACCGCTACGTGGACTTTAGCCTCGAGCTGGCCGGCGTCCCCTCCGGCGGACTGAGCCGCGCCAAGGTGCTGCACGACTATCTCTACGGCGCAGCCGGCCGGGAAATGATGCTGGCATTCGACCGGGCGGGCGCCGAACTCTGCCCGCTGCACTTCGTGCCGAACGGCGATTTCCCGCTGGGTGCGCCCAATCCGGTCATCCGAGCGGTGATTCAGCCCGGGCTGCAGCAATTGCGCAAGGGAGATTTCCTGCTGGGCGCGTTTTTTGACGGCGACGGCGACCGGATCGACATCTATTGCGGCGACGGGCAGTACCTCTCGTCGAGCTTCGTCTATGCCGCTATCCTGCCCGAAATTCGCCGGCGCCACGCGGGCGCGGGCCTGGGGGTGTTTGCCGACCTGAAGGCCAATCCGCTGGCGGTGATCGAGATGGCCCGCTCGGGCGTGGCCGTGGACGTGATTCGCAACGGCCATTCACAGATCAAGTGGGCCCTGGTCGAGGATCGCGAGCGTTTCGGTGCAGTGGAGGAATCGGCCCATTTCTACGAGGCGTTCAGCCCTCTGCCCGGTCAGCGCTTTTGCACGGAAAACACGCTCTATATCGCCCTGCTTGTTGCGCGCGTGTGGCATGAGGACCCGGCCCGCTTCCAGCGGCTCTTCGAGCTCCAGGCGGGCGCAGCCAGGGAGCGCGAATGGGGCTACCGCTTTCCCGACGACACGCGGCGCGCCGCGGCCCTGGGCGCGGTGCGCGAGATGTTCGAGGCCCAGGGGGCCCGCTCGCTCGAGCGCATGAAGAACGGCATGGACCTGGAGGCCACGATGATGCGTCGCGGGCTGCCCTTCGAGATCGGCCCGGAGACCTGTCTGGCCGACGACTGGCTCCAGGTCTGCCAGCGCATCTCGCAGAGCGAAGACGGCCTGGCGCGCTGGGAAGTGGTCGGCGCGCGGCCGGAGTTGGTGCGCGAGGCCAAGCAACGGATCGCCGAGTGTGTGCGCGGCTTCGGCGCGGGCGAGGAATACCAGGGCTGAGAGCCTTGCAGCCGGTTGCCCGTCGGGTGGCCGGGGCTCTCAGCGTCAGCGAAGCCCCGGCGCGCACAAGCGCGCCCG
>CAYXPN010000061.1:8830-20425 GCA_964467075.1 uncultured Planctomycetaceae bacterium
CGACGGGTGGCCGGGGCTCTCAGCGTCAGCGAAGCCCCGGCGCGCACAAGCGCGCCCGACGGGTGCGCCACTGTGAATGGATCGGCCTGTTGTTCGAGTCGCAAATCCAGCAGCCCCGGCCACCCCTTTGCGCCGTCCGTCCCGCGCCGGCCACCCCTTCGCCAGATACTGTGGGCACACAAGAGACGTAGACGCTGGAAAACCGGGAAGGGGCATGCTATAAGTAGCCATGCGGATAGTGCCTGCGCGGACAGTGTTTCAGCCGGAAGCTCATTTCAGCCGGGGAATCACAACGATGACTGCACGCTGTAAGACAACTCGCCGCACTTTCCTCATCCACGGCGCGCATTGCACCGCGGCCGGACTGCTGGCCTGTGCCGGTTTCGGCCGGCTCGAACGGGCACGCGCAAGCGAGGCCCCCCCGGCGCGCAAGCGCGCCTATCGCGTGGGCATCTACACGCGGCCCTGGGATCAGTTCGACTATCGGGTGGCGCTGGATGCGATTGCCGAGGCGGGCTTTCGCCACGCCGGAATGATGACCACCACGCTGCCCGACCGGCGCCTGGTGATCACCTGCGACGTGGACGTGGAAGAGGCGCAACGTGTGGGCGAGGAGGCCCGCAGACGCGGACTGAGCATCCCGTCGGTCTACGGCGGCGGCATTCCCGTGGCCGAGTCGCTCGAGGCCGGCATCGCCGGCATGAGACGCCTGATCGACAACTGCGTGGCTGCGGGCGCGCGCACCCTGCTGATGGCCGGGTTGGGCAACAAGGACCTTTATGAGCGCTACTACAAGGCCATCGCCGAGTGTTGCGACTACGCGGCCGAGAAACGCTTGCCCGTCACCATCAAGCCCCACGGCGGACTGAATGCCACCGGCCCGGAGTGCCGCAAGTGCGTCGAGCTGGTCGGACACAGGAACTTCAGCGTGTGGTACGACCCGGGCAATATCTTCTACTATTCCGACGGGAAGCTCGATCCGCTGGTCGATGCGCCCGCGGTGGACGGCCTGGTGCGCGAAGGATTGTGCATCAAGGATTTCAAGATGAAGACCACCGACGGCAAGTTGCAGAAGGACGTGTGGGTCGCGCCCGGCGGGGGCCAGGTCGATTTCCCCGCGGTGCTCGCGCGCCTGAAGCGGGGCGGGTTCGCGGGCGGCGACCTGGTGATTGAGTGTATCGACCGACCGGAGCCGGACAGTCGCCGGGCCCTGTTGGCCGAGGCCAGGAAGGCGCGGGAGTTCGTCGAACAACTGGCCGCCCGGCTGGAAAACGCACAGCAGAGTCAACCCCGCTGAGCGGTGTAGGGTGGCCGAGTAGGCACGCGTCTTGTTGCAGGAGACACACCATGCAACCGGCAGGCGAGCGCCGCCGCGGGCGGCGCACGTTCCTCAAAAAATGCGCAGCCGGGGCGGCCGGAGCCCTGGCACTGGCCCGTCTCAGCCCCCGGGCCTTGGGCGCCAACGAGGCGATCCAGGTCGGCTGCATGGGCACGGGCGGGCGCTGCCGGCGGTTGATGCAGCGCCTGGCCCGGATCCCGGGCGTGCGACTGACCGCGGTTTGCGACGTCTGGGACGAACACCTGGGCCTGGCCCGCGAGCTGGCCGATCCGAAGGCCCTGTCCACCAAGGACTACCACCAGGTGCTCGCGCGCCGGGACGTGGACGCGGTGGTGATCGGTTCGCCCGACCACTGGCACGTGCCCATGACCGTCGACGCCTGCGAGGCGGGCAAGCACGTGTACGTGGAGAAGCCGCTCACCCACAAGCTCGACGAGGGGCCGAAGGTGATCGAGGCAGTGCGGCGCACGCGCCGCGTGGTGCAGGTGGGCACCCAGCAGCGCAGTATGCCGCAGTTCCGCAAGGGCTATGAGCTGGTGCGCTCGGGCCTGCTGGGCAAGGTCCACAAGGTCCACCTGACCTGGAACCGCAATGCCGAGCAGTGGGGCCACGCGCGCGCGGGCATCGACCCGGCCGCGGTCGATTGGAAGCGCTTCCTGGGAGGCGCGCCGCCGCAGCCCTTTGACGAATATCGCTTCCGCAACTGGCGGTGGTTCTGGGACTTCGGCGGGGGAATCTTCACCGACCTGATGGTCCACTTCATCGACGTGGCCTGCTGGTTCCTCGACCTGGACGTGCCGGAAGCCGCCACCGCGCTGGGCGACCACTTCCTCGCCGACCATCCCTGGGAGACGCCCGATACGGTGCAGGCGCTGTTTCGTTTCCCCCAGCGCGATGTGCAGATCTACTTCGAGGGCACCTTCATCAACGCGCGGCACCAGGCCATGATCGAACTCTTGGGGCGCAAGGCCACCATGTACCTGGATCGCGGGCGGTACGAAATCCTGCCCGAGCGGCGCTCCGACGTGGAGCCGAGCGAGTGGGTGATCGGCAGCGGGCCCAAAGGCGCCAGCTTCTACACGGAAAACGACGGGCCCATGTACCACCTGCAAGACTGGGTGGACTCAATGCGCAACGGCAAGGAGCCCAACGCGCCGGTCGAGGCCGGGGCGAAGTCCGCGGCGCTGGCCCATTGGGCCAATCAGGCGCTGCGCCTGGGCCGCGTGGTGCGCCCGGGGGCGTAGGCAGGCGTCATGCCTGCGACGTGCGTTGTGCCGGGGTTCGTAGTGGCCCGATTCATCGGGCCTCTTCAAAGACCGTACAAGTACGGTCACTACGAACAGGGTGCCGCGCCGGGTGCCACTGCTGGCTTGTCCAGCAGTGTGCATTCAGTGATTGAAACAAGTACGAATCAACCGCTTGGTGTCTTCAATCCGCCCTCATCCCCGCCCCCGACCACTTCGTGGTGCCCGCCGCCCGGCGGGAGAGGGGAGCCGCACGACCGCCGGGTGCCACTGCTGGCTTGTCCAGCAGTGCTGAAAACCAAGAGTCGTGGTGCCGGAACATCGTCGCTTGCGCGACTCGTTCCGGCCTACGCTTCAGAAGACTACGAAGCCGCGCTCAGCTCGCGCAGCTTGCGCCGAAACTTGCGCACCGAGTCCTGCACCAGGATGGGCAGCTTCGAACGCAAAAGATTCCGACCCCCGAACCATGCTTCGGGCTCATCGAAGACCTGGTGGCATTCGATCACCAGGGCCCCGGCGGGCTCTTTCAGGCGTGTGACCTTCACATAGAACGCAGCCGCGCTGTAGGGTTGCGGCTCGCCCGGAATGAACCTGCCCGACGGGTCCCGCTCGATGGGGCGCCACTGGTTGGGATACTCGGTGTCGTCGGTAAACCGCGGGTCGATCATGCCGGCCGCCAGCACGGATTCCTGCCGGCGCGTGAGCACCACCTGCTGCGTGGCGCTGAGGAGCACGCGGTCGAGCAGTCCCACCGTGGCATAGGCAAACCGCTGTTTGCGGTCTTCGGTGTCGGGCACGAAGAGCCCGCGGCGGCGCATTTCCTCTTCGTCGAGCACGCCGTGGCGCTGCGGCAGGTCGCTCGGGCCCTGGGTCTGCACGCTTTCGACCAACTGGTCGATCGTCTCGCGCTCGGCCAGTTTCTCCAGATCGCCGTAGGCCACAAACCACACGTCCACGCGGCGCATCGTGCCCGCGCCTTCGGCCCCCTCCACGTCGCCCATGGTGAACACGAACGGCGCGACCACCGAGTCGCGCAGCAGTTGATCGACCGGGCGCGGCCCGGCCATGCGCTCCAGTGCCGCGCGCTGGGCCGCGGCATCCAGCCCGTCGGGCAGCCACGGCTCGGGCAGCTTCACGCGCGAGCCGTCCGGGGCGGGCAGACCCTGTTCAATCAGCAACTCGAAGACAGGGTTTTCCGGCACAGCGCCGGGCGCAGCGCCCGGCGGGCAATTGGCTCCCACCACTGCGATCAGCAACAACACGGTCGCGCTCATTCGGTCGGGTCCTTCTTCAACCCTCTCCCGCTTCTGCGGGAGAGGGGAGCTTATCCGTTTTCGGCCGGTTCCAGGCACTCGCGCGCGGGTGCCACTGCTGGCTTGTCCAGCAGTGCGTTCGCTGGCTGGCGTTACAAACCATCCTGTTCGTTCTCGACCCGCTCCAGGCACTCGCGCAACCGCGCGGCCAGCGCGCGCACGTTGGGTTCCTGGACCATGTGGATATGGCGCCCGGGAATGCGGTGGACCTCCACGCCGCCGCGTGCCCAGCGGCCCCAGCCCAACAGCGGGTCGTCGCCCGAGTGAAACAGCTTGCCGCGGCTCTCGGCCGCAAACAGCGTGACCTTGCCGGGATAGGGCTTCTGGCGATAGTCGAGCATGGCCTTCATGCTGGACTTGAACACCTCGAACACATAGCGCGCCGCTTGGAAGTCGGTTTGGGCGAGCACCACGCGCGCCTGGCCCGCCCGCTCGACAAAGTATTCCAACTGCTGCCGGGGCGCCATCTCGCGCAGCACGTCCAGCGGCAGGTTCTCGTCGTCGGGAAACAGCTCCATGACCATGGGCAGGAAATCGTCGGGCCCGGGCTCGCGGTCGGCGTGCAGGGCGCCCGCGTCGAAGATGGCCAGCAGGCCGATCTCTTCCCCCTCTTCGGCCAGCACGCGCGCTGTCTCGAAGGCCAGGTTGCCGCCCAGCGACCAGCCGCCGATCAAGTACGGGCCATGGGGCTGGCGCGAGCGTATGGCCGCCACGTAGTGGGCCACCATGTCGCCCACCGACTCCTGCGGCGGGCTGAGCCCGTCCACCCCCACGGCTTGGAGCCCGAAAAACGGCCGATCCGTGCCCAGCAGTCGGGCCAGCTCGCGATAGCAGAACACGGTTCCTCCGGCCGGGTGGATGCAGAAGATCGGCCGTCCGGTGCCTTGCGCCTGGAGGGTGACCAGGCAGCCGGCAGGCGCGGCAATTTCGGCGCGCGAGACGAGCCGGGCCAGGTGCTCGACCGTCGGTTCCTGGAACAACGCGGCCAGTGGCAAGCGCCGGCCCGTGCGCTGTTCGATGGCGGCCATCACCTCGACGGCGAGCATCGAATGGCCGCCGAGCTCGAAGAAATCGTCGCGCACGCCGATGGGGTTTGTGCCCAGCAGTTTCTCCCAAATCTCGGCCACCAGGCGCTGGTCGGCATTGCGCGGCGCAAGGAAATCGGCCCCGCGCTGCCGGCGGTCGTCGGCCGGGGCAGGCAACGCGCGCCGATCGAGCTTGCCCTGCACCGTGCGCGGCAGACGGCTCATGGGCACAAACGCCGACGGCACCATGTAGTCGGGCAGGCGCGCGCGCAGGTAACGGCGCAGCTCGGGTATTTCTCGGCGCAGTGCTTCCAGGTCGTCCTGCTCGTTCTCGTTTTCCCCCGCCGCGCCCGCTGATGCCGGCACAGTCCGGCCGCGGGTCGAGGCAACATCAGCACCGGGCGCCTGCTCGTCTTCCTCCAGAGCTGAGGCTGCATCCGAGGGCTTGCGCCCGTTTCCTTTCTCCAAAGACGCTCTTGCCGCTCTTTCGGCCGCGGTATCTGCCTCTTCTTCGGTCGAAGCGGCCGTCCGTCCGTGCACGTGCGCAACCACATAGGCCACCAGTTGCAACTGGCCTGCGCGATCCTCCCGGGCCACCACCGCGGCCTGGGCCACGAGCGGATGGGCTTCGAGCACCGCGGCCACCTCGCCGGGCTCGACGCGATGGCCCCGGACGTTGACCTGATCGTCCATGCGCCCAAGGTACTCGAAGATGCCGTCGGCACGCAGCCGGCCCAGGTCGCCGGTGCGATAGAGCCGGGCGCCGGGCTGGGGGCTGAACCGATCGGGCACAAAGCATCGGGCGGTCAGTTCGGGGCGGTTGAGGTATTCGCGGCCCACCTGCACCCCGCCGATGCAGATTTCGCCGGGCACACCGAGCGGCACGGGTTCGAGGTGCTCGTCGAGGACGTACAGGTCCACGCCGTCGAGCGGCCGGCCGATGGGAACGCGTCCGGTGGTCGCACCGTCCACGTCCATCAGGCACGCCCCGCAGGCGGCCTCGCTCACACCGTAGCCGTTGATCAGCCGCACCGCGCCGGCCCAGCGCGCCGCAAGCTCGGGCGAAAGCGCCTCGCCCACCGCGCAGATGGTGCGCAGCTCGGCCAAGTCGTCGGGCTCCAACAGCGCGAGCATCGAGGGAGTGAGCGTGGCCGCGGTCACCTGCTGGCGGCGGACCAGCTCCTGCAATCCCCCGGGCGAGCGGAGCACGTCCGGCGGGGCGACGACCAGTGTGGCGCCGTTGGCCAGCGCGGAAAAGGCGTCCGAGATCGAGCCGTCGGAGCCGGGCGAGAAGAAGCTGAGCACGCGGCTCCGGGCGTCGATTTCCAGGCGCCGGCTGAACGAGCGAACGAAGCTGACGATTCCGCGATGTTCGATCAGCACGCCCTTGGGCCGGCCCGTGGAACCGGACGTGTAGATCACGTAGGCCAACTGCTCGTCGCTCACCTGGACCGGCGGCGGGCCTGAGCCTTGGTCGAGAGGCATCTCCGCGGGCTCGTCGACCAGGACCAAGCCGGCGCCGTCATCGGGCAGCCACTTGGCAAACCGCTCGCCCAGCGCGCGAAGGGTGATTAGCACGCGCGTGCCCGAGTCTTCCAGCAGGAAGCGAATGCGGCCCTCGGGCTGGTTCGGGTCGATGGGCAGATAAGCCCCTCCGGCCTTGAGCACGGCCAGCATGGCTGTGACCTGATCGAGCGAACGAGGCAGACACACGGTGATCGGCGCTTCAGGATCGAGCCCCAAGCGGCGCAATCGCCACGCCAGCCGGTTGGCTCGCTCGTCCAGCTCGGCGTAGGTGACCGGCCGACCGTCGGCCACCACGGCGATCGCGTGGGGGCGCTGCCGGGCCTGGGCCTCGAACAACTGATGAAGACACGGGGCCGGCGGCTCGGCCGGGGCCAGCGGTTCGGCCGAGACCGCCTCTTGCCCGCGTTCTGCTCCTGCCCGTGACCGCGCGCGGGCCGAGAGACTCGGGCTGTCCACGCTCGCCATGCGCCGGGTGCGGCTCAATCGCAACACCTGCGCCCTGCTCGGAGCATCGAGCAACGGCAGGCGCGAGACGGGCGTGTCCGGATCGCGCAGGGCGGCTTGGAGCAAGGTGGCAAACGAACCGAGCAGCCGGTCGATCGTGGCCGGCTCGAACAGGTCGGTGGAGTATTCGGCGTATCCGGCGATGCGCTCGTCGGTCTCGGTCACGAGCAGCGCCAGGTCGTACTTGGCCGTGCCGTTGTCGATCAAGAGCGGCTTGGGCTGAGCCCCCGGACCGCCCGGCAGGCGCAGCGGCATGTTCTCCAGCACCAAGGCCGTCTGGAACAGCGGTGCCTGGTTGCGATAGCGCCGCGGGTCGAGGCGCTCGACCAGTTTGTCGAAAGGCAGCTCCTGGTGGGCAAAGGCCTCGATTACCACGCGGCTCACGCGGCCCAAGAGGTCCCTAAAGCTCGGATCGCCCGACAGGTCCGTGCGCAGCGCCAGCGTGTTGGCAAAAAAGCCCACCAGGCGCTCCAGCTCGGGGCGCGTGCGATTGGCCACCACGGTGCCCACGGTCACGTCCTGCTGGCGGCAATGGCGCGAGAGCATTGCCTTCAGCGCGGTCAACAGCACGGTAAACAGGGTGGTGCGCTGCTCTCGGGCCAGCTCTTGCAGGCGCTGGGCGAGGCCGGCGGGCAGACAAAACGGGCGCAGTGCCCCGCGAAACGTCTGCACCGGGGGGCGCGGATGGTCGTAGGGCAACTGGAGCACCGGCGGTTCGTCCTGGAAGACGCGCTGCCAGTAGTCCAGCTCGCGCTGGAGCACCTCGGCCTCGACGTGCTCGAGCTGCCAGGCCGCGAAGTCGGCGTACTGGATTTCCAGCCGCGGCAGCTCGGCCTTGCGGCCTTCGAGTGCCGCTTGATACAGCGCGCCCAGCTCCTCGACCATCACGCCGAGCGACCAGCCGTCGACCACGATGTGGTGTACGGAGAAGAGCACCACGTGCTCCTCGTCGGCCAGGCGATAGACCACGCAACGAAAGAGCGGCCCCTCGGCAAGGTTGAACGACCGGCTGGCCTCATCCCTGAGCAGGCGCTGCAACTCGACCTCGCGCCGCGCGCCGTCCACCGGGCGCAAGTCCACGACTTCGAACGGCGTGTCGCCCGGCGGGTGTACCTGGCGCCGCGCCAGACCCTGCCCCGCCGGATAGGTGGTGCGCAGCGATTCATGCCGCGCTACGAGGTTGTGTAGGCTTCGGCGCAGCACGTCCAGGTCCAGCGCTCCCCGCAAGCGCGCGGCCGCGGGCAGGTTGTAGAACGGGTGGCCGGGCTGAAGCTGGTCGAAGAACCACAGGCGCTGCTCGGCAAAGGACAGTGCGGCCGGGGCCTCGGCTTTGCGCCGCGGGATCGGGCGCCGGCGGGCGCACGGGGCGGGCGCGTCGGGTGTGCCGGGCGCACCGGGCAAAGGCGCCTCGGCTGCCAGCCGTTCGATCTCGGCGCCCATTTCGGCCAGCGTGGGCCCGGCAAAGAGCCTTTCGAGCGGCACCTCCACGCCGAACTCCGTCTGAATGCGCCCGGCAAGTTGCACTGCGCGAAGCGACTGCCCGCCCAGCGCAAAGAAATCGTCCTGCCGGCCCACGGCCGCGATGCCCAGCACTTCGGACCACAAGCGGCCCAGGCGCCGTTCGACTTCGCCTTGGGGTGGTTCGGACCGAGAGTCCGGGCCGGCGCATGCTTCGTCGGCCCGCCACTGGGCCAGGGCGCGAAACTCGCCTCGCAGAAACATCTCGCAGCAGTGGCGGCGCCGGGTCTTGCCGCTGGAGGTCTTGGGCAGGCTGCCGGTGGGGATCAATAACACGGCAAAGGCCGACAGTTCATATTGCTGGGCCAGCTCGGCCTGGATCGCGCGGAGGACCTCATTCAGATCGTAGCGCTTGGGGCGCGCCACTTCGTGGACCACGACCAAACGCTCCTCGCCGCCGATTTCCGCGCCAAACGCCGCCCCGCCGTCGGGCTTCAAGGCCGGATGGGCCCGCTCCACCGTGCGTTCGATGTCGTGCGGATAGTAATTGCGTCCGGCCAGGATGATCAGCTCCTTGAGCCGGCCGGCGATGAACAGCTCGCCCTCGTGGATGAATCCCAGGTCGCCGGTGCGCAGATAGGTTTTCCGGGTGTCTGCGACGTCGCCGGGGAGGTGGTCGCCGGGGTCCTCGTGGCTGAGGAGTTCCTCGCTGAGGAGTTCATGGGCGTACTCGCCGTCCGCGGCCAATCGGGCCTCGAACATCCGGCGGCTCTCTTCGGGCCGGTTCCAATAGCCCAGTCCCACACTGGGGCTGCGCACCCAGATTTCGCCCACCCGCGCTTGGGGCATGGGGCGGCGCGTGCGTGGATTGACGATCACGATCTCGCCGTCCGGGATCGGCTGGCCGCAGCCGACCATGCGCCGGGCCCCGGGCTCGTCCGGCGAAACAGGGCGCACGCGGTTGCGTCGCAGGGCCGGTTCAGAGAAGGCAGCCAACAGCGGCGCATCGTCCGGATGGGCGCCGGAGACCAGCAGGGTGCTCTCGGCCATGCCGAAGGCCGGATAGAACGCTTCGCGCCGGAACCCGCAGGGCCCGAAGGCCTCGACAAAACGGTCGATCGTCCCGGCGCGGATCGGCTCGGAGCCGTTGACCGTCACGGTCCAGGAGCTGAGGTCCAGTTGTCGCCGCTCCTGGGGGGCGACCTTGCGCACACAGAGTTCGTAGCCGAAATTGGGCGAGCCCGTGGTGGTGCCCCGATAGCGGGTCACCGCCAGCAGCCAGCGCACGGGGCGCTGCATGAAGCTCAGCGGCGAGAGCATCACTAGGGGCCGGCCGCTGTGCACCGGCAGCATCACCGTGCCGATCAGCCCCATATCGTGATAGGGTGGCAGCCAGGTCACCCCCACCGCGTTCTCGCGGTCCAGACGGTGCAGCGCCGCCAGGTTGTGCATCAGGTTGGCGTGGGTCAGGATCACCCCGCGCGGCGTGCCCGTGGAGCCCGACGTGTATTGCAGCAGCGCCACCTGTTGCGGGTCGGCGCCGGCGAGCGACCAGCGGGCCGCAGCACTCTCGGAAATGTCTTCCAGGGCGATCACCTCGGCGCTGCGCACCGCGCGCAGCCCGGGACGCGAGAACTCCAGGATGGCCTCGGAGCTGAGCACGAAATCGGCCTGTGCATCTTGCAGAATGGACTGCAAGCGCGGCAGGGTGCGCTGGGCCCGAAACGGGTCGGGCGGATAGACCGGCACGGCCACTGCGCCCGCATAGAGACAGCCGAACAGCGCCGCGTTGTATTCCAGCCCCGGATCGAAGACCAACAGCACGCGCCGGCCCGCGGCCCCGCGGGCCTGAAGCTCCGCGGCAATCGCCCGGGCACGACGGTCCAGTTGCGCGTAGCTGATCCGCTCTTCCTGCTCCTCGCCGTCCACGAGGAACACAAACGCACAATCGTCGGGCTGTGCCTGGGCGCGCCAATGGGCTACCTTGACGAGCGTGTCGTATTGGGCCGGCGGACCTGGAGCGATGCCGGGCGTGGGCCGAGCGGTCTCGGTCAGCGCTTGGTATGTGGCAATGCTCATCGGCGCATATTCAGCATCAACCGTGTGCCCGCCCGTGTTGGTAGGCGAATGGATAGTCCAGGGTCCATGGGCGGGCCTTGTGGACTTCGGCACTTATCTTACCATACGAGTGGCCGCGCGCGTACCATTTTGGGGGGAGGCGGGGCGCCAAGGGCCGCGCTAGAGAATTGTAAGAACTTGTAAGAGTATTACTTCCCGGGGCTTCGCTTCGCTCCAGCCCCGGCCACCCGGGGCTGGGCATCGAATTCGGCAAACAATTCCTTTACAAGTCCTAAGGTTTTTCGTGCCGCGTCGTGCTTCCAAGGCAAGACGCCGGCGCCTTGCCGCACCCGGTTGGCGTTCGGTCGTACCGGAGGCCTGCTCGTACCCAATTTTCCATCACGAATCGCCAGGCCGCGGGGCGCCGGCGGGTGGTTTGCAGACGAGGATTACAGCGGTGCGGCCCGCATTGGCAGGATGCGCAAGTCCTATGGACAGTAGCGGCCGGAAGCGAGATTCGCGGAAAGAACCGGCCGACCGGCGCGCGACCCCCCCCGGCGACCTCGCCGGGCTCAGGCGAGCCGCGCGCGCCGACGACAGACCTCCGCAAAGCCCTGTCGCCCGACTGCGGGGCAGGCCCCCGCACAGCCGGCTGTCGAGGGGTATTTTGCCGCTAAGACTGGGGTGACTGCAAAGAGGTAGGGTGGCCGCCCTGGGAAGGGTGTGGCTGGCTGGGTGACACGTGGGTAGGAGTTGCCGCATCGGTAGGGGCGACGCATGCGTCGCCCCTATCGGCATGGCGGGCCCCCCGCGCGCCTCACGCGCCTGTCGCCATGCCTCCAAAGGTGCCACCCTCCGCAGAACAGCGATCGGACGAGCGCCCACCCGCATTTTCGGAAAACCAGCGCCGGCCTCTTCGCCCGAGTGGCGTCGCCGGCAAGACTACCCCATAATTGAGCGTGCCTTGAGTTGCCTCTTGGGGTTTGGGGCAAGAGGGCCTGTGCCCCGGCACGGTGTGGGCGACGCATGCTAAATCAGCGTGCGCGATTTGTGAACACTCGTGTCGCTGCCGGGCGCGTAGGGTGGGTCAAGCCGTAGGCGCAGACCCACCATTTCGCCTTGTCGGT
>CAYXPN010000062.1:0-9053 GCA_964467075.1 uncultured Planctomycetaceae bacterium
TGGTCTCTGAAGTGTGACTGTCGCAACGAGCGCCTGTATTGATGCTACACTCTCGTTAGAAATTGTAAAGGAATTGTTTCCGCAATTGCGGGGAAAAGGTGGCAGGCACCATTTGCCTTTGGGCGGCCCGCGACCAACCTTCGGTCGGTGCCCGGCTTCGCACAAATGGCGCCGGTCATCTTCTTCTTCCAGCCTCGAGCGTGCAACCTTTGCCGATCTCCGCTTAGCGCGACTATCCTGCTGAATCCTGCTGACTTGGCTGCTCGGCCACTTACCGTATTGCTCCGAGCACACCTGCGCGGAAGAAGGACGTCACTTGCTTGCCGGCCGCGGCCGGCCGCGGGCCGTCTGCGGCGGATCGGGGTCCGGCACCTTTAGTTCGCGGCGCAGGCGCGCCAGCTCTTGTTCCAGCTCGTTTTGCACCGCGGCGTAATCGGGATCACCGTAGACGCTCTGCAGCTCCTTGGGGTCGGTCTTCAGGTCGTAAAGCTCCCACTCGTCCACCGGGTTGCGATCCCAAGGATGGGGGTAGAAGTGGATCAGCTTGTAGCGGGCCGTGACCACGCCGTAATGGCGACGCACGCTGTGGACCGCGGGATACTCGTAGTAGTGGTAGTAGAACGACTTGCGCCAATCCGCGGGCAGCCGGCCCTCAAGCAGCGGGACCAGGCTGCGGCCCTCCATGTCCGCGGGAGTCTCCACCCCGGCGATGTCCAGAAAGGTCTCGGCGAAATCGAGGTTCGAGACGATGTCCTGGTTGACGCTTCCCGGCTTGACCACGCCCGGCCAGCGCACCAACAGCGGGGTGCGCAGCGATTCCTCGTAGATCCACCGCTTGTCGAACCAGCCGTGCTCGCCCAGATAGAACCCCTGGTCGGAGCTGTAGATCACCACCGTGCTCTCGGCCAGGCCGGACTCGTCCAGGTAGCGGAGCACGCGACCCAGGTTGTCATCGACCGAAGCGATGCAGCGCAGATAATCCTTTATGTAGCGCTGGTATTTCCAGCGGACCAGGTCCTTGCCTTCCAGACTGGCCCGACGGAAGGCCTCGTTCTTCGGCTCGTAGGCGGCGTCCCACCGGGCGCGCTGCTCGGGCGTGAGCCCGCCGGGCGGCGAGAGTTTCAAATCCGAGGCGTTCATGGTCCGGGCGATGGACATGTCCTGGGTCTTGGCCGGCGTGCCCCGACCTTGGTAGTCGTCGAACAAGGTGTCCGGCTCAGGGATGGTCACGTCGTCGTACAAGTTCAGATGTCCGGGTCCCGGCTGCCAGTTGCGGTGCGGCGCCTTGTGTTGGATCATCAGCATGAACGGCCGGCTCGGGTCGCGTTTGGTTCTGAGCCACGCCAGGGCCAGATCGGTGATGATGTCCGTGGTGTAGCCCGTGTGTGGCTCGCGCCCGTCGTGCTGCCCGTCGCCGTCCGCGTCGAGGAGCATGGTAGGGTTGTAGTAGGGCCCCTGGCCGATGAGCACCTCGGAGTAGTCATATCCTTGCGGGGCCATGTGCTCGCCGAGGTGCCATTTGCCGACCACCGCGGTCTGGTAGCCCGCCGCGCGAAGCAGCTTGGGAAAGGTCTGCTGGGTGCCGTCGAACCGGTCGCCGTTGCAGTAGAAGCCGTTCCGGTGGCTGTACTTGCCGGTCTGGACCACCGCCCGGCACGGGCCGCAGATCGAATTGGTCACCAAGCAGTTGTCGAAGCGCATGCCTTCTTGGGCCAGCCGATCGATGTTCGGCGTGCGGTTGAGGTCCAGTCCATAGGCGCTGACCTCCTGGTAGGCGCTGATGGCCTGGTAGGCATGGTCGTCGCAGAAGACGAAGACGATGTTCGGCCGCGGGGCGGATTCGGCCGCCATGGGCGCTGTGGCCAAGCACAACCCCCAGCAACCGACCGCGAGCAAGACGGCCATCCACACGACGAACCGGCGCGACGAGCGATCCGGCCGCAGTACAAGAAATCGCTGCAACATGGGTCTCTCCTTCTCGGCGTCTGGTGCTCGGATAAGGGCAAGCCGCAGGCGCTGGCGCTCCCAGTAGCACCGTCGCCTTCGGCTTGCCGTTAAACTGCCTTGGGCTTGCCGTTCGGCGCCTTCGCCTTCGGCTTGCCGTTAAACGTTGCTCTGGGGGGTCAATACTCCCGATCGGTCACGATGCCCGGCTGGGGCACGGGATACTTGCCCTCGGCGTCGGACTGCAACGGCGGGGGAGAGTCCGATGTCAACTTGTCCAGGCCGGGTGCGTATTCGTGCTCGCTGTTGAGCATCTGCTCCAGCGTGACGTCCACCGCGGTATGCGCGGCCCTGCGCCCCATGGAAGTCACCAGGCTGGCCATCACCCCTCGCTCGGCCTCGTTGTAGGGCTGGTCGCGGCGGATGGCATCGATCAGGTCGTTCCATTCATTCTGATACGGATTGCCCTGGCCGGCCGGCACCTCCGACTGCCAGACCTTGCTGGCGCCGTCCGGATTCTGGCCCGTGTGGATGCTCGAAGGGGCCCCGCAGTCGCCCGAGCGCGAGACCACGGCGATGCCCTTGGTGCCGTGTGCAAAGCTGCAATAGATCGTCTGTGCGCCGGGCATGCACCGGCCGTCGTAGATCAGTTTCGCGCCGTCGGCGAAGGTGTATTCGATGGAATACGAATCGAAGTTCTGGTCCACCCATTGGCCGCGATAATGGCGTCCGCCGAGCCCCTGGGCCTTAATGGGCCAGGCGTCTTTCATCCAGCAGCAGTGATCGATCCCGTGGATGTAGAAATCACTGTAGCAACCGCCGCCCGCCCAGATGAAACTGTGGAAGCGCTGGATTTGCCAGAGCAGCTCGCTGGGATTGCCGGGCCATTTGGTGGAGAAGGCCGAGCCGATCGGCCCGTGCATGCGATAGGCGCGCAGGGCGACGATCTGGCCGAGGTCGCCTGCGCGGATGCGTTCGGCCAGTTGCTCGAGGTGCCGGCTGTGGCGCGACATCAGGCCCACGCCCACCTTGAGGTTCTTGGCCGTGGCGGCCTTGGCCTGCTCGATCATGCGCCGCGACGTGGGGCCGTCGACGGTGATCGGCTTTTCCATGAACACGTGGAGCCCCTTCTGGACGGCATAGCCGAAATGCACCCAGCGGAAGCCCGGCGGAGTGGCGAAGATGGCGATGTCGCCCGGCCGCAGGCAGTCCATGGCCTTCTGGTAGCCGTCGAAGCCCACGAACCGGCGATCCTGGGGCACGTCGACCTTCTCGCCGAACCGTGACTTCAGACCATTGAAACTGGACTGCAGGCGGTTCTCGAACACGTCGGCCATGGCCACCAGCTTGACCGGCCCCTGCTCGGCGGACATCGCATCGCCCGCCGCGCCGGTGCCCCGGCCCCCGCAACCGATCAGTGCCACCTGGATCGTGTTGTTCTCCGCGGCGTGCACGCGCGGCACAGCCAGGCCGGCCAGCGTGGTGGCCGCGGCGATCCGGCCGCTGTTTCTGAGGAACTGACGACGCGAAGCAACGTCTCTTGCGGCCTTGCTCATGGCGGCCCTCCCTATGCGCAAGCATCTTGTAGGACGGACTTGTAAGACAAACTCGACTGCCGGCCCCCGCAACACTGCTTCCCCCGGCGGCGCTGCTTTGCGCCGCCGCAGGCCGGGGCCGGGAATGCTACGATTATGCTCGCCGCACCGGCCCAAAGCAAGTCTCCAGGGGCCGGAACACAGCCCCCTGGCAGGTCGCGCGGTGCGTGGGCCAAGCGTAGTTGTCCACCGTCTCCAAACGCGAGAATACCCGGGAATCAGGCGTTTCCGGCTGACCGGTTGCCGGGAGGGCAAAACCCCTGCCGAGCCGCCCGGAACGACAATCAGCGGGAGGGCGCGGCGCCCGTCGGAAGGGCGAGGCTCCTGCCGAGCCGCGAGCATTCGGCCACGCACGGCTCGCCAGGATGCTCGCCTTCCGGCCGCGGAGGATCAGGACCCTGCGGCTTCGTCGAGCTCGGCCACCGCGCGATCGAGCTCGGCTACGGCACGCTGGAGTTCCGCGACCAGCGGCCCGCCGCCCGCCTGTTGGAGTGCGTCGCAGACCGCCCGATAGTAGCCCAGCGTGCCTTCGCGCCCGCCGCGGAAGTGGACCCAAACCTCGTCCCCCAGACGGCGATAGTCGGCCAGCAGCGAGCGCACGTTGTGCAACTTGTCCGCGGCGATCACCAGGCGCGCCGCGGCCGACGCCGAAGGCAGCCGGGCGATGAAGGCGGCCTTGCGCCGGGCCCAGGGCGGCTTGGGTGTCTGGTCGGTATCGGAACACTCCTCGACGATCTCAGCCACACGCGGGCCGAAGCGCTCGCGGATCAGCTCCCGGGTCGCCCTGCCGCCGGCGTCCTCGATCGCATCGTGCAACAGCGCGGCAATGGCTTCGTCCTCCCGGGCGCCATGGTCGAGGACCGTGGCCCCCACGGCCAGCAGATGGGCCACGTAGGGTGTGCCGGAGAGCTTTCGCCGCTGACCGGCGTGGCACTCGAGCGCAAAGCCGACCGCTTCGAGAAAGCGCGGCCCCAAGACCCGATCGTCCGGGCCGGCCGCGGGCGGCTCGCTGGAGGAACGCTGGTCCGCATAGAGGCTTTCGCCTTCCGTGCCCACGATCGGCTCCCTAACATCCAGCTCAGCCGCGGCGGCTGGCTGGCAGCCTGGGAATTCAGTAGACCCGGTACCGCGGCCGCGGTCTGCTCGAGCGGCCCTGTCACGGACTCGTCTTCTTGGCAATCAACTCTCGAACGGCGGGTACCAACTCGGTTGGGATCACCATGACTGTTTGGCCTTCGGCCTCTTGAGCGGCTTCATCTTCCGCTACGATCGCGTCGTCGTCCATCTGTTCGTAGTGAGAGATCAGACGCTGCACGCGCGATTTATCCCATCCAGGTGGAAATGGTTCTTTGCTCATTTGCCTCTCCTTCGCCTTCGGCGGCGGTAGGCCTGTAGTTGTTGGCCCCGCAGTTCGTAAGCCGTGACCACGAAAGCACTGTCGCCACCGGGGTCGGGAACGTAAATCACTCGCAAGTAACGGCCTGCTTGCGTTTGACCAAGCGCCATACGGGAGTCATCGAAACTCGGGCGATCCTCGCCCGGCCGGGCGAGCACTTCACGGACTTCATCTTCGTTGACCCCGTGGTTGTATATGTGGGGCTGGCCAGTGTCTGGGTCTCTGTAAAAGGGAGTTCCATGCCAACCCTTCCTTGTACCCCTACTATTCTACCGTGAAGAGGGGCTCGTGTTCTACGCCATCTTCTGTTCGCAGGGAGAGCCTTGCGCCGTTGTGCAGATCGGACACCTGCCGGGAAGTGGGGGCGGCTTCGAGCGTACGCTGGACCCCGGCCGCGATCGCGATGATGAGGATGCCTGCTGGCCGCACCACGCCGCGAATGGCCCGGTCGATGGTCGGCCAGGCAACGCCTATCACCAGCCGGCCCGCGCTGGCCGCTGGCCCGCATCCGGAAACCCGTCCAACGAGCACGCCCCCGCTCGCAACCGGTAAAGGCCGACTCTATCGAGGACGAAACGGCGACCAGCGTTTGCGCTTCCCAGGCGGCTGCGCAGTCGGTACCTCGGCCAGCTCGGTCTCAAAGCCCCGCAGGCGCTCCACCTCGGCCTCCAGCGCGCCGAGCTTGTCCAACAGTCTGGCCCGCTCTTCCTGCCAGCGCTCCCGGTCCCGGAGCAGACGCAGCAGGAAATACCGGGCCTTGCAGATCAGTCGGGCATTGGCCTCGATGGCGGCCGCGACCTCGGTCTCGGAGTGGGCCGCGTGCGTGGTCAGGCTGACGATCGTGCGGCCGTCGGGCAGGGTGGCCACGACGGAACCCTCACCGTCGGCCTCGTCGTCGAGGACCATGGGTCCCGGCGTGGCCGCCTGACAGACGGCTTCGATCTCGGCCGCCTCCAGATCGCCGACCGGTTCGCTCCGCTGGACGCACAGCGGATCGAACAATTGGGAAGAGTCCAGCCCGTCGCCGCGTTCTTGCCAGCCGCTCATCACCGACTCCCGCCGCGAACGCGCGGTTTAGATGGAAAGAAAGATTGACGTTATTTTAATAGGCGGGCCCGCCGCAGGCTATAACCCGCCCGGAGAATCCCCCGTTTTTCCCTCATCGGGGGGCGGTTGCCGCTGCGTGCCTCGGTTTGCCCATCCTGTTTACGCTGGGCAACCCGTCTTATTTACGCTCGGCAACCGGCCCTGAGGCGATTTCGGCCACCACACCCCCCTCAAAGGCGGAGAACTCGGCCCATACAGGCAGGTGTGCAGAAATCGAGGCCACCTGCTGGGTCGGCATGTCCAGCTCCCGCATCAGGTCCACCACTCCGGCCCGTCCCGTGAACTCCGTGGTGGCCCGCAGGTCGAAGAGAATGTTGTCGGTTCGGCGTCCGCCGTGGACCATGGTGGGCAAAGACGTGATGGCGGCCGTCATATCCAGCAGTTGCCCGAGCCGACCCAGATGACCCTCGTCAGCCCCCAGGTGGCCCAAGAGGATTACGTCGTCCTCGCCCAGCCCGTCACCCCGTTCAGTGCGAAACACGTCGTCGAGCAAATCGAGCTCCAGGGCCGCCTGTTCGGGAGTCGTGTCCACACAGAGCAGCTTGAACGTGAAGGCTTCGGCCGGATCGGGCCCCCGCGTGCGGAACAATCCCACCAACGGCGCGCATCGCAGGCGCCGCTGGGCATCCGCCACCACGTGGAGCATCGAACGGTCGATCTCCACGCGCTGTTGGTCGAAGACAAACGCGCAGTAGCGGCGGTCCGCGGCCGGGCAATCAGGCTCGGCCACTGCAAAGCTGTACCGCGGCTCGGCTGCCCCCTGCGCCGCGCCTGCCCGATTGACCAGCTCCACGAGCCGGACCATTGTGCGCCGCGGCTGGCCCTTTAGCCCCTGAAGGGCCACGATCTGGAACTGCGGAACCACGCGAGCCAACACCTCGCCCACGCGCGGGTCGCTCAGGCGCGACTCATCGAGGCCGGCCAGCCGGAACGAGGCGATGCGCAAGGTATCGATTCGCTCCTCGGGCCTGGCTGTCGGCCCGAAGGCAGGCCAGGTCGGCATCGCCGCGGCGCCGTGCTTGGGCGCGGCCACTACGCAGGCCAGCCGGCCGTCTTCGTCGTAGTGGACGTCCACGCGCCAGGTCATCACCAGGTAACCTGCCCCCGCGGCCAGCGCGGCCAGCAACCCCAGCACAAGTACGCGCTTCACGGCTCGTCTCTCCTGTCTCCCCCCGCGGCGTCCCTCCGGGCTCGCGCGCCGTAGCCGCCGAAAGCCGGACGGTGGACAACCAATCGACCGCAATACGTCGTTTCGCTTCGCCCCACGCTCTCACCGAGCGTGGCTACCGCTGGAAGGACGTGTTCGGTCCACGCTCTGGTGAGCGTGGCTACCGCTGGAAGGACGTGTTCGGTCCACGCTCTGGCGAGCGTGGCTACAATCATCCACGCTCTCACCGAGCGTGGCTACCGATTTGAGATGAAGCCTAGCCGAAACCCGCATTTTGCTCCAGGTCAAATCGCGGCCCTCTGGCCGCTCTTTGCCGCGCTGCCCGGCTTGAGGGCTCGCCATCCCGCCTGCACCGCTTGGACCGGCTGCCCCGAGGGCCCCGATCGGCGCCCATTTGTCGCGGGGCTCGCCTGCCGACGAGTGCATCCGCCCCTGCCCGTAGCGTATCAGCCGCCTGGAGGACGCAGAACGACACTGTGCCCCTCGCCCAGGGGCTTGCAGCCCCTTGCGCACGGTCCTATGCTGGCGGGCAACCCCGGCTGATCAGTTCGGACAGGCAGCCTGCCGGGGTATGACCGACACGGCCGATCGGCCGGACCAGAGCCGCCGGGGCCGGGAGTGGCAGGATCGGCGGCTGGTGACTTTCCGAGGCGGGAGAAAACTGATGATCGAACTGGGAATGCACACGGACAACTGGCGTACGCTGAGCGGCAATTTCGAGATGGCTGTCCAGTCGGCCCTGCGCCACGGCCTCTCGCACATCGAGTTCGGCGTGATCCACGGGCAATACTTTGTTCACGGACTGGGCTATGATCCGGCCGTCTCGCTGCAGTCCAACCCGCGGGCCCTGCGCCGATACCTCGACGGGAAGGGGCTGCGTGTCTCGCAGATCGACGCCGCCTATCCCATGATGGGCCCCGACGGCGCCAGCTACGGGGTGCCCTATGTGCAACAGGCCATCCGTTTTGCCGCGGAGGTCGGCTGCCCGATCGTGGACACCACCGACGGCGCCGCCAAGCCCGAGGGATACAGCGACGAGGAAATCTTCCGCATCACCTGCGAGAACTACCGCCAGTGTCTCTCCTGGGCCGAAGACTACGGCGTGGTGCTCAACATCGAGACCCATGGGCCCTACACCACCAACGGCGATTTCCTCGAAAGGGTGTTTGCCCATTTCGAGTCGCAATTCCTGCGGTTCAATTTTGACACGGGCAACACGTTCATTTCGGGCAACGACCCGCTGGAGTATCTGAAACGTTTCCGTAAGTATCTCTCGCACGCCCACGTGAAGGACGTGAGCCCCCAACTGGCCGCGGCGGTCAGGGGCGAAGAGACCAGCATCGGCACCAGCGAAGTGCCGATCGGCGGAGGGGTGAATGCCGAGAATATCCGCATGTGCATCGAGTACCTCCACGAGACCGAGTGGAGCGGGGTGCTGTCGATTGAATGCTATGGTTCTGAGGAGAACATCGCCCGCAGCGTGGAGTTCCTGCGGGGGCTGGTGGCATAGCGGCCCGGGCCGGGCATACGCCGCGGCTGGGTGCCACGCGCACCGTGTAGGGGCGACGCATGCGTCGCCCTTAAGCGGAGATCGGCAAAGGTTGCACGGTCGGGGCTGAAGAAAAAGGCCGCCAAGCCACCGTGCAAACATTAGTTGGTCCCGCTTAGAGTTGTGTAGGTCAGGCACCCCGTGCCTGACAATCGCCTGGGAAGGCAAGCCGGTGGGGCTGTGGCGTTGCGGCCGGATGGCACTGCCGGCTTGTCCAGCAGTGCTGAAGACAGACCGCTGGGTGCCACTGCCGGCTTGTCCAGCAGTGCTGAAGACAGACCGCCGGGTGCCACT